>VBLP01000385.1:11223-21819 GCA_005887925.1 Deltaproteobacteria bacterium | reverse complement strand
GAGCGATCGAGCAGCGGCACGAACTCGGGGAGGTGGTCGCTCGACGGCAGCACCACCACGCCGTAGAGGAACGCGTGCTGCTTGAGCGCGGTGATCAGCTCGGGCTCGATGTGGCACTGGCCGTGGGTGATGGTGTAGAGCACGACGCGGCGCTTCTGCTCGCGGCGCAGCCGGGTGACCTCGACGAGCAGCTGGCGGAACACCTTGCCGTAGTTGCGGCCGCGCTCGCTGCGGAACGACAGGAGGTACGGCACCGGGACCTGGCCGGAGCGGCCGACCTTGATCGTCTCGTGCAGCCGGGAGTCGAAGAACCGGACCCAGATCTCGTCGCCCTCGAGCGTGAGCTTCTTGATCAGCGCGAGCGCGAGGCCGCGGGCGAATACCTGGCGCTGGCCGCGCATCGACGCCGATCAGTCGATCAAGAGGTACTGCAGCCGGCGTTCGTCCTCGCGCTGCTTGTCGCGGCCGTAGTACAGCAGCTCGGCGTCGACCACCTTCTGCTCGAAGATCTCGCGGTCGTAGGCGAGCTCGGACAGCACTAGCGAGTCGATGTTGCCCTTGCGCTCGATCGACGCGTAGCCGTCGACCGCGAAGGTCTGCGCGCCGGTCGAGCGCCGGGTCTCGAGCACGCTGGGCAGGAGGTCGAGCGAGAAGTTCGCGACGTCGTTGGCCTCGGGCGAGCCGAGCGCGGCGAACAGGTCGACGAGGTCGATCGCGCCGCCGAGCGCCTCCGAGCCCGACGCGCTGTCCTCCTTGAACAGCCCGAGCAGGCGCACGGTGTCGAGGTCGATCAGCTCGACCTGGGTGTAGATGTGCATCGACTGCGCGACGAGGTGCTCGACGAAGCCCCACAGGCTGCGCGGATCGAAGTCGCGGAAGTGATCGGCGTAATCGATCTCGCCCAGGATGCCGAGGTCGAGCGGCAGCGGCTCGGCGCCGGCCGCCTTGCTGCGATCGCGCCAGCGGTTGTAGGTGTCGCCGAGGATGCGCGACAGGAGGACCGCGACCATCTCGTCGCGCAGCCGCAGCCCGGCGAGCCGCTCGGTGACCTCGCTCGCCGCGATGTTCTCGAGCAGCCGGCGATACTGATCGAGCTGCGGCTTGGCGCCCTGCGGCACGCTGATCCGGGCGAGCTGCGCCTCGCGCGGACGGAGCACGTAGCCGCCGGTGCCGCGCGACATCGACAGCATCACGCCGACGTCGTGGATCACGAACAGCGGCAGGTGCACGCCCATCCGCATCAGCGAGTTCGACCACGCCGCCGCGCGGACCAGCGCCATCGGCGTGTCGACCTGCACGTGCGACAGCGCCATCGTCGCGACCTGGCGCGCGAGGAAGCTGCGACGCCGCTCGGCGGGGACCGGCACCCCGTCAAGCTATCACCGATCCTCGGCCGCGGCTTGCACGCGCGGGCCGCACATCCGGACAGCAGCTGTGACGCTACACGAGCGTTATCCCGGCGGCGGCCACGCGGGTTGCCCGTACTGTGGCCCGGACGTACCATGTCGGGGGAACCGGAGATCCTCGCCGGCCGCTACCGGCTCGTGCACCTGATCGGCCGCGGGACGAGCTGCGACGTCCACGAGGCGGTGGACCTCGAAAACGGCTCGACCGTCGCGCTCAAGCGGTTCCGCGAGATGTCGCTCGACGCGCTGATCCGGATCAAGTCCGAGTTCCGCACGCTGGCCGACATCCACATCCCGGGGCTGGTCCGGTTCTTCGATCTCGTGGTCGGCGACGACACGGCGTTCTTCACGATGGAGCTGGTCGACGGCGTGATGCTGACCGAGTACGCGCGCACCGCCGGTGCCGGCGCGCTGCGCGGCGCGCTCGGCTGCGTCGCGGACGCGATCGGCGAGCTCCACGCGCTCGGCCACCTCCACCGCGATCTGAAGCCGGCGAACATCCTGGTCACCCCGGCCGGCGAGGTCCGCGTGCTCGACTTCGGCCTCGCCGGCGTCGCCGGGGCGATGGCGGGGACGCTGGTGTACATGGCGCCCGAGCTGTTCGAGGGCCACGCGCCGAGCCCCGCCTCGGACTGGTACAGCCTGGGCGCCGTGATCTACGAGCTCTTGACCGGCCGCGTCCCGGCGGGTGGCAGCACGGTCGCCGAGATCCTGGTCCGCAAGCGGCAGCGCAAGTTCCCGCAGGTGCGCGAGCTCAGCCCCGACGCGCCGGCCGACCTCGCGGACCTCGCGTGGGCGCTGCTCGAGCCCGATCCGGACCGCCGCCCCGCGCGCTCTGCGATCGCCGCCGCCCTGGCGCACGAGCCGCGCGACGCCGGACGGCGGCTCGAGCTGTTCGGGCGCGATGGCGAGCTCGCGCAGCTCGCCGCGGCGTACACCCGCGCGCTCGGCGGCCGGCCGACGGTGATCGTCGTCGAGGGCGAGTCGGGGATGGGCAAGTCGTCGCTGGTGCGATCGTTCTTCGCCGGCCGCCGGGCGGATTGCTTCGTGCTGCGCAGCGCGGCGCGCCCGCAGGAGTCGGTGCCGCTGCGCGCGATCGATGCGATGATCGACGAGCTCGCCCAGGTGATCGGCCGGCTGCCCGCTGCACGGTGCGGTGCGCCGGGCGCCGGCGGTCGGCGACGCGATCGAGGTCCGCCGCGAGGCGCAGCTCGCGTTCGCCGCGGTGCTCGGCCGGCTCGCCGGGATCCGGCCGGTCGTCTTGTGGATCGACGATCTGCAGTGGGCCGACTACGAGAGCCTGCTGTTCCTCGAGGCGATGATCGCGCACGCCGGTGCGGCGCCGCTGCTCGCGGTGCTGAGCCGGCGACCGATCCCGCTGCCGTGGCGCGAGCGCGAGGACTGGCTGGCCGGGTTTCCGCGGGTCGCGCTCGGACCGCTGTCCGACGACGCCGCGCGTGCGCTGCTCGCCGCGCACACCGCGCGCCATCCGATGACCGACGCCGCGATCGCGCGCGCGCTCGAGGACGGCCGCGGCAATGCGTTCCTGCTCGAGTTCCTCGCCCGCCACACGCCGCGCGACGGCGGCGATGGGGCCGTCGAAGTCGGCTCGGCGCTCGGCGCCGCGCTCGATGGCCTCGACCGCGACGCGCGGGTGCTGTTCGAGTGCGTCTCGCTCGCCCAGCACCCGGTGCCGCTCGCCACGCTCGGCCGGGTGCTCGCGGATCGCGCGCGGCTGCGCGGCCACACCGCACATCTGGCGGCGGAGGGCCTGATCTCGCTCGACGAGCGCGACTGCGCGCAGCCGTATCACGATGCGTTGCGCGGGCGCGCCGACGCCGGGCTCGACCCCGATACCCGGCGCTCGCGACACGCGCAGCTCGCCCGCGCGTTCGGCGACACGGGCGCGCCGATCGAGTGGCAGATCCCGCACCTCGAAGGCTCGGGACAGCGCGACGCCGCCGCGCGCGCCAGCATCACGGCCGGCCACGCCGCGGCGGGGCGCTATGCGTTCGAGATCGCGGCGGCGTACTTCACCAAGGCGCTCGCGCTCGGCGAGCTCGCGCCGGCGACCCGGACCCAGGTGCTCGAGGCGCTGGCGGACAACCTCGCGACCACCGGCAACGGGCGCGCCGCCGCCGCGCACTACCGCGAGGCGGCCGACCTGGTGCGCCCCGCCGACGCGCGCGCCGCGCTCGCGATGCAGCACAAGGGCGCGATCGCGCTCTTGCGCTCGGGCGACCTCGAGGCCGGGCGCGCCGCGCTCGAGGACGCGCTGCGCGCGCTCGGCGAGCGGCTGCCGCGCCGTGCGATGCTCGGGCTCGTCTACGAGGCGCTCCGGCTGATGATCGCGTCGAAGCTGCCGGCGCGCCGGCCGCTCACGCCGCGCGTCGAGCTGCGGCTCGACACGCTGTGGACATCGGCGACCACGCTGTCGCTGTACGACCCGGTCGGCGCCTACCCGTTGACCCTGCGGTTCGCCCGCCAGGCGCTCGCCGCGGGCCAGCCGAGATGGGTGGTCCGCGCGCTGGCCCTCGAGGCGGCGTTCCTTGCGGCGCTCGGCGGCCGGTTCCGCGCGCGCGCCGATCGCACGATGGCCGAGCTGCGCAAGCAGACGTCGCAGATCGAGCCGTACGAGACCGCATGGGTCGCCGCCACCGAGGGCTCGACCGCGTGGCTGGCCGGCGATGTCCAGCGCTGCCACGACTGGACCTCGCGCGCGCGCGAGCTGTGGCGCGGCGTGCCGGAGGCCGGCGCCTACGAGCAGGCGGTGCTCGACTCGTTCCGACTGCCCGCGATGGCGGTGCTCGGACACCACGCGGAGGCCCTGCGCAGCGCCGATGACGTGCTCGCGATCGCGCGGGCCCGCGGCGACGGCTTCGCGACCCTGCCCTGTCTGCACGGCCACATCACGCTGGCCTATCTCGGCACCGGCCAGATCGACCGCGCCGCGGCGGGCGCCGACGAGGCCAGCGCGATCGCGCGCCACGCGAGCTCGCCGATCCCGGCCTATCACCAGGCGTGGTCGCGCGCCACGCTCGCGCTGTTCCACGGCGACGCCGACCAGGCCGATCGCGCGATCGCCGCCGCGTGGGGCCGGCTGCGGCGCTCGGGCCTGTTGTGGCTCGAGGCGGTCGCCGGCGACATGCGATACCTGCGCGCGCGCTGTGCGCTGGCCGCCGCGCGAACGCGGCGGGGCCGTGCGCGGGCTCGGCGGCTGCGCGACGCCGCCGCGCAGGCCCGCTGGCTGCGCGGATCGACGCTGGCGTACGGCGCTGCCGTCGCCGCCGCGATCGACGCCCAGATCGCGGTGCTGACCGGCCGCGAGTCCGACGGCCGCACGCAGGCGGCAGCGGCGAGCGCGGCGCTGCGGCGGCTCGGCCTGGTCCCCGACGGCGACGCGCTCGCCCGCTGGTCGGCCGGCGAGGCGCTCCTGGCGATCGACCGCGTCTACGTCGGCTGAGACCCGGCGGTCAGAGCAGGCCGTGGCGCGCGGTCGGCAGCAGCGTCGCCTGCATCGCTCCGTATGCGGTATAGACGGCGCGCCTGGTGCCCGGCGGCGCGTCGCTCGACAGCACGTAGCGCGCGGTGTAGATCACGACCAGCATGCTCGGCGAGAACGGCGAGACCACGCCGAACGTCTGGTGCGGCGCGGTCGCCGAGCGGGTCACGCCGGCATCCACCAGGGTGTAGAACGGCTGCAGCCACTCGAGCTCGCGCGCCGACGCGGCGCCGTAGTCCGAGGCATCGGACTGCGCGGGCGGCTGCTGGTCGTCGATCACGCGGATCATGTCGCGGGCGCGCTGGCGCCGGAGCTCCTCGAGCGTCATCGGTCCTCCTTCCCGGTCGGCAGCAGCAACCTCACCAGGTCCCACGGGATGCCGCGCAGCGCCGCCTCGACGCCGGCGTGGCGCAGGACATGGCCGCCGCCGCGCCGCGCGATCCGCCGGTCGAGCTCGCGCAGCGCCGAGACCTCGGGGAGCTCGTGGTCCTCGAGGTTCCAGATCTGCGCGCACTGCAGCGGCGCGCGGTCGTGATCGCGGTCGTAGCCGAGGATCGCGTTGGTCGCGCGCCGGCCGCTTTCGTTGGCGGCCTCCATCGTGTTGAGCCGGGTGTAGGTCCGCATGAATGCGCCGGCGAACACGGTATGACCGAGCTGCATCCGGTAGACGTAGTCGCCGCTGTCGACCCGCAGCCCGCCGCGGTCCTGCCAGGTCTTGACCTGATTGACCAGGTACGGCGTGGCATTGCTCCAGCCCTGCCCGTCGAAGTGCAGGCTCTCGTCGATGTAGTAGTAGTCGGGATCCGGGAGCTTGCCGAAGCGCTCCTCGTCCCAGCTGTCGCGGATCTGCGTCCACACCCGGTCGGCGACCTCGTCGGGATTGCACGCGAGCGCGGGCTTGGCATCCTGGCCGTTGCGGTCCGCGGCCTTGACCTCGAACCGCGTGAAGATCGCCGAGATGATGCCGCGGATCCCGCTCTGACCGCGCGAACGATCCTGCCAGTACTGCGACTGCGAGATATAGGACACCCCCCACGGCGAATCCAGACACAGCGTGTGGCCGAGGAACACCTTGACGTCGGACTCGAAGTAGAACTGGATCCCGCACATGTAGCGCAGCGGGCCGTCATCGGGCGCTGCCGCGACGTCCCCGGTGTCGAACCCGAGGAGCTTGGCGATATCATCCGAGCGCTCGCCCGGCGGATCGGGGGGATAGCCGCGCTCGAGCCGATCGAGCCTCAAGCACTGCTCGTTGGCCCGGCGCAGAGCCTCGCGGTCGATCAGAGTCGGCGCGGTGGCCGGGGACCGCCAGCGCGCCATCGGCTGGCCGTCGGGGCGGAACAGCCCCTGGAACTTGTCGACCGGGATGGTGATCACGTAGTAGTCGGCGGGGTCGATCGGGACGACGTCGAACCCGTCCTCGGGGTTGGGCTCGTGCGGGCAGCCGAACACCGGGCGCACCACCATGCCGTGGCCGCAGAACCCGACCAGCTGACCGCGGGTGAACACGACGCTCTCGGACTCGAGGTACGCCCGCCACGGCTCGAACAGCTCGATGCTCGTCGGGCCGCGCAGCGTCGCGTCGACGTAGCCGCCGGGGTTCGGGCGGATCTGGTCGAGGGTCAGCTGCATCGCGATCGAGCCGATCGTGCGGGCGTCGTTGGTCTCGCTGCTCATCGCCACGAGCGCCTGCGCGCCGGCGCTGACGTGCGCCGCGAACACCGGGCTGAAGCCGCCGTCGTCGAGCCCGAGGAACTCGGCCCACGACTGCTGCTCGTACTTCCTCCGGCGCTCGGACGAGCTGGTCAGGTACTCCGTGTAGCGCGTGATGAGCCGGTGCATCGGACGCCGCGGGATCTCGAACGACCGCGCGCGCTTGCCGTCGGGGTTGAGCCCGAGCTGGATCACGTCGTTGGACAGGAGGGCATCGAACACGCTGCGCGCCGAGTCCGTGGTCAGCGTGACGTCGTCGACCACGGCCTTGGCCGAGGTGCCGATCGCCGCCTCGGCGATCGGGATCCGCTTCATGGTGTCGAACAGGTGATGATAGAACGATGGAAAGAACCGGAAGCCGTGCTCGCCGGGGACGCGCGCCCCCGCCACGGAGATCTGGATCCGCGGCACGGGGCCCGAGGTGCCCGCGCCGGTCGCTTCTCCCGCGGCGGTCGCCTCGCCCTCGTCGGCCGCGCTGGTCTGCGCCACCGTGAGCTGGAACGGGTGCTCGAGCACGAGCTTGAGCTGCTCCTCCTCGTTGCCGCCGAGCGGCCGGGACGTGATCACCAGCAGCGGCTCACCGGGCCGCAGCGCGGCGACGAACGCGGCGACGACCGGCTTCTTCTCGAGAGCGTCCAGCAGCGGCACCACGATCGACAGCGGCGCGATGTCGGTCTTGATCTGCACCGGCGAGCCGCCCGCGCCGGCGCGCGGCATCGGCCGGACGAGCTCGGCGGACCGGAACCGCAGCGGGGCCTGGAACCGCGGCGACGGCACCCTCGCCCAGGCCGTGCGCGCCATGCCGCCCAGGCGCGGGCGCTTGCTGTCGTGGAGATCGGGCGCCATCTCGACGACCTCGACCTCGTAGCCGCGCTCGACCAGCTCGTGGGCCGCGGTCATCCCGGCGACCCCGGCGCCGATCACCACGACCCGCCGGCGGTCGCCCTGTTTGTGTGTCCAGCCGTCCGTCATGTCCGCCTCCTATACGTTCGCATCGACCCGGCCGCGGTACGCCGCCAGGAGCTCCGGGGCAGCGCGGGTGCGCGCGCAGCCCTCGACGAACCACCGCATGGTGTCGAACAGCCGCTCGGCGTCGCGCGGAGCCGCGCGCACCCGGACGCGGTTGTCGACGATCGCCGGGTACAGCTCGTCGCCGCCGTCGAGCAGCGCGAGCAGCGCCCGCGCGGTGGTCGCGACCTCGGCGCACGGGGCGGCCTCCGCGGCGCGCCCGACGGCGATCTCGGGGCCGGGGCGGATCGCGATGCGCTCGCCGTCGACGACGAGCTCGATCACCGCCGGACCCAGCGCGGCCGCGATCGCGCGCGCACACGCCGGCGCCTCGCGCTCGATCGCCGCGAGGCTGTCGGCCAGAAACTCGCCGAACGTCTCAGGCATGGACGCACTCGAAGAAGCCGCGCCCGGCGAGCGCGAGGTCCTGGCCGTCGGCGCGGCCGGCCACCGCGACGTCGCCGAACGACTCGTAGATCGCGGTCGTGCCCAGCCGCACCTCGTTGGGCACCAGGATGCGCGCGGTCGCGGTCCGCGTGAAGCCGAGCTCGACGCGGCCGCGCGACGACGCGGCGGTGACGGTCACGCGCTCGGGCACGTCGGTCGCGCGCCCCGGGCGGCACAGCGCGAGCGCCGGCGGGATCGTCGCCACCGCGCCGTCGAACGCGCCCGCAGTCGCGAGCTGGACCTCGCGATCGCGGAACGAGGCGAGCAGGCGCGCGCCCCACCACACCAGGAGCTGCTGCTCGATCACGTGGGTACGCGACGCGTCCATCAGCCGGGCGAACGCGAGCGCGCACGGCGGGCCGCTCGCCGGCGCCGCGACGTAGCCCCAGTCCCATGCGACATCGCCGAACCGGAACGAGCCCCAGTTGCGGTCGCGATATGCCGGCGCGTCGACCACCGCGTGGCACCGTCCCGCGTGCTCGATCGTCCCGCTCGCCACCAGGCGCGGAACCACGGCCCAGTGGCACGCCGCGCCGGCCCCGAGCGGCAGGTGGTGCAGCACCGCCGGGCGCGCGACCGCGCGCAGGTCGAGCCGCGCGCGCAGCGCCAGGTCAGGCTCGTCGAGCACGAGCCGGTGCAGATCGCCTGCGGTGGTGAGCTCGCTCGCGCCCATGCGCAGCAACGTCCGGCCCGCCGGCATGGCGCAGTGCTCCGCCGGGAATCCGCGCACGCAGCCGCGCAGCCCGGGACCCGCCGGCGCCGCGCTCGATTCGACGAGCGCGACCAGCCGGTGCGCGGTCGAGCCATCGGGCGCCCGCATCGCGCTGAAGTTCGCGACCAGCGCGATCGCCGGATCGACCACCGCGACGTGCACCCACTGCTTGAACGCGGCCGCGGCCGCGGTGCTCGTTGGAAACCGGTTGTAGTCTGCGCCGGCGAGGCACTCGGCGAGCTGGTCGACGAGCGGGCGCGCGGCGGTCATCCCGCGGGGATTCCCCCGGGCCAGGCGGCGCCGCTCCCCCGCGCTCGACCTCTCGCCCTCGGTCATCGCAACAGCTCCCGAGACCACGCGGCCTCGACCTCCGGTTCGGCGTCGCCGGGGTCGCCACACAGCGCGGCGATCACCAGGGACAGCGTGGTCCGCAGCGAGACCAGCCCGAGCACCGCGGCGAGCGGCTCGTCGAGCTCGGCCGCCGCGTCGGGATCCACATCGCCATCGCCATCACCGCCCGCATCGCGATCGCCGCCGGCGGTCGCCGCCGCGCGATCGACCTCCGCGCGATCGACCTCCGCGCCGAGCCACCGGCACACCCGGTCCACGCCGACCAGCGCGTCGACGAACGCGTCGTCGCCCGCGCACGCGGGATCGAGCGCGGCAGCCGCCGTCACCGCGGCTCCGCGCGCGCCAGCATCGCATCGTGCAGCCGGGCCTCGAACCGCTCGCGCAGCGCCGCCTGGACCAGGCCCTCGATCACGACCGACGGGATCGCGCCCGGCGCCGCGTCGTCGGCCAGCATGCCGAGCGTCACCAGCTGCCACGCGGTGCGCAGCCGCGCGACCAGCTCGGAGCCGGCGAGCTGATCGCGGACCCGGCGGCCCTCGTCGGTCGCGGCGAATGCGCGGCCCTCGCGGACCAGCGCGCGATACGCCGCCTGCGCCGCGATCGGATGCTTGACGATCGCGCGCGTGAGCTGCCGGATCGCGCGATCGACGAGCTCGTCGCGTGCCTCACTCACCGCCGGCCACCCAGATCTCGAAGTCGCGGGGCGGCAGCTCGACCCTGCGCCGCCCGTGCTTGCGCTGCGCCGCGTTGTCCTGCGCGTCCTTGCCCTCCGCCTCCTTGCCCGGCGCCTCCTTGCCCTCATCGCGGTATCGATCCTCGTAGCTCAGCCAGACCCGCGCGGTGCCGGCCCAGACCTTCTTCCCCGCCAGGTGGCTCGCCGGGACCGGGACCTCGACCCAGGTCTCACGGTCGGCGGCGAGCTCGGGCCGCCCGACGTGGCCCTCGAGCTCACCGGGGCCATCCCAGGTCACCTCGACCTCGACGTGCGCGGCGCGCGCCGACGCGTTGCGCACGACGAAGCGCACGCTCGCGGGCTTGCTGCCCTCGACGTCGACCCGCATCAGCCGGCTGGGCTCGAGACGGCCGGCACCGAGATCGAACAGGCGGTCCGCGATCACCTGCGAGCGCTCGAGGATCTTCGACGCGATGTCGAGCTGGGCGACCGCGGCCTCGTACAGGTCGTCACCGATGCCGTCGAGGAGATCGGGGGTCAGCCCGAGCCTGGCGGCGGCGGCGCCGACCCGCTCGGCGTGCAGCGACGCATCGGCGAGCAGCTCCAGCGCGCGGTTCCGGATCTTGCCGACCTTGCGAGAGGTGGCCCCATGCTTGGCATCATCCGACTCCCCCATCACTCCCTCCTCAGTGTTCGCGCGTGATCGTGAACTCCAGGATCGACTCGATCAGATCACGGTGGATCGAGGGCGCCATCGTGGGGCGGATGCTAGCCCAGCGCTCCG
>VBLP01000385.1:0-11170 GCA_005887925.1 Deltaproteobacteria bacterium | reverse complement strand
CGCCGCGCGACCGATGTCGCAAAATGCGGCATGCACCGCCGAGCGGACGTCGGGGGCGAGGCGATCGCCGAGCCGGTCGAGCGCGCGATCGAGCTGCGCGGCCGCCGGGTCCGCTCCCGCTCCCGGGCGGCGCCGGGCGAGCAGCGCGCGCGCGAACGCCACGTCCTCGGGAGCGGCGCGGGCGAAGAACAGCGCCAGGATCAGGGTGCGCTTGCCCTCCCACAGGTCGCCCCAGCTCTCCTTGCCGGTCGCCGACGGCTCGGCGCGCAGGTTGAGGATGTCGTCGCGGACCTGGAACGCCACGCCGAGGTCGATCGCGAACCGCGACAGCTCGTCGATCAGCGCCGGCGGGGCCTCGGCGACGATCGCGCCGGCGGCGATCGGGCCGGCGAAGGTGTACCAGGCGGTCTTGTGCGTCACCATCTCGACGTACTGGTCGGCCGTGATGTCCCAGCGCTGCTCGGCGATCCAGGTCAGCTCGAGCGCCTGACCCTCGGCGGTCTTGCGCATGACCCGCGTGATCAGCCCGAGCAGCCGGAGCGCGCGGCCCAGGTCGAGCAGCCGCATGTTGTCGAGCAGCGGCTCGAGCGCGAGCGACAGCATCGTGTCCCCGGTGTGGACGGCGAGCGGCACGCCGAGCTGGACGGCGAGCGTCGGGGCATGGCGGCGCAGCTCGGAGCCGTCCTCGACGTCGTCGTGGACCAGGAACGCGTTGTGCAGCAGCTCGAACGCCGACGCGGTCGGCACGATCTCGGCGAGCCGGCCGCCGAGCGCGCGGCACACCGCGATCGCGATCGCCGGCCGCAGGCCCTTGGCCTCGCGCAGCGGATAGTCGAGCACGGCGCGGTAGGCGGGGTGGCCGCGGTCGCGCGTCCCGATCAGCTCCGTGATGTGGCCAACGGCCGCAGCCCGACATGCGTCGAGGTACGCGTCACGTTGCGCCGCGCTCAGCATCCGTTGCGCCGCGAGACTCTACCATCAAGCGCCGTGTGCCGTTAGTCTGCGGGCGTGACGACCGAGCTCGACAAGCTGCCGCGCGAGCGCGACTTCTACCGCGCGCTCGCGGAGCTCACCGACCACGACAACCTCGAGGCGCTGCTCGGCGCCGCGCTCGCCGTGCTGGTCAAGCAGGTCAGCGCGCGCGAGGCGCTGATCGAGGTGATCGACGACGACATCGACACCGCGCCGCACGTCGTCGCGCACGGTTGCGAGGGCGACCGCGTGACCGAGATCTCGTCGGCCGTATCGCGCGGCATCATCGGCGAGGCGATGGCGACCGGCAAGACCATCGTCACCGCCAACGCCGCCGAAGACCCCCGGTTCCTCGCGTTCGAGAGCGTGCAGCGCCACCAGCTCGAGGCGGTGCTGTGCGTCCCGATCGGCCAGACCACGCACGTCGGCGTCGTCTACCTGCAGGGCAAGCAGGGCGTCCGCGAGTTCCAGCCCTACGACGCGGTGGTCCAGCGCGAGGTCGAGCTGTTCGCGCGCGCGCTGAGCGGCCCGGTCGAGCGCCTGCTCGGGCGCGCCGCCGCGACCTCTCGCGCCCGGCCCAAGGACC
Source organism: Deltaproteobacteria bacterium (assembly GCA_005887925.1). Lineage (GTDB taxonomy): Bacteria > Myxococcota_A > Polyangia > Haliangiales > Haliangiaceae > JABFXX01. The sequence continues at coordinate 9,612 of VBLP01000385.1, read as the reverse complement.
CCGACGATCCGTTCGGCGCGATCCGCGGCAAGAGCCAGGCGATGGGCGACGTCATCGACCGCCTGCGGCTCGCGGCGCCGCTCGACGTCCACGTGCTGATGACCGGGCCGTCCGGCGTCGGCAAGACCATGCTCGCCAACGCGATCCACCGGGCGTCGCGGCGGCGCAGCGGTCCGTTCGTCGAGATCAACTGCGCCACGCTCCCGGAGGCGCTGCTCGAGAACGAGCTGTTCGGCGCCGAGCCCGGCGCGCACTCCGCCGCGACCCGCAACGCCGTCAAGGGCAAGGTCGAGGCCGCCGAGGGCGGCACGCTGTTCCTCGACGAGATCGCCGAGCTCGAGCCGGGCGCGCAGACCAAGCTCCTGCAGCTGCTCCAGAGCAAGACCTACTACCGGCTCGGCGGCACCACGGCCCGCCGCGCCGACGTCCGCGTCCTCGCCGCCACCAACGTCAACCTCAAGGCCGCGATCGCCGAGAAGAAGTTCCGCGAGGACCTCTACTACCGCCTCCAGGTCCTCGAGATCCGCGTCCCGTCGCTCGCCGAGCGCACCGAGGACCTGGTGCCGCTCAGCTTCGAGTTCCTCCACCAGGTCTTCGATCGCCATCAGCTGCCGCGCAAGACGCTCAGCCCCAGCGCGATCCGTGCGATCCAGGCCGCGCAATGGCCCGGCAACGTGCGGCAACTCGCGCACCGCATCGAGTCCGCGGCGATCCTCGCCGAGATGCGCGGCAGCCCTCAGATCGAGGGCCGCGACATGTTCCCCGACGATCCGCAGTCGTCGAGCGAGGCCAGCGCGACCCTGCAGAGCGCGACCCGCCGGTTCCAGCGCAACCACATCCTCGGCGCGCTGTCGGCGACCGACTGGAACATCCTCGAGGCCGCGCGCATGCTCGACGTGTCGCGATCGCAGATCTACAACCTCATCCGAATGTTCGAGCTCAAGCGCGACTGACCCGGCTGTCTACAAACCTGGCCGCGAAGCGGTGCGCAGTCTTGATTCCTGGACTGGGATCGCGATCCGCGCCGCGCGTGGCCGCGATGACGCCCGGTTAGCCCGCGCCGTTGCTGGCATGAAGAGTGCTCAAGCCTCCGGCGATGCAAGGTGACCGAAGGTTCAAAGGGATGCACGAGGTCGACGAGGCTGGCCGCGTCAGCGCCACGACGCCCACGCGGCAATGGATCCGCGCACTGCACGTAGATCTGGTAGGTCGCCATCCAGATCCGCGGCAATTGGCCCGCTGTCGGACGAGTACTGCCGCGGCCAGGTCGCGGCGCTGCACCGCGCGCTGCTCGACCGAGACGTCGATCCCGCGGGTCTCGAAGCGTGGACGACCGCGCTCACCGCCGGCCTCGCGCTCCAGGACGTCATCGCCGGGATGTGTGACAGCTTCGAGTACAAGACCCTCTACCCCGCCACCGCCGCCTTCATCGAGTCGATGTACCAGCGGCTGCTCAGCCGGGCCTCCGATCCCGACAGCAAGGCGATCTGGCTCACCGCGCTCGATCAGCGCACGAGCACCCTGGCGGTGATCCGAGGATTTCTGAGCAGCGCCGAGTACTGCGCGCAGCGCGTGACCGAGCTCCACCAGCGGCTGCTCGGCCGCGATCCCGACAGGGCCGAGCTGCCCGAGCGCGTCGTCGCGCTGATGCAGGGCGCGCCGCTGCAGGACGCCGTGCTCGGCTTCGTCAGCTCGGCCGAGTACATCGCCCGCGCCGAGACCCGGCCCGACGCCGCCCGGTCGGCGCGCCGCACCATCGCGCGCGGCACCATGCCGATCCTGCCGCGCGCCGAGGATCCCGACGACGACGTGCTCGAGCTCGTCCGCGGCGGCGACATCCGGGGCGCGCTCGAGCGGCTGATGCAGCGCCACGGCACCTCCGTCTACCGCTACTGCCGCGCCGCGCTCGCCGACCCCGCGCTCGCCGACGACATCCAGCAGCAGGTCTTCATCGAGGCGTTCCGCGACCTGCCGCGGTTCGCCGGTCGCTCGACCGTGCGGACCTGGCTCCTGGGCATCGCCCGGCACCGCGTGCTCGACGCCGCCAAGCGCCGCCGGCGCAGCCGCTCGCACCTCGACGACGCCTGCGCACCCACGGCCGCCGAGCACGCCGATCCCCGCGCGCTCCCCGGCGAGTGGATCGACGAGACCCGGCTGCTGTCCGTCCTGGTCGAGTGCGTCTACGAGCTCGAGGAGCCGGCGCGCACCAGCGTGCTGCTGCGCTTCCAGCAGGGCCTGTCCTATGACGAGATGGCCCAGATCAGCGGCGAGAACCCCGGCACCCTCCAGGCCCGCGTGTCCCGCGCCCTGCGCCGGCTGCGCGATCTGATCGAGGCCCGTTTCGAGCGGTGACTCGCTGGCCGCCTCCGCTGCCGCCTCGGCTACCGCTGCTGCCCACGCTCGTCATGGGACGTGCGCTCCGCGGCGGCGACGGGCGACGACGGCCCCCGGCGCTCGGGGCGAATCACGAGGAGGTTGCCGATGTTCGATACACTCGAGATGTCACTCACGGTTCTGGAGCAGCTCGCCCCAGTGGAGACCAAGGTCCGCCAGCGCCGCAAGTGCTCGCCAACGAGATCGGCCGCGCGGCCGAGTCGGTCGCCCTCAACGCCAGCGAAGCGCGTCAGCGCTGCGCATCGCCCGCGCGCGGCTACATCACACCCGCGGACTTCGCGGCGGTTGACGCCGCGCTTGGTTGGAATCATACCTGAATTCCAGAGCAAGTCTGAAAGAGTGGGAACGACTGACTGGAGATGCTGACCGACTGCCCAGGGATCTTGACCTGCGGGAGTTCCGGTTGCGGTGTCGAGGTTAGGCTGGCCCACAAGGCCGCATAATGTGTCCTGCCGATGACATCGAGATCGGCCGCCACCCCTCCAGTCGACACTCCTTCCAGCTGCATAACCAACTCATTTCGAGATGCCGACGGGAGCATGGACCAGATGTGTTCTTCATCTGCCCGTTCATCAGTATCTGCGGATTCACTAATATCTACCGATTCACTAATATCTACCCGTTCATCATCCCTTGCCACTGCTTGACTCGAGGCGTTCAGCGCATCTCGGAGCGAGGCTACCATGGCGGCTGCGTCAGCGAACCGGTGTTCAGGCTCAGTGATCACCGACCTGCTGACCCAGGCGCCATGGCTGCGGTCAATGCAGGCCGCGCGCGCGACTGGCGGCGGCAGCGCATCTGTCGATGGACAAGGTCGACACTGCGCTCGATACGCGACCGGAGGCCGAGCGTGCGGCGGGGATCAACGACGTTGCGGACATGGATCGGCACGCGCGTGAGCGGCTGGCTGTTGTCTTCACTGCGCGAACGCTGCGCCCGTGTTCCGGACCTGACGACGGCGTCGGTGCAAGACCGCGAGTTGCTGGCGATCCTGGGCCACCTCGCGTCACCATTGCAGTTCTGATGTATCGCCCGGAGCCCGCGCGGCCATGGCTCGAAGCCGCTATCAGGAGTGCAGCTGCACTGGTGGATTACATGCCGCGGCACGCCGTGGCCGTCGGCGCTCCGAGCGCGCTGGTGAGCGACGTGCTTCGCGGCCATGACTCAGCTGCAGCGCCGCAGCTGCACATATCGTCGCAGGCCGTGTGCCTCCACGGGCGTCCGGTCGCTTCATGCGGATCGTCAGGCCACGAGCGCGCTCTTCTTTTCCCGCAACATCTTGCGGACGGATTGGATCGCTCGCTCTGCCCGGGTGGTTGGGATGTCGCCAGTGCCGCCCATCATCTGAATGACCTTGGGATCGCGCAGAAAGACCTCGACCGAAGTTCCCCCCGAGGTCGTAAGTTCGAACATCTCGGCGGCGTCGAGTTGGAGGGTCTTGCCACCTTCGAGTTGAACGCTGAAGCTCTTGGTCTTGGTGGAGACCGATACGACATCGTTGTAGAAGTACTCGTCTGTGCTCTCGTTGAGCGCATTCCCTGTGGTGAGATCGAGGGCGCAGCCGTACACGACGAGTTGGTGAGCCGTGAAGTTGATGATCGTCACGTTCACTGGTGTGAATCGGATGATATTGTCTTTTCCTTTTCTGAACGAGAGCTCACAGTTCGCTCGATTCGTTATCCTCGGGCCGGTCACCATGACCGGTTCCGCGACCAGGTCGGAGGTGTCGGTTCCGGTCTTGGTCAGCGCCTTGACATGGAGCACGCGGACGTCCTGCTCGAACCCGGTGTCCATCTCGGCATCGCTGGGTCGTTTGGTCCAGGAGATGAGGGCCCAAATCCCGATCGCGATCATAAGCAAGCCTACTCCAATGGTGCTAAGGAATATCCCGATGACGATCATCCATACGGCCCACTTCGGAAACGGCCTGAAGTACTTCTTGATCTGTTGACCGATCTGTTCACGCATTCCTGGCTCCCTCCGTACTACGATGTGTTAGCAATCATCGACCTCGATCACGAGAAGAGCCACCGTTTTACAGGCTCGTGGCTCAACTTTATCAAGTCTAGGATCTGCTCGATCTCTCCGAGATCGATGTGCTTTGCTTTGGCGCTTTTTATCAAATCTCCAGGTACTGGTGTGGGGACACGCATACCATTTATTACGTAGTAGTCGTGGCGAAGTGCTGCGAGCAGCACGTCGTAGCTGCCGTTCGTCGGGTCGAGCTGCAACGCGGTTGCGACGAGTTGCTCCGCCTCACGGATCACCGGCAGTGACGTGGTCCGTGGTCGCTTGCCCTTGAGCTGGCAGATCGCGCGATAGCAGTAACCTGAAGGATCAGCGGGATGAGTCTCGATCATCTGACGAAGGAAGCGCTCGGAAGGCTCGAACAGACCGAGTTGCAGGTAACAAACGCTGATAGCGAGCAAAGCGTCTCGATCTTGAGGGGCGGCTCTGAGCAGTTGGGTGTACTGCGCAATATGCTGCTGGATAGTCGATTTATCCAACTTGGAAAGATTGGCGATGGTAATCGCGGGATCCGTGAGTATGCAGATCTCTGGATCGAGACCTCGGCGGTGAAAGAGATGGGGCCGGTCACTCTCGCGGAGTCCTTCCAAGCTGATCGCTGCGCGGCCCTGCTTGAAGGCGCTGGCTATCGACTCGCGCTCGCCGAGGGCGCCGTAGAAGCCGATCGCAAAGCTGCGGGCGGCGTCATCGCGAATTGCGCCGCTACTTCCCACGACGTAATCGACATGCGCTGCGAGCACGCTTGCCTGCAAGTCGCTGTAGCAGGTGTTGAGGACAACCACCTTGACGGAGGATCCGGCGGCACCGAAGGTCTCCTGGAGAGCGGCGGCCGAAACGAACTGCGACTGACCATCGGCAGCTTGAAAGAACAGACCTTGCGGTGGCTGCTCTCGCTCGCGACCCGCTTCGCCCACCACATCCACCACATCCCGGCGGGTAAAACCGTCGCGTCGCAACCCGCTGGTCGCTTCACTGCGACCATGACCGCTGAAGTGGACGACGGTCGGCTTGAGCTTGCGCAACTCGCGCAGCAGGTCGAGCGGCTGGGCGGCCCATCGCGTCACAAACTCGAAGCGCTCGCGGTGGCCACTGCGCTCGAGTTCGACCTGGATCGCGTGTGCCTCGCGATCGAGCGCAAGCCGATCGGTGTCGCTAGGATTCGCGGCCAGGAACAGAATGATGTGTTTCTGCAAGAAGGACCTCGGCGATAGTGCGATGGTGGCGACGGCACTCGCGTTTCCACGACACGCGGCGAGGAACATCAGAGGAATCTGACGCGCTTGTCAGGGCGTCGATGACGCGTTCTTGCGCAGTTATCGGATCAGCGGGCAGCCGAAGCCGATGCCACCGATCCCGCCGATCTCCGCTACGACCTGCTCCCGTAGACCCCGTAGACCGGTCTCCACCCACCAGTGTGAGATGTGGCTTGAATGTCATGGCCTGCCTTGAACCTGGCCCGGCCGCGGCCGCCACTCGAGTGTCCAGTCCTCCGGCGTGGTCACGTAGGTATGACTTCCCCTGCGAGATGGCATGCTTGTATACGCGCGCGGCGAGTTGGCGCTGCGATTGGCGGCGGCGATCGAGGGACCAGACCGCGCGCAGCCGGGGCGCGCAACCAGTCAAGGTGCACCGCTCGGTGCTGCTGCGCCATGCTGCAGCGGTTGCCCGGACCGCTCTGATCGCAGTGCGGATCGCGAGGTGGACTGTCAAGGCTGCCCCGTGCTGGCTGCCCTGCGCCTCCCGGTAGGAGAGTAGCTGGGCTCGGTCGCCGACGCGTCGCCTCCGAGCCCGCGCGATCGACGTCGGCTGCGGGTCATTCGCCGTCGGCCGGGGCCGCGGATGGGCGGCCGATCCCGGGCGGCGGGTCCAGCCGGAGCACACGTACCCGCCCGTGGCTGGTAATCGACGCCCGCGACGAGCGGGCCGGCGTGATCCGTGAGGCGGCACGCCGACCGGCGGCGACGACGGCGTGGAGTAACCGTGCGCGACGACGAGTAGCTGACCTGGCGGCCAGCGTGGTACAATGCAGCTGTAGTCTTACGCGCAGGTCGTGGCAGTCGTTGCCACGCCGATCAGCCGACGCGTGCTCCGCATCTGGTGGCGTCGACAACGCCGCGGCGAAGCGCGACCATGTTGGCCGGAGGGACGAGCACGCGTTCTCGTAGGGTGTGGGCTTCGATCGCCACGTCTGGCTCGATGCCGCTGCCGAGCTCCTCGCAACGCATCCGTCCGACGTCCGCATCGCCCTTGCCAAGCCCGCCGCGCGACGAATCCACGTCACCTTCGCGCTTCCACGCGCGACCGAGCTCCACTCGAGCGCCGTCCTGCACCGGCTCTGGCCGCTTACGTTGCCCGACCGACTGTCGTCTGTCGTCACGCTTCGGTCGCACTCCAGCAGCGCCGATCATCACACGGCCACTACGTCGCCCCCGCTTGCCTTACACTTTACACTGCCGCTGCTCGTCCGCCATTCCGGACTGGTAGGTGATTGAACAACCGCACACGGCGATCGGTTCGCACAACATCATTCGGCATTGCATTCCTGCTGAGATGCTCGCAATCGCGCTGTACTCAGTCTCAGCGTCGGCGATTGCAGTTTTTCGGTGTGTGCGCGCGCACTCGGGCCGCGCGGCTATGAAACGATCTCACAATGAAACACCTCGCAGCCGTCGTCGCTGTCGTTGCGAGCGGTGTCAGCGCGCACGCCTCCGAGTACACGTTCTTCGTCGGCCCCGGCGCGCAGGCGGTCAGTCTTGGCGGCGCTGGCGAGGTCCAGTCGACCGTGGTCGGGCCGAACCTCAAGCCCCAGTGCGCGCTCCACGGCGCCGGCAACGCCGAGTGCATCAACGCGACGATGTCGAAGCGGCCGGCGCCCGCGTCGTGCCCGCCCGGCTACAACGATGACGGCGCGACCTGCCGGCTCAACAATATCCTGGCCAAGGAGTCGTTTGGCCGCGGCGTGGGCACGACGCCGACAGTGTGCGGCGCGGGTCGCGAACTCGACGCCGGCCTGTGCTATCCAATCTGCCAGTCCGGCTATCACGGTGTCGGGCCGGTGTGCTGGCAGGGCTGTCCGAACGGCTTTCGCGACGACGGCGCGTACTGCGCCAAGCCGCGGGGCCGGCTATCCGTGGCAGTTCGGCGATGCGCCGTTCGATCTGGGTGGCGCACGCCGGCGCTGCGAGCATGACAACCCCGGCGGCTGCCAGCAGAACGGCTGCTCTACTACCCGAGGTGCCGCGCAAGCTTTCACGCGTTCGGCTGCTGCGTGTGCACGCCGGACTGTCCAACCGGCACGGCCGACATCGGCGTGTCGTGCCAGAAGCACAACTACGGCCGCGGAGTCGGCAGCGTTCCGACGAGCTGCTCGGGCGGCATGCAGTACGACGCCGGCCTGTGCTACACGCCATGCCGCGCCGGCTTCGTCGGCGTCGGTCCGGTGTGCTGGCAGGACTACTGTCCACCGGACTACGCCGACCACGGCGCGACGTGCTATCGCGATCCCTCGATCCTCGTGAAGTACTGAGGCCCGGCACGCGAGCTCCTCACGGCATCGTGACCGCGCGCACGTTGGACACGGTTGATACACATGCCGGAGTTATCGGCCCCTCCGCGGCGGGATTGCATGGTCGGTGGCCGTGTCGCCGGCGCGCTCGGAACCCCGCGGTTCCGCGGCGATTCGAGCCGGCACGCATCCGGAGCGAATTCCGGGCGCTGTGGCATGTCGTGAAACCGCGGGTTCCGTCGCCTCACCGGATAAGGAAGTCGACAATGCCGAAATGCCCAGTCTGTGGCCAACCACTCGACGATCCGAAAGCCGCCGCTCGCGTTCACGAGAACCTGGAAAGATTGCGAGCAGCGGATCGGGAGCTCTACGAGCAACGGCTCGCGTCGGTAGCCGCGAAGGGCGCCCGCGACGCGAAGGACGCCGCGAATCGAGCCCGGCGCGACGCTGAGGCGCAAGCACACAAAAAACTTGAGAACGAGAGGCGCCGACTCCGAGCCGAGGTGGAGGCGTCGGCAGCGAGGGCGCGCACGGCGGAGCAGCGGAGAACCGCGCAGGAGGTCGACGCAATGAAGCGCCAGATCGACGACTACCGCCGGCGACTGGAAAAGATGACGGCCGACGAGCGCGGCGAGATCGGCGAGTCCGAGATCATCGAGGTGCTCAAGAGCGCCTTCCCCCACGACAAGATCAAGCGCCTCGGCAAAGGCCGCGGATGCGCAGACATCAGTCACGAGGTGATCGAGCGTGGGAAGCGGTGCGGCCTTATCGTCTACGAGTGCAAGAACGTGCGGCAGTGGTCGAATGCGCACATCACGCAGGCCCGAAAGTCGCGCTCCTTCCACCGGGCCTCCCACGCAGTCCTCGTATCGAGCGCGTTCCCCAAGGGCAACAAGTATCTCTGCTTCGTGCGGGACGTCCCCGTGGTGCATCCGGCGATCGTCACGGGTGTGGTTCGCTGTTTGCGCCAGGCGCTCGTAGTTGTCGCTGGCACGTCGGGGAGCGCTGCCGACCGCGAACGGCGTGCCGACAAGCTCTTGCAGTACGTCAAGGGCGACGACTTCATCCGACACATGATGGCGATCGGCGATGCGACCGTTGACCTGCGAAGCATCCAAGTCAAGGAACGCCAGACCCATCAACGAGTGTGGGAGCACCAGACAGCTGCATTCGAGATGCTCGAAGCCGCCCACGTCAAGATTCAGACGCGCGTCGACGCCATCATCGCCGGCACGAACCTCACTGCGCTGCCCGAACTCGTGGCAGGCTAGGATGGACGAGCGCCGTCGCGAGGACCGTAGTGCGGAGATCGGGAGACGGTCGCGGATGCGCCCTTCTCGGCGTTTGAGTTGTTGGTTGAGCCGGTGACGCGCGGCGATCCAGAGTCGCCGCTGCGCTGGACATCGAAGAGCACGCGCAAGCTGGCCGCCAAGTTGACCGCGCGGGGCAAGCCGATCAGCCCGCAGAAGGTCGGGCAGCTGCTGTTCGCGCTCGGCTACCGCTACTGCCGCGCCGCGCTCGCCGACCCCGCGCTCGCCGACGACATCCAGCAGCAGGTGTTCATCGAGGCGTTCCGTGACCTGCCGCGGTTCGCCGGTCGCTCGACCGTGCGGACCTGGCTCCTGGGCATCGCCCGGCACCGCGTGCTCGACGCCGCCAAGCGCCGCCGGCGCAGCCGCTCGCAC
>VBLP01000384.1:5797-12214 GCA_005887925.1 Deltaproteobacteria bacterium | reverse complement strand
GTTGACGGCTGGGACGTATCACACTTGCGGTCTCGTCACAACCGGGGCGGCGTACTGCTGGGGCGACAACTTCTACGGCGCTCTCGGCATCGGTTCAACGATGGACAGCTCGGACGTCCCCGAACCCGTGAGCGGTGGGCGCAGTCTCGTTGCGCTCGAGGCCGGTTACTACCACACGTGCGCTCTCACGGACGCAGGGGCAGCGTATTGCTGGGGCGAATTCTTCGGCTCCGATCCCGTTCTCGTTTCCGGTGGACTCAGCTTCATCTCGCTGACTGCCGGAGAGTACCACACCTGCGCGCTCACCGCGGAGGGGGCAGCGTACTGTTGGGGGCGCAACACGCGCGGCCAGCTGGGGGATGGCTCCAACACCGACAACGCCGCTCCTGTTGCCGTGACTGGGGGATTGACCTTCAGTTCGTTGAGCGCGGGGAAGGCGCACACGTGCGGTGTGACGACAACCGGGATCGTCTACTGTTGGGGTGCCAACACGTTCGGGCAGCTTGGCAACGGCTCGGCGGGGATCGGCATCGGCAGCAACGTGCCGGTGAAGGTTGCGGGGCAGCCATGAAGGCCGACCTGAACAGACTGGCGCGAGCTGGGGTCGCCCTCGCGGCGGTGACCGTCGTGGCGTGGTTCGTCGGCTGCTCCGACAATCCCGGCGGTCCGTGCTCCGCGTGTCCGCCGCCATCGCTAGGCCTGAACGTCTCCAACCCTATTCCGGGGACTGGCCTCGCGGTGGGGGCGGCTCCGGTCCATGCGAGCGGTGCGCTGGCGAACGGCGCCGACGTCGTCTACGTATCCCTTGCACCCGGGACGGTCCCAACCGGCAGCCGGGCGATCGTTCGTCGTCTGGGCGACAGTAACTCGCTGACCACCGCAGTGACAGATGGCGGGTTCGATCCTGTCCCCGTGGATGCGCAGGTAAGAGACTCCATCGAGGTCCTGGTCACCGACGGCGTCGGTGGCACGGTCCTTCAGTTGCGCGCCGCGGTGGCTGCTGCTCGGCCGCCGGTCGTCGTACGGACCGATCCGCCCCCCAAGAAACGTGATGTCCCCCTCAACGCGGCCATCGTCATCGTGTTCAGCGAGCCGATCGCGCCCGCCTCGCTCACGCCGTCGTCCGTGCAGGTCCTGCGTGGTTCGACGCCAGTCACGGGCACGGTGGGGCTGCTCGGGGGAACCACAGCCGCGGTTGTGTTCACCCCCGCCGCGCCACTCGAGCCGAACACCGACTACCGATTGGTCGTGACGCGCGCTGTTCGGGACCTTGAGAACGAGCCGCTCTCGGCGGACACGAGCGTCCCGTTCAGGACCGGGACGGCAGTCGTCGGCCCGACAAGTTTGGTACGGGTATACCCGGATACGGCGACACTCCGCGCGACAGCTCAGCTGCAACTCTATGTAGTTTCACTCGATTCGATGGCGCTCCCAGTGACTGGGCGGCCCGTGACGTGGTCGAGCGACAATCCCACAGTTGCGAGTGTGTCGGTCGCGGGCCTCGTCACCGGCCTTGCCGCTGGTCAAGCGCACATTCGGGCCGAAGTGGACGGCCAGGCCGGCGTGGCGGCGGTGCGCGTCGGTGAGCTCGGATCGGTGCAGGTCGCCCCCGACTCGGCGTTGGTTCTCACCGGACTCACGACCACGTTGACTGCGGTGCTGAGAGATGGCGCCGGCGGTCTGCTTCCTCTCGGCACGGTGAGTTGGAGCTCGAGTGACGCCGGGGTTGCAACGGTCACCGGGCGTCCGGACGGCACGGCAATCGTCACAGCGATCGCGGCCGGTATCGCGACGATCACGGCGACCGCCGAAGACAAGAGCGGCACCGCCGCCGTCAAGGTCGTCACGTCGCTTCCCGGGACTTCGTCTGGATTGATCGCGTTCGAGGCCATCGAGAAGATCTGGATCATGAACGCCGACGGATCGTTCCCGACGGTGCTCGCCGACAACGTCGTGTGGCGCTCGGGAGTGAGCCGCGCGATCACGTGGTCGCCGGACGGTCGCACGATCGCGTTCGCGGGCGCCGGGACGGACACGACCACCAAGACAGAGATCTACGGCATGAAGGTCGATGGGTCCGGCCTTACGAGGCTGACGTTCGGAACCGCGTCGGCCTGGGATCCAGACTGGTCGCCGGACGGCAGCCGGATCGCGTTCGTGAGCGATCGCAGCGGCACAAGTGAGATCCACGTAATGAACGCCGATGGCTCGGGCGTGAAACAGCTGACGAACATTCAGGGCGCCTTGGCGCCCGCCTGGTCGCCGGACGGGCGTAGGATCGCGTTCACGCTGGCGGGCAACATCATCTACGTGATGAACGCGGACGGGTCGGGATTGAGCCGACTGAGCGACCCCAACGCGAGCGATCACGATCCCGCTTGGTCGCCAGACGGCGCGAAGATCGTGTTCGGGACATATCGCGAGGGTAACTACAGCGTGATCTACTCGATGAACGCCGACGGTTCTGGAGCAACACGGTTGACCGAAGGGTCGCAACCCACTTGGTCTCCCAATCAACGGATCGCATTTGTCCAGGGCGCTGGTACATCATCAGCACAGCTGTGGGCGATAAATGACGACGGATCGAGCCTCACTCGTCTGGGCGGCTCACCGGAGGGATTGTTCGGGGTAGCGCGCCCCGCGTGGTCACCTGTCACCGCGCAATTGCCTGCGCCCGTGACGATCCAAAAGGCGCCGACAAATAGCGGCGATGGGCAGACCGACACGGTGTTCGCGACGCTCAGGATCCCCCTGCGCGTCCTCGTCCAACGCTACGGCGCGCCGGCGCCCGGCGTCGCGATCTCGTGGGCTGTCTTGGAGACCGCTGGCGGTACACTCTCCGCAACCACTACGATCACCGATGCCACAGGAATCGCGTCGGTGTCGGAGACTCTAGGCAGCATTATCACCTACAGCGGCGCGAGCCCGCTGGTCGAAGCGACCGTCCCCGGTGCGGCCGGGTCGCCCGTGCGCTTCAAGGCAACGGTGAATCCGGGTAACCCCACAACGCTGGTGCCCCTGTGGGGCAACAGCTCCGTGGGCCTTGTAAGCATGCCTACCTCTTACGGAGTGAGAGCGACCGACGCATACGGAAACACGGCGTTGACGACGAGAACACGTATTGACTGGGCGGTCACGACGGGCGGGGGCTCTATCACCCCTGCCGAGGACACGACTCTTGCCGGGGATGCGTCTGCCACTCACACCCTCGGGCCGGACGAAGGCACGCAGACCGCGACGGCCACGGCCAGCGAGTTGCTTGGCTCTCCGCAGATGACGTTCACTACCCGCGCTGTGACGGCGATCGTCAGACGACGCGACAGGGAGCTGTCTCAACCTTTTCGACTCGGCGAACGTGACGGTGCCAGCCGGACGGACGGTGGCCTGGCTCTTCGGCGAATGCGCCTCAGCGCGGGCGCACAACGTGACGTTCGAAGACTACCCAGATCCGCCGACCAGTTCACCGACGCAGTACCCCATCCGTCACTTCCGCACGTTTGCCACTCCTGGCGTGTATCGCTACCGCTGCACCCTGCACTCGACGGACTTCACGCATGGGGAGGTCGGAACCGTCGTGGTGCAGTAAGCGGATTGCGCGCCCCGGCGTCCAACGAGCATTCCAGCCCCCAGCGTCCGTCCAACGTGGCGTGACCCCAATGTTTGGAGGCCTCATGAAGACGGTCGTCGGTTTGCTCACCCTCGCGCTCGCCCTCACGAGTTGTCGCAGCGATGCGACCAGCGCGCCGCCTGACGCCGGCGCACCAGCATCACTCCAGGCGCAGCTCGCGTCCGATGCGCCGCGCTTTTCCGAGTGGTCCGCTCCGGTCAACCTCGGCGCGCTCGTGAACTCCGAAGTCGAAGACATGGCTCCGGCCATCTCGAAGGACGGCCTGAGCCTGTATTTCGCGTCGCTGCGTGCGGGCGGTGCTGGTGGGTTCGACATCTGGGCTGCCCGTCGTCCGACGAGCGACGCCGCATTCGGCGCGCCGCAGTCGGTGGGGCCCGCCATCAACACGGCGGGCGGCGAGAACCAGCCCGAGCTCTCCATCGATGGACATCGACTGTTCTTCAACAGCGGCGCCGCCGGGGGATTCGGGCAGGCCGACATCTACATGTCACGGCGCCATGACCAGCGCGACGACGCGGGCTGGGAGGCTCCCGTCAACCTCGGCGGCGGCGTCAACTCGGCCGCGAGAGGAACCGGCGCTGATTACTACGAGGACGACGCGACCGGAGCGGCGATGCTGAACTTCGCGTCGAACCGCGCCGGCGGGGTGGGGGGCACCGATATCTACGTCAGCACGCGTCTCGCCGACGGCACGTGGGGGGCGGCGGCTCTGGTGCCGGAACTGAGCTCTCCGTTCGAAGACACGGCGCCGTGCATTCGCCGGGACGGGCTCGAGATCGTCTTTACGTCCGATCGCACCGGCACGCTTGGGCAGACCGACATCTGGGTGGCGACGCGTGCCCACACCTCGGACCCGTGGTCGACGCCCGTGAACCTCGGAGCACCGGTCAACAGCGAGTTCTCGGACGGCGATCCGAGCCTGTCGTTTGACGGGACGGCGCTGTACTTCCACTCGGCACATCGCGAAGGGACCGTCGGCAGCGAAGGCCGGTTCGACCTCTGGGTGAGTACACGCACCAGGCTCGGCGGGCCGGACAGCGAGCGGTGAGATGCAAAATATCCCCTGGCGGGATTGTGAGCATGGCGGGTACTCGGTGAGGTCGCATATCGCTGACCAGGAGAGGCGTCGCTGTGCGCGCTGAAGGAACAGTTGCCCGCCCGATCATCGCATTCGCGTGCGTGGCGGTGTTTGCCATCGCGTGGGTGGGGGCGTGCCAAGACAGCGCCGGCCCCACGCCACCGATACCTCCGTCTCCGCCCCCACCCCCGCCGCCGAGCGGCCTCATCGTCTCGAATCCGATTGCGGTTGGCGTCGTAGCATCGGGAACCGGCGCCGGCGCGTTCGCATCTGCCGCAGCAGCTGCGGCGGTCGACAGCATCGCGTACGTCTCCTTGACGCCGGGCAGCGTCGTGGGCGGCGCGCGTGCCACGATCCGGCGGATTGGAAGCGCGGGCTCGTTCGAGATAGCGGTCTTCGACGGCGGCTTCGACCCTGTCTCGGTCATTGGGCGCTCGGGCGACTCGATCGAGGTTGCGATCAAGGAAGTGGGCGGCGCGACCATCCGGACGATTGGGCTACGCGTTGCAGCCATGCAGGCTCCCGTGGTTGTCCGGACCCAGCCACCGCCGCGGAAGCGCGATCACCCGCTCAACGCCGCCATCGTGGTGGTCTTCGACGAACCCATCGCGGGTTCGAGCGAGTCCCCCGGGTCGGTTCGTCTGCTGCGCGGCCAGACTGAAGTGTCGGGCTCAGCTCGATTCCTCGACCCGAGCCTCGACGCGAATCACGTGAGTATGGCATTCGTGCCCGACGCACCGCTCGCGGCTGGAGTCACGTACAAACTCGTCGTTACGACGCAAATCCGTGACCTGACCGGCGACGCGCTCGCTATGCCCGATACAGTTGAGTTCACCACGGGAGCGTCGGTCATCGGACCGCCCGCGCCGATCCAGACGTCGCCCGATTCGCGCCTCCTCCTCTACGGCGTGGGAGCGACTGACCAGGTGACTGTTACGGTGCGCGATGCCGCTGGGAACCAACTTGTCGACCAGCCGGTCACGTGGTCTTCGAGTGATTCCAGCGGGCTCGCCGTCTCGCCGAGCGGTCGGCTCACCGCTCTCGCGCTCGGTTTCTACACCGTCACTGCAAGTGTCGGTGGAGGAGGTCCGACGGACTTCCTATTCGTAGGCGTCATCGCGCCGCCGCTGCCGCCTGCTTCGGTGAAGGCCTATCCCGATTCGGCAACGTTGTTGCCGCAAACAAGAATTCTCCTCGGCGCGTTCTTTCAGGACGCTCAGGGGAATTATCTAGGCGGAAACTCGTTCACCTGGCGAAGCACTAGTGTCGGCGTTGCGACTGTCGATTCCGCTGGATGGGTGACTGCGGTTAGCCCGGGCACGGCAGGGATCATCGCGACCGGTGCCGGACTCAGCGACACTGCAACCGTTACCGTGACCGAGACGGTTCGCTTTCAGTCCGTGAGTGCGGGGCCAGTGCTCACTTGTGCCGTGTCGACCGCGGGAGCCGCCTACTGTTGGCCGTATTTCACGGCCGGACAGACAGGTTCGGTTGGTTACACGGTTCCGCAAACGGGTCCCGGGCTGATCACGGCGGGGCTGGTTTTCGCCACAGTAGACGCCGGCGGCACCGGCGACCTAAACGACCATGCGTGCGGCGTGACGAACGGGGCCGAGGTTTACTGCTGGGGGCAGAACGGGTACGGGCAGCTCGGCAATGGGGCAACTAATTCGATCGCATGGACTCCCACGCTGGTAGGTGGACTCAGTTT
>VBLP01000384.1:1818-5754 GCA_005887925.1 Deltaproteobacteria bacterium | reverse complement strand
GCGGATACTCCACAGGTTTTGGAGTCCCGGTGGCCGTCTTGGGCGGCCTCACCTTCGTCTCGGTGAGTGCGGGGGCGCATCACACCTGTGGCGTTACCAACTCGGGAGCGGCCTATTGCTGGGGTGATGATTCCGCCGGCCAGCTTGGCGATGGAGATTCTACGTCTCACCTGAGTCCGGTTGCCGTCCAGGGCGGGCTCACATTCGCCTCTGTAAGCGCTGGCTTCGATCATACCTGTGGTCTGACCACTGGTGGTGTGGCTTACTGTTGGGGCCGAAACGACGGGGGTGCACTCGGCGACGGGACGACAACCCCCGCCTTCGTTCGCACACCCGTTGCGGTCAGCGGTCGCCTCACCTTCAAGTCGTTGAGTGCGGGATTCGGACTTACCTGTGGTGTCACGAACCCAGGGACTGCCTATTGTTGGGGCGAAGGTTGGCTCACTCCTACGGTGGTCCCAGGCAACCTCACGTTCGCCATGATCAGCGCTGGAGGGCAACTCTGCGGAGTGACTGCGTCGAACCTGGCCTACTGCTGGAGAATGACCGACATGCCGGTGAAGGTCTTGGGGCAACCCTAACGACTGGCGAGCAATCCGCCTCCTTGGCCACCGCATGCGAGGATCCGACCACGGCCGGACCGGCGCGGAGCGCGCAATTCGACTTCATGAACGGGCCGGCGGACTTGCCCAACGTCGTCCGCGGCGATTCGGTCCTCTTGTTCGTCTGGGCCGACGTGTCAACCGACCTGGTCATCGTCGTGAATGCGCCGGCAGGCGGCGTCCACGCGCTGCGCCGCTGCGGCGGCCCTTTCGCTCCCGAGCCCCAGCCCGTCCAGACCGCCGGCGAATTGCAGGATGTGCTGCACCAGGTGCGCCTTCTGCGGGACGTCAACATCCATGTCTACAGCCCCATACCATCGCCGTTCACAGGCTTCCTGGATCTCTGTCAGCTCAGTCCCATCGCTACGGGCACAGGCACCCTGACGTCCACCGATAACGACCGGCACAACGCGGGCGGTGGCGCGAATGCCTTCGGCTTTCGCGCGCAGGGGATCGTCAACCTCGTCGGCGGCGGGAGCGCACGGGTGCTCGCCGAGAGCGAACGCCTGATCGCCCCTGACGGGACGGTGACCGAGATCCTAGTCAACAACGTGCGGCTGATTCCCCAGTGAAGAACGGAGCTACCATGATTACGACGCAACGAATGCTTCTCGGGGTATGGCTTCTCGGCGTGGCGGCGTGTGGGGCTGATCCACGGCACGTTCCGTTCGCACTGCAAGCCGATCGCTTCGACAACGCCGCATGGTCCGAGCCCGTCAATCTCGGTCCGCTGATCAACTCCAGCGCGCTCGATGGCAACGCCGGCGTCTCGCCCGACGGGCTCTCTCTGTATTTCGTATCTGCTCGACCCGGCGGGCTCGGCGGGAATGACATCTGGGTGTCACATCGAAGCTGCGTGCCCTGCGACTGGGAGACGCCGGCGAATCTCGGGGCGCCGATCAACAGCGATGCCGGCGAGGGCGCGCCCACCTTGTCGGACGACGGGCGCATGCTGTTCTTCTTCAGCCTCCGCAGCGGTGGCTTCGGCAGCGCCGACATCTATGTGTCGACGCGAGTCAGCACGGGAGCAGACGGCGACACATGGGGCGACCCCGTGAACCTCGGGCCGGACGTGAACACGGCGGGCACCGAGAATGGTGCATACTACGTTCGTGAAGGCGGTGAGCCAGACGCCGTGCTCTATTTCAATCGTTCGCCGACCAATGTCAATGTCGAGATGTATCGCGTGTCGCTGACCAACGAGGGGGAGCCGGTGGGGCCGGCCGTGATCGTCCCGGAGCTGAACAGCCCGGTCGCGGATCAGAAGATCGCGATGCGTGCAGACGGACACGAGCTGCTCCTGTCGACGAACCGCGATGGGGGATTCGGCAACTTCGACATCTGGTCGTTCACCCGACAGGGCATCCACGATCCGTGGTCGGGGCCCGTCCATCTCGACGCCCCGCTCAACACGCCGGACATCGAATCGCAGCCGAGCCTGTCGCGCGACGGTGGAACGCTGATATTCACGTCGAACCGGGCCGGTGGTTACGGCGCCCAGGACCTCTGGATGTCGACGAGGAGGCCGAGTCCGCAGTAACGCAGCGAAACGGTCGTCCTTGCAACAGATTGATTGCCACTTGGGCCGAGCGTATCGTTAGGCTGTCACCGAATTCGAGGGGAGGCACTCGATGCCGGTGACAGCCACGCTGTCCAGGAAGTTCTACGAGAAGCTGGGCGACGACATCACGAATGAGCTCGTGAACTGGTTCAACCAGGTGGACACGACGTATCGGACCGAGCTGAAAGAGCTCAACGAGACGAACTTCGCGCGGTTTGACGCGAAGCTGGACCAGCGCGTCGCTCAGCTGGACGCCAAGCTCGAGCGGTTTCGCGCCGAAGTGAACGCGAAGCTGGAGCTTCTCGAGAGCCGGGTCGAAGCCCGCATGTCGGCGTTCGAGGCACGGATCATCCGTTGGATGTTCATCTTCTGGATCGGGCAAGCCGTCACGACAGTGGGGTTGGTGTTCGGCGTGGTGCGGTCGGTCGTTAACAATACGGCCCGGCTGGCCCCTTCAATACGCCCTAGAGCTCAGCGCCGGTTTGGGATCAGACCGGTCGAAACAATCCGTCCAGCGCCAGCGTGAAGGGGTGGCCGGCGTTCGCCGGGGGTGAGCCGCAATGCTCGCCCCTTCTGCCCTGTGACCGTACCTTTTCCCTCGTGACCGCGCATCGCTACCCCAACAGCCATGTCTTCTACCGCAAGCTCGGCTACGAGTATCCCAAGATCGTCCGCGGCGAAGGATGCTGGCTGATCGACGAGCGCGGCAAGCGCTACCTCGACGCCGTCGGCGGCGCGTACGTCGCCAACCTTGGTCACTCCAACCCCGAGATCGCCAGCTCCGTCGCCGAACAGTGCCGCCAGTACGGCTACCTCTCCGGCACGATGTTTACGCACGGGCCGGTCGAGAACCTCGCCGACGAGCTCGCCGACACGCTGCCGGGAGACCTCTCCAAGCTCTACTTCCTTTGTAGTGGGTCCGAGGCGGTCGAGGCCGCGCTCAAGTTGGCGCGGCAGTACTGGATCGACCGGGGACGGCCGGACAAGAACAAGATCATCGCGCTCGCCCCGGGCTACCACGGCAGTACCCTCCTCGCGCTCTCGGCGTCGGCGCGCGAAGCCTACAAGGCGATGTTCCGCCCCTGGCTCGTCGACGTGCACCGCATTCCCGCGTCGTATCCGTATCGCTGTGAGTGCGGCGGCAAGAACCCGTCGTGCCCCGTCTGCAGCGGCGCCGTGCTGGAAGAGGCCATCACGCAAATCGGCGCAAACAATGTCGCCGCCTTCATCGCCGAGCCGGTCGGCGGCTCGTCCACCGGCGGATCGACGCCGCGCCCCGAGTACTTCAAGCGAGTCCGTGAAATCTGCGACCGGCACGACGTCCTCTTCATCGCCGATGAGGTGCTGGTCGGCGCCGGCCGGACCGGTACCTGGTGGGCGACCGAGCCCTACGGCGTCACGCCCGACATCATGACGCTGGGGAAGGGGATCTCGGGCGGCTACGCGGCGCTGTCGGCGATCGCGGCCCCCGAACGCATCGTGGATGTGATCGCCCAGGGCTCCGGCAGCTTCATGCACGCGCAGACGTTTTCGCACCACCCCGTCGCCTGCGCCGCCGGCGTCGCGACGATGCAGTACCTGAAGAAGCACAAGCTGGTCGAGCGCTGCGCCAAGATGGGGCGCGTGCTGCACGAGCGGCTGCGGCTGCTCACCGGCCTGCCGCACGTCGGGGACGTGCGCGGGCGCGGCCTCCTCGCGGGCATCGAATTCGTCGAAGACAAGGCGACTCGGGTCCCCTTCCCGCGGGCGGCGAAATTTGCGGAGCGATTTGCG
>VBLP01000384.1:0-1776 GCA_005887925.1 Deltaproteobacteria bacterium | reverse complement strand
CCTCGAGAAGACCACTGCGAGGCTGAAGGCTCGCGTATGACAGGAGTATTCGAGATATGAGCCCACTCACTCGCGATTATCCGCGCATCGTCGTGCCGCCGCCCGGTCCCAAGGCCCGGGCGATTGTCGAGCGGCAGGATCGCTATGCCTCGACGTCCTATCCCAAGGAATATCCGCTCGCGGTTGCCCGGGGTGAGAAAGCGATGGTCGAAGACGTCGACGGCAATCGCTTCCTCGACTTCATGGCGGGCACACCCCAAGGTCGTGAAAGCCGTGCAGGAAGCGGCGGGAAAGTTCCTGCACATCTGCGGCAGCGACTTCTACTACGACAGCTTCGCCGCGCTGTGCGAGCGGCTCGCGAAACTCGCGCCGGGTCCGAGCAAGAAGCGCGTGTTCCTCTCGAATTCGGGCACCGAAGCCGTCGAAGGGGCGATCAAGCTGGCGCGGCATTCGACGGGACGCCCGGCCATCATCGGATTCCTGGGCGCGTTTCACGGACGGAGCTACGGCGGCCTGAGCCTCACCGCGAGCAAGGCGGTGCAGCGCTCGGGGTTTGGGCCGTTCCTGCCCGAGATCCATCACGTGCCGTACGGCTATCGCTATCGCTGCGAGTACTGCCGCGGCGAATCGGAGTGCACGACCCGCTGTACCTCGTGGATCGAGCAGGAGCTGTTCGTCAAGAAAGTGCCGCCGGACAGCGTGGCCGCGATTTTTGTCGAGCCGATCCAGGGTGAGGGCGGCTACGTCGTCCCGCCGGCGGGTTATCTGCGGGAATTGCGCGAGATCTGCGATCGCTACGGCATTCTGCTCGTGTGCGACGAAGTGCAGTGTGGCGTCGGCCGCACGGGCAAGATGTGGGCGTGCGAATACGAAGGCATCGAACCGGACATCCTGCTGTCGGCGAAGGGACTCGGCAGCGGCATGCCGATCGGCGCGATCATCGCGAAAGAATCGATCATGAAGTGGAAGCCCGGGGCGCACGGCACCACGTTCGGGGGCAATCCCGTGTGTTGCGCCGCGGCGCTCGCCACGCTCGACATCGTCGAGAAAGAGCTGCTGCCCAACGTCGTGAAGATGGGTGATCGCCTGATCACGGGCGCGCGCAAGCTGCAGGATAAATACGCTGGCGTAGGGGACGTGCGCGGGCGCGGGCTGATGGTCGGTGTGGAATTCGTGAAGGACCGCGCGACGCGCGAGCCCGCGCCGGAAGTGCCGCACGAGATCGTGAACCGGGCCTTCCAAAAGGGCCTGCTCCTCCTGGGTTGCGGAAAAAGCTCGCTGCGCCTGGCACCGCCGCTCGTCGTGGATGAGTATGACGTCGACACCGCCCTCCGGATCATCGACGAGTGCCTGCACGAGATCTCGGACTAACGTCAAAGGTCGTGTCGATGCAGGACGCCGTCGCGCGCCACGTGCGCGACGGCGACGTCGTCGTCATCGAGGGGTTCACCCACCTGATTTCCTTCGCGGCGGGGCACGAGATCATTCGCCAGCGGCGCCGCGACCTGACGCTATGCCGTCTCACGCCCGATCTGATCTACGATCAGATGATCGCGGCGGGCTGCGCGAAAAAGCTCGTGTTCTCGTGGGCCGGGAATCCAGGCGTGGGTTCGTTGCACGCATTTCGCCGCGCGGTCGAAGGCGGCACGCTCGAGATCGAGGAGTATTCGCACTTTGGCATGGTGGCACGGTTTAGCGCGGGCGCGGCGCGGCTGCCGTTCTGGACGCTGCGCGACTACGCCGGCACCGACCTGCCCAAGGCCAATCCGCGGATCA
>VBLP01000064.1 GCA_005887925.1 Deltaproteobacteria bacterium | reverse complement strand
ACGTCGGACGTGGTCTCGATGCCGTCATCGAGCAGGATCCGCGCCGCATCCACCCGGGTCAGCGTACCGCGATCGATCGCGCCGATCCGGATGCCCTGATCGTCGATCGACACGCGCCGCACCACATCGATCGGCTGGTCGCCTGGCTCGACCTCGGAGGCACCGACCATGTGCATCGCGGTGATCGCCACCGGGGCCTGATCCGCGGTGACCGCGAATGCGCCGAGCGTGGCGCGCGTCGCGGGATCGACCTGCCCGATGCCGTCCCCCGGCGCGAGCCGCATCGCCTTCGCGGCCTTGCGTTGATCCGGCCCTCCGGCGACCGAGACCGGCTGGGGCACCGGCTTGAGCCCGCCGAACGGCACGACCTCCACCCCGATCCCGCGCCCGGCCACCCGGAGCTGTGCCCCGGACAGCTCGTCCCACATGTTGCGGTCGTCCGCGCCGTCCGATCGAACGAAGACCGAGATCATCGGCTGCCGCGCCGCGCCGACGCCGAGCCCGACGCCGAGCACGCCGGGCATCGCCAGCAGCCGGTCGCGATGCGCCGTCAGCGCCGCGTGTGCATGCCCGCGCGCGGGCAACTGCCCGACCACGCTCGCGGCGGCGAGCTCGGCGCGCGCGGCCGCCAGCGCGGCGTACGCGGCGTTGAGCCGGCGCATGGCCACCCGGGATCCGCCATGATGTCTTCGCGAGCGTCGTCTCACCTCGGTACGGCGACAGTCCAGCGCAAATCCGACACGAATTCCAACCGGCACGCAAGGAACTCGCCGTCCACGTGGTTGGCCCAGCGAGGCGACAACCCCCGGGCACATCGCGCGCCACCAAGCAGGGACCTACGGTGGCCCGACGAATCCGTGACGTCCACAGGGAGACGGAAGAACGCGGTGGCGTCCGCGTGGGTGCCGGTCTTTGCCAGCTGACTGCGACCAGACTGCGCGCCGCGCGCCCAGGCTACGCCGACGGCGACTTGGTGAAGCTGGTGGTGGCGCCGACGAAGGCCGGGCTGAGCAGGCGCAGCTCGCCCTCGACCCAGCGCGCGATGTCCTTGTCGCCGGCGACCAGGTTGTAGTGCTTCATGACCGCCTCGCACAGCGCGCCGAGCGCGGCGCAGTCGGCGGGCCGGCGCTCGCGCTCGAACGCCATGGCGTGGAGCAGGATCTCGTCGAGCTCGGCCGGCAGGCCGTGGCGCAGGCTCGACGGTAGCGGCAGGTGCGGCCAGTTCTCGACGCCGAGGTGGGCGAGCGAGGCGAGATCGAGGTTGACGCCGTGCCCGGTGATCAGCTCGTAGCCGACCGCGGCGACCGAATAGACGTCGGCGCGAACGTCGACCTGGTCGCCGACCCGCTGCTCGGGCGCCATCATCGCGGGGGTACCCTTGGTCTCGCCGGCGACGGTGAAGTGGACCTGCTTGGCGGCCTTGGCGATGCCGAAGTCGACGACCTTGACGCTGCCCTGCCGCGACACCAGGACGTTGGCGCTCTTGACGTCGCGGTGGATCATGCCGAGCGGCGAGCCGTCGGGGGCGGTGGCGCGGTGGGCGGCGTCGAGGCCATCGCAGATCCGGCACAGGATGCCGAGCGCGACGGCGAGCGGCACCGGGCGCTCCCCCGCGCGCGCCGAGATCAGCACGCGCTCGAGGTCGACGCCCTCGACGTACTCCATGACGATGACGTAGTCATTGCCGATCTTGCCGAGGTCCTGGATCGCGACGACGTTGGGGTGGTGGATGCGCGCGGCGAGCCGGGCCTCGTCGAGGAAGTGGTCGACGGCGCGCTGGCTGCGCGCGAGGTGGCCGTGCATGACCTTGATCGCGACCAGCTTCTCGAAGCCGCCGTCGCCGCGGGCCTGCGCGAGGTAGACGTCGGCCATGCCGCCGGAGCCGAGTCGGCGCACGACCTCCCAGCGGCCGATCATCGAGCCGGGGCCGAGGTTTCCCGGCACGACCTGGGACGCGCCGGGATCGACCGGCGACGGCGTGCCGCTGGCGACCGCGTGGTGCTGCGACAGCTGGGTCTGGGCGTGGCCGATCGGGGTCCCCGGCGGCGTGGTCGGCTGGGTCGGCATCGCCTTGAACGCGCGGGTGTCGCGGCGCCGATGCCACCGACGAGGATCGGCACCGGCATGGCCGCCTGGCCCGGCGACCCGGCGACGATCAGCTGGGCGTCCTTCTGCGAGGCCAGCGGATGCGCGACCGGCGTGGCGTCGGCGGGCATCGCGCCGATCGGGGCGGACTTGCCGCCGATCTCGACCCTGCCGGCGACGCCCGCCTCGACGAGCGGCTTCACCACCGGGGCGAGCGCGAGCGGCCGGCTGACCGCGAGAAAGCCCGCGAGCTTGTCGGCGTCCTGCTTCGGCTCGACCCGGGCGACCTCGGTGATCACCAGCTGGTCGCCGACGAGCTCGACGTAGCTGCCGACCATGCCCGCGTGCGCAACTTTCATCGCGCCGGCGGGCAGCACCATCAGCTCCTCGACGGCGCTGGTCGCCTTGACGACCCGCCCGAGCTCGAGCACGAGGCCCGGGTCGAGGGTGAACGCGAGCTCGCCGTGCGCGACCTGGTCGGCGACGGTCCCGGCGTCGGTGACGACCGCGGCGCGGACCGTGATCAGGCCGGACAGCTGGCTCGCGCTGGTGTGGACCGTCGAGCGCGCGGCGGTGATGTCGCTGTCGAGCTGCTTGACCGCGCCGTCGATCGCGCTGCTCTGGGCGTCGGTCAGGCCCCCGCTCGCTTTGCGGGTCAGGGCGTACCCCGCCGCCGCGCCGCCGAGGACGATGGCGATCGCGCCGGCGACCACGAACCCCTTAGCCACGCTTGCCTCCGAACTTGTCGGGCTGCGGGCCGGCCGGCGCATCGCCGGTGACGCCGACCGTGACCTGGTTCTTGCCCGCCTTGATCGCGAGGTCCTGCGTGATCGGCGCCTTGCTGCGCTCGCTCCAGGCCTTGAGCTTGTACCTGCCCGGCGCGAGGTGCTTGAACGCGAAGCGGCCGTCGCTGTCGGTGACGACGTAGGCCGGCGCGGCGACCACCTCGATGTACGCGCTCATGTTCGCGTGCAGGTTACAGCCCAGCCGCACGATGCCTTCCTTCGGGAACAGGAACTCGCGAGTCTCGCCGGCCTTGTAGAGGCCGAGGTCGAACGGGCTCGTCGGCGAGGTCGAGAACACGTTGTGGAACACGGGGTCGAAGTTGGGGAACGACACGGTCGAGCCGACCGAGATCGCCATCAGGTGCGGCAGGAACTCGCGGTTGCGCTGCTCGAGCGCCACGTGCCTGGGCGGGCGCGGCTTCCACTTGCCGTCGACCGGCTCGAGCGTGACCAGGCCGAACGCGCCGCCGACCGCGTGGCCGTCGATCTGCATCATCCCGGTCAGGCTGCCCTCGACGCGCGGCGGCGGGACGTGCTCCTTCTCGTCCTCGGCCTCGGAGCTGCCGGCGACGCGAGGCTGCGGCGGCGCGCTGGTGTCGACCTTCTGGGTCGGCGTGGTGACGCGCGGCGGCGCGCCCTCGCGGAACTGGCGGGCGATCGGCGCGAGCACGTCGGGGCCGACCAGCAGCTCGGCGGTCGAGAACAGCTGCTCGGCGAGGTTGCGGTTGCCGTTGTCGAGGGCGGCCTGCGCCTTGTCGAGCTGATCGGCGGCCTCGCGCAGCAGCTGGGCGCGCTCGGCGACCGGACCGGTGCGCCGCGCCGGGGCGGCCGCGGTGGGCGCCGGCGCCGCGGCCGGGGCCAGCGCCGACGAGCACGGCGGATAGTCGCAGTTGTCGTCGGCCGTCGCGGCGGGCCTGGCCTCGGACCGGGGCTCGGCCGGCCGTGCGCCGTCGCGCGCCGGGGTCGAGCACGCCAGGACCGCAGCGACTGCGGCCATCCCCACCGGGAGAATCCGGAGCTTCATCGCCGGATATTGTACGCGCCGGGGGGCGGCCGAGATCGTTTCGGGCGGGTTTCGCAAACTTGTTTCGCGACCTACCCAAGGGCTGCCGGAGTGGTTATCCAAGATCGGAAGGTACCCGGCATGGTATTCGGCCTGTTTTCCAAAGAAAAAGCGCTGCAGCGCACGATCGAGAAAGCGACCAACCGGCTCTCGCAGCAGGCCGACCGCTGGGCGGCGCTCGAGAAGCTCCGCGAGGACGGCAGCGACGAGGCGCTGTTCGGCCTGTGCAAGCGGTTCTCGATCACCTCGATGAAGGGCGTCGAGGACGAGGCCGAGAAGTCCTGGGTGGTGGACACCCTGGTCGCCAAGGGCCCCGCGGTGCTCGGCCCCCTGGTGCGCTACATGAAGACGGCCGAGCAGCTGTCGTTCACGCTGCGCGTGCTCGAGCGCATCGCCGATCACGACAAGATCGTCGAGGTCGTCGATCAACTGTTCTCGACCGAGCCGCCCGGTTACGTCCGGATGCCGGAGCGGCGGATCGACCTCTTGCGCTGGTTCGCCGAGTGGAAGCCCGCCACCGACGACGAGGTGATCAGCCGGTTCACCCCGTACGTCACCGACTTCGACGAGAACTCGCGGTTCGCCGCGATCGACGGCATGGCGACGGGCGACCCCGCCAGGATCGCCGGCCCGCTGCTCGCGGCGCTGCTCCGCCCCGACGAGGAATCGGGCCGGATCAAGCGCGCGATCGCCGAGGTGCTGGTCAAGACCAAGGCGCCCCTCGGCGACCAGGCCGCCGCCGTGGCCACCGCGCTCACCGGCCCGCTCGCCGACGTGTTCAAGGTCGAGGCCGGCGTGCTCAAGAAGCGCTGATCGCGGCCGCCTGGCACGAAGCGGCAACCGGCCGCGGGGCGGAGATCGCACCGAGCGTCGGATGCGCTCCTGTCCCGAAGCTGCCTCGGGGCGGCCCGCCGCCGGCGATCACCGGCAGGTGGCGGCAGCTGATCAAGCGGTCGCGTTGTGGTACACGTCCGCCGATGCCGAGGCGCCCCGATCTCGAATCGGTCCTGATCATCGGGTCGGGGCCGATCGTGATCGGCCAGGCCTGCGAGTTCGACTACTCGGGGACCCAGGCGTGCAAGGCGCTGCGCGAGGAGGGCCTGCGCGTCGTCCTGATCAACTCCAATCCGGCGACGATCATGACCGACCCCGAGCTCGCCGACGCCACGTATGTCGAGCCGCTGACCGTCGAGGTCCTCGACAAGGTGCTCGGCCACGAGAAGGTCACCGCGATCCTGCCGACGCTCGGCGGCCAGACCGGGCTCAACCTCGCGATGGCCGCGCACAAGGCCGGCCTGCTCGACAAGCACAAGGTCGAGCTGCTCGGCGCGTCGGTCCAGACCATCGAGATGGCCGAGGACCGCGAGCTGTTCAAGCAGGCGATGGCGCGGATCGGCCTGGCGTGCCCGCGGTCGCGGCTGGTCCACTCGGTCGCCGAGGCCCGGACCTGCGTCGACGAGATCGGCTTCCCGGCGATCCTCCGGCCGTCGTTCACGCTCGGCGGCTCGGGCGGCGGCATCGCGTACAACCGCGCCGAGCTCGACCGCATGGTCCAGTTCGGCCTCGATCAGTCGCCAGTCCACTCGATCCTGATCGAGGAGAGCGTGCTGGGCTGGAAGGAGTACGAGCTCGAGGTCGTGCGCGACGCCAAGGACAACGCGGTGATCGTGTGCTCGATCGAGAACGTCGACCCGATGGGCGTGCACACCGGCGATTCGATCACGGTCGCCCCGGCGATGACCTTGACCGACAAGGAATACCAGCGGATGCGCGACGCCGCGATCGCGATCCTGCGCGAGATCGGCGTCACCACCGGCGGCAGCAACGTGCAGTTCGCCGTCGAGCCCCGGACGGGCCGCATGCTGGTGATCGAGATGAACCCGCGGGTGTCGCGGTCGAGCGCGCTGGCGTCCAAGGCCACCGGGTTCCCGATCGCCAAGATCGCCGCCAAGCTCGCGATCGGCTACACGCTCGACGAGCTCCATAACGACATCACGCGGGTGACGCCGGCGTCGTTCGAGCCGACGATCGACTACGTCGTCGTCAAGTGGCCGCGCTTCGCGTTCGAGAAGTTCCCGTCGGCGACGCCGGTGCTCGGCCCGCAGATGAAGTCGGTCGGCGAGGCGATGGCGATCGGCCGCACCTTCCGCGAGGCGCTCGGCAAGGCGATCCGCTCGCTCGAGACCGGGCGCGCCGGGTTCGACCTGCCGATGGCCGCGCTCGGCGATGACCTCGTCGCGATCGAGCGCGCGATCGCCGTGCCGTCGCCCGACCGGCTCTACCAGGTCGGCCGCGGGTTCCAGCTCGGCCTCACCATCGAGCGCGCCCACGAGCTGACCCGGATCGATCCGTGGTTCCTCCACCACGTCCACGCGATCGCCACCGCCGAGCAGGCGCTCGCCGGCGCGCCGCTCGCCTCGCTCGGCCCCGCCGAGCTGCGGCGCTACAAGCGCATGGGCATGAGCGATCGCCGGCTCGCCGCGCTGACCTGTGCGACCGAGGGCCAGGTCCGCTCCGCGCGCCATGCCGCCGGGGTGCGGCCGGTGTACAAGCGCGTCGACACCTGCGGCGCCGAGCTCGCGTCGTTCACGCCGTACCTGTACTCGACCTACGAGGACGACTGCGAGGCCGAGCCGACCGACCGCCGCAAGGTGATCATCCTCGGCGGCGGCCCCAACCGGATCGGCCAGGGCATCGAGTTCGACTACTGCTGCGTCCACGCCGCGATGGCGCTGCGCGAGGTCGGCATCGAGTCGATCATGGTCAACTGCAACCCCGAGACGGTGTCGACCGACTACGACACCTCGGACCGGCTGTACTTCGAGCCGCTGACGCTCGAGGACGTGCTCGCAATCTGCGATGTCGAGAAGCCGTGGGGCGTGATCGTGCAGTTCGGCGGCCAGACCCCGCTCAAGCTCGCGGTCGCGCTCGCCGACGCCGGTGTGCCGATCCTCGGCACCAGCGCCGACGCGATCGATCGCGCCGAGGATCGCGAGCGGTTCGGCGCGGTGATGGCCAAGCTCGCGCTGCGCGCGCCGCGCTGGGGCATCGCGCGCAGCCTCGACGAGGCGCGCCGGGCCGCCGCCGAGGATGATCACCTTGCGGCGGTCGGTCGGCTCGGCCTCGCAGTCGTCCTCGTAGGTCGAGTACAGGTACGGCGTGAACGACGCGAGCTCGGCGCCGCAGGTGTCGACGCGCTTGTACACCGGCCGCACCCCGGCGGCATGGCGCGCGGAGCGGACCTGGCCCTCGGTCGCACAGGTCAGCGCGGCGAGCCGGCGATCGCTCATGCCCATGCGCTTGTAGCGCCGCAGCTCGGCGGGGCCGAGCGAGGCGAGCGGCGCGCCGGCGAGCGCCTGCTCGGCGGTGGCGATCGCGTGGACGTGGTGGAGGAACCACGGATCGATCCGGGTCAGCTCGTGGGCGCGCTCGATGGTGAGGCCGAGCTGGAACCCGCGGCCGACCTGGTAGAGCCGGTCGGGCGACGGCACGGCGATCGCGCGCTCGATCGCGACGAGGTCATCGCCGAGCGCGGCCATCGGCAGGTCGAACCCGGCGCGCCCGGTCTCGAGCGAGCGGATCGCCTTGCCGAGCGCCTCGCGGAAGGTGCGGCCGATCGCCATCGCCTCGCCGACCGACTTCATCTGCGGGCCGAGCACCGGCGTCGCCGACGGGAACTTCTCGAACGCGAAGCGCGGCCACTTGACGACGACGTAGTCGATCGTCGGCTCGAACGACGCCGGCGTCACCCGCGTGATGTCGTTATGGAGCTCGTCGAGCGTGTAGCCGATCGCGAGCTTGGCGGCGATCTTGGCGATCGGGAACCCGGTGGCCTTGGACGCCAGCGCGCTCGACCGCGACACCCGCGGGTTCATCTCGATCACCAGCATGCGGCCCGTCCGGGGCTCGACGGCGAACTGCACGTTGCTGCCGCCGGTGGTGACGCCGATCTCGCGCAGGATCGCGATCGCGGCGTCGCGCATCCGCTGGTATTCCTTGTCGGTCAAGGTCATCGCCGGGGCGACCGTGATCGAATCGCCGGTGTGCACGCCCATCGGGTCGACGTTCTCGATCGAGCACACGATCACCGCGTTGTCCTTGGCGTCGCGCACGACCTCGAGCTCGTACTCCTTCCAGCCCAGCACGCTCTCCTCGATCAGGATCGAGTGGACTGGCGACTGATCGAGGCCGAACTGGACCATGCGGTCGAGCTCGGCGCGGTTGTACGCGATGCCGCCGCCCGAGCCGCCGAGCGTGAACGACGGCCGGAGGATCGCCGGGAAGCCGATCTCGTCGACGCAGGTCCGGGCCTCGGCGACCGAGTGGACCAGCCGCGACCGCGGGCACGCCAGGCCGATCCGCGCCATCGCCTGCTTGAACAGCTCGCGGTCCTCGGCCATCTCGATGGTCTGGACCGACGCGCCGAGCAGCTCGACCTTGTGCTTGTCGAGCAGGCCGGCCTTGTGCGCGGCCATCGCGAGGTTGAGCCCGGTCTGGCCGCCGAGCGTCGGCAGGATCGCGGTGACCTTCTCGTGGCCGAGCACCTTGTCGAGGACCTCGACGGTCAGCGGCTCGACATACGTGGCGTCGGCGAGCTCGGGGTCGGTCATGATCGTCGCCGGATTGGAGTTGATCAGGACGACGCGCAGGCCCTCCTCGCGCAGCGCCTTGCACGCCTGGGTCCCCGAGTAGTCGAACTCGCAGGCCTGGCCGATCACGATCGGCCCCGACCCGATGATCAGGACCGATTCGAGATCGGGGCGCCTCGGCATCGGCGGACGTGTACCACAACGCGACCGCTTGATCAGCTGCCGCCACCTGCCGGTGATCGCCGGCGGCGGGCCGCCCCGAGGCAGCTTCGGGACAGGAGCGCATCCGACGCTCGGTGCGATCTCCGCCCCGCGGCCGGTTGCCGCTTCGTCACGGGCGGCCGCGAGGAGTCCGCCACCGTCGGGTTCCCGCTGCTCGTCGATCAGTTCCTCGCCGACGCGGTCGAGCTCGACGTCGACGTCGTCGCCGATCACACCGGCGCGGTCATCGTCGGCGGCGTGATGGAGCACATCGAGGAGGCCGGCATCCACTCGGGCGACTCGGCGTGCGCCCTGCCGCCGTACTCGCTGCCCGCCGACATCGTCGACGAGGTCAAGCGCCAGGCCCGCGTGCTCGCCACCGAGCTCGGCGTCGTCGGCCTCATGAACACCCAGTTCGCCATCCACGGCGGCGACGTCTACGTCCTCGAGGTCAACCCGCGCGCCTCGCGCACCGTGCCGTTCGTCAGCAAGGCGATCGGCCGGCCGCTCGCCAAGATCGCGGCCAAGGTCATGACCGGCCGCACCCTCGCCGAGCTCGCCGCGTTCCCCTCCGGCGAGATCGAGCCCCGCCACGTCTCGGTCAAGGAGGTCGTGTTCCCGTTCGTCAAGTTCGAGGGCGTCGACACCATCCTCGGCCCCGAGATGCGCTCGACCGGCGAGGTCATGGGCATCGACACCGACTTCGCGCGCGCCTTCATGAAGAGCTGGATCGCCTCGGGCGGCCGGGTTCCGACCCACGGCACCGCCTTCCTCTCCGTCCGCGACGCGGACAAGCCGGCCCTCGTCGAGATCGCGCGCCGCCTGGTCAACCTCGGGTTCTCGCTCGTCGCCACACACGGCACCGCCGCCTACCTCGCCGCCGCCGGCCTCCCCGTCCGCGGCATCAACAAGGTCCTCGAGGGCCGACCCGACTGCGTCGACGCCATGGACAACCGCGAGATCGAGCTCGTCATCAACACCACCGAGGGCACCCAGGCGATCCAGGACTCCGTCTCGCTGCGCCGCGCCGCCCTGATGAACGGCATCGCCTACCAGACCACGCTGCGCGGCGCCCGCGCCGCCCTCGAGGCCATCGCCGTCGCCAAGCGCGGCGACATCCGCGTCGCCTCGCTGCAGACCTACGCGCGGCCGTAGTCCGCCCGACCCAAGGAGCCAGCCATGAAGCGCGAGAACCTCAACCCCCCAACGCTGTCTCCACCCCGCAACTACTCGCACGTCACCGTCATCACCAGCGCGCGGCAGGTCCAGATCTCGGGCCAGATCGCGATGAACGCCGCCGGCGAGCTCGTCGGCAAGGGCGACCTCGCCGCGCAGACCGAGCAGGTCTATGAAAACCTCGGCCACGCCCTCGCCGCTGCCGGCGCGACCCTGGCCGAC
>VBLP01000383.1:7224-12545 GCA_005887925.1 Deltaproteobacteria bacterium | reverse complement strand
GCTTCCGGTCGAACTCGAGCAAGTGGAGCCCGAGGCTGACGATCTGATCCGGGTTGTCCGGTCGCTGTGCGAACCGCTCGATCGTTCCTTGCAGGAGGTCGCGCACCACGCGCGAGCACTCGTCGGAGATCCGGCTCCTGCGTAGCTGATCGCTCTCGATCTCGGCGCAGTTCAGGATCTCGCCGAGCGACCGCATGCGCAGTAGCATGCTCTGCGGGATCTCGGCCACCTGCTTGTAGAACTCGCTGTGCGAGAGCACGGACCATTGATGTTGCAGTATCGTGCGGATCTGCAGCTCGACCGGAATCGCAGCGCGGCATGGCGCCTCGGGCTCGACATTGAGAATCAGGTGGATCCCGCGATAGCCGTCGGCGCGCGGCGTGTCGAGGAAATCCTCGCAGTCAGCCTCGCGTGTCGGCCACATCCCGCGGACGATGGCGGCTACCTCTGCGGCACACGCGCGGCTCTCGACCACCACGCGCACGCCGACGATATCGGTGAGGTTCGCGAGTCCGTAGCCGTGTTTTCCCTGGGCGCGCTTGCGCCCGATCTTGGCAGCGAGCTGCTCGATGCCGTCGATACCGAGCAGGACGCGCTGGCCGACATTGGCGTAATACGTCGCGTGCGCGAGCTCGGTCACGGAAACACCGCGCGGATCACCACGTCGCGAGTGCACGCCTTGGGCAATATCATGAGATTGGGGAACGCACCCAGCTCGCCCCGCGCGCGCAGCGCGTAGTTGGTGAGGCACACCACGCGCGTGTCGGTCACGCCGTGGTCGCGCAGATAATCTATCACATACTTGCCATTCATCTCGCAGTCTTTGTACGTGCCTTGATAGTCCTCTCCCAGGGGGATATTGAGATCGAGCAGGATGACGTCATAAGGATTCGTTTCGAGCCGGCGCATGGCATCATCGAGAGTACGGACATAATCCATCTCCCCACCTCGCCGGACCGCCTCGGCGCTGACCGCGTTGATGCACATGAGGTAGTCGTTGGGCTCATCTTCGACAAACAGCACCCGCATCATGACCTCCGATCGAGCGGCAGCACCATCACCATCTGCGTCCCCGTGGTCGGTTGAATCGGGGTGTCGACCCAGATGCTGCCACCGTGACTCTCGATGATGGCCTTGGTGATCGACAGGCCGACACCCGCCCCTTTCACGATCCGTTTCCTGCTGTGATCGGTACGGAAGCCATAGTCGAACACGGACCGCCGATCCGCCACCGGGATGCCGATCCCATAGTCCCGCACCTCGATCGTGAGCCGGTACGGCGCGGCGCTCCCCGCGTCGGCTTCCTTCACGCTGATCTTGACGTGCACCGGCTGCTCCTTTCCGAACTTGATGGCGTTGTCGAGCACGTTCTTGAGTGCAAGATTGAGCGCAAACGCGTGGCCATGCAGCACGTAGCCAGTGAAGGCCGCATCATTGTTCGGAAATACGAGGACCTTGCCGGGAATGTTGGCGTTGACCTGCTCGACGATGTCGGAAACGAAGGTCCAGGGAACAAGCGATGACGGAACCGGGGTGCGCTGGTCCGTTGCGGACCATTCATACAGCACGTTCTCGATGCGGAGCATCGCGTCGTCGGCGAGGCGCAGAATATGAGCCCGCGACTCGGCATCGTCGCCGGACAGGCCAGCCAGTGACTCGGCCTGGCTCCGTATGGCCGCGACCGGCCCACGCAGGTCATGCGTAGCGGCCGAGAAGATCCGCATGCGCTCCCTGCCGATCCGCAGGTTATCGGCGGCGGTGAAGATCGCGCGGGCCACGGCAAATACCCCGGTGAACACCTGGGTCAGCACCGTCGGCACGCGCACGCTGAACGTCCTGCGGTGAGGCGACTCCGGTTCCAGCATCGCGATGACGAAGAACAGTGGACCACGGCCGCGCTCCGACTCCAACTCTTCTAGCGAGTGCATGACCCAGTACGGGGCGCCTGGCTCCCTGAGCAAGGTATCGAGAGGTGGTCGCTTGAGGTAGTTATCCTCGCGGTAGGCGCTGGACTCGACCGACAGCAGCGTCCTGAACTCCGGGTGCTCGTTCGCCAGGATCTGCTGCTGTTTCAGATCTGCTGCGCGCGGGCTCGTCGCCTTGCAGCTGTAGTGCATCGGATGAACCCGCTTGCGCACAAACAGCGCACACGAGGTGCACAGACCGCGCGACTCGAGCTGCTTCAGGATCTTGCCCACCTTGTTCCAGAACTGGTTGGGACTGTCGGGGCGTGCCAGGCTATTCAGCAGCTCGATGGCCAGCGTCTTCTGCAGGCTCTCGAGTGCCCGCTGCTCGGCCGACTGCAGCTGCTCGCGCAGCGTGGCCACGATCTCGAACATGTGACGGTCCAGGTCCTTGTCATCCTCCGCGAACTGCCCGACGGCGTCTGACAGGACACAGAGGACGCCGTACAGCCGGTTGGCGTCATGGACCGGGTAGGCTGCGATGGAACGCAGCGGGACGACGTCGCGAACGAACCAGTAAGGCGATTCGATCTTGGTCTTTATCCCGCGCCCGTTCTCCACCTGCGCCTCGATCACGCTCTTGAGCTCCGCGGCACAGCGCCCGACGAACCCTTGACCGAGTCTCAACTGGCCCGGCCAGATCTCTCGCTCCGAGGATGGCGACACGCTCAGCGACCGGGGCGTGAGGGTCTGGTTACGCGGATCCCAGCTCCAGAAATAGGCCTGATCGTATCCCAGGCCATGCAGGCGGGTGGTGAGCCATTCGTACAGCGAGCCTTCCGGCAGCCGGGGCGCGACTGCCAGCGCGGGAACCGGACCCGTGCCACCGGTGCTCGTCCGCGCAAGCGCGATCTTGATATGTGCGCACGCGATCACCAGCCACTCCACGAGCGCACTGGACACCGCGTCGGGATCGTCGGAGACGACGCAGACCGCACCGACCGTGCGGTTCTCGCTACGGATCACCCAGAGGAACGCGCTCTTGATCCCGGCATAGTCCTTGAGCGACACGATGTCAGTCGGGCGCTCGGCGCCGCGGTAGAAATGCAGGTGCGCCCTGCGACCGGTCCGGATCGCCCAGCCGGTCAATCCGTACGCCGTCGAGTACCGGTCTCCGATCCTGGCAGCCGGGTCGGTGGAGGCCGCTATGTACCAGGTGCTGGTTTCGGGAATCGCCAGGTCGATCGAGAGCCGGGCCTGTCGCGATGCAAACATCGGAACCGTGCGAAGCGACTCGACCAGCCGCCTCGCCAGCTCGAGGTCATCCGGCCGGAGCGACGTCATCTCGGCGAGACAGGCGAGCACGCACCTGACGACAAGCTCGCCGTCTGATGCCCCCCGATCCCCCATGGATGAGCACGATTCAAGCACGATCGCCTACCTTGCGCAACGGAGCGCAACGCAGCATCGATGCACTCCCCTCCCCTCTTCACGGTCCGAAAGCCGTTGCGACCGGACGCTGTATTATCGGCGCGCATGACGGACCGAGCTTCAACGATCGAACCGTGGTGATCACCGGCGGGTCCGCCGGGATTGGCCTCGCCTGTGCGCGGCAGTTCGCCGAGGCCGGCGCGCTGGCGCCAACGTTGTGCTGGTCGCGCGCGGCGCCGCCGAGCTCGAGTGGGCGCGCGCCGAGGTGGCGCAGCTCGGGCCGGCGCTGGCGATCGCGGTCGACGTCGCGGCATCCGACGGGCCGGACCGGATCGTGAGCGGCGCGCTGGCGCGGTTCGGCGCGCTGCACGTGCTGGTCAACAACGCCGGCCGGCACGCGCGCGGCCCGTCGCCGACCAGACCGACGCGGACCTCAGCGGCGATGGTCGACGTCAACCTGCGCGCGCCGATCCTGCTCACCCGGCGAGCGCTGCCCCACCTGCTCGCCAGCGGCCGCGGCGCGGTGATCAACATCGCATCGCTCGCCGGCAAGTGCCGACCGCCGGCAGCGTCGTGTACTCGGCGACCAAGTTCGGCCTGCGCGGGTTCTCGATGGCGCTCGCCGACGAGCTACGCGGCACCGGCGTCACGGTCTCGTCCGCACTCCCTGCAGCCGGTGCGCCCTGTCTCCTCGTCGAGGACGTGTCATGTCATAAAGTCTGGAGTCACACCGGAGCTGATCCGCACGCTGCGTCCCGTGGTCGCGCAGCTACACAGCTACCCAGAGCTGAGACAGGATCGCGAGCGGTTTTGCGAGGTCGAGGCGCCGCGAGGAAGGATCACCGGGCGGCCGCCGTTCGAAGAAACGCCGGGCGTGGCCTGATGGCAAAGGACGAGTCCAAGAAAGAGTATCATTGTAGACGATAAATACAATTCTATAGAATCTATGATTCTACAACTGAATGCTCATTAGTTGAGCTGCACAGATTGACAGTATGCATCGGTGTGGTAATGAGTGGACCATGATGTTGCAGAGCTTGAGCGAGGTCGACGAACAGCGTGGGTTGACAACAGATCGACCGTGGGTTGCCGAGTGGCAAGCGGTGGATCGCCGGCTGCGTGAGTACGCCCGCCATCGCGCCGCGCTCGATGCTGCGGAGCTGTTCGATCTCGTGCGTGCCGAGCAGCTCAGAGTCTACTTGCTGTGCGGTCACGTCAGCATCTACGATTACATGGAGCACGTGCTGGGGTATCGGCCGCACACTGCGCACGAGCGCATGCGAGTCGCACGCTCGCTTGCCACGCTGCCCGAGACCACGGCGGCCCTCGCACACGGCGAGCTGACGTACTCGGCCGTGCGCGAGCTGACTCGCGTCGCAACGGCCGAGACCGAAGCGGACTGGCTCGCTGCGAGCCGAGGTCTGGTCGCCAATCAGATCGAGCGCCTGGTCGCCGGCCACGAGCCCGGGGATCGGCCCGAGGACCCGACGCACCCGGACCTGCGCCCGCGCGTGGTGCGGCTGGAGCTACCACCGGAGGTCTACGCGCTGTGGCGGCAAGCCCGGATGGTCGTTGCCACCGAGCGCGGCGCCGAGATCAGCGACGCTGACTTCGTCGAGACGCTCTGCCGCCGTGCGATCGCACCGGGCTCGGGCGCCGATGGCCCGGCACACCAGATCGCGTACACCCAGTGTCCCGACTGCCGGCGGGTCACGCAGAACGGCGCGGGGCGCGAGATCGACGTTGCCCCGGAAGTGTTCGAGCGCGCATCCTGCGACGCGAAGGTCCTCGGTTCGCTCGATACCACGTCACCGGAGCGAGCGACGACCACGGTGACGCCCCGGGTGCGCGAGCAGGTGTTTGCACGCGATCATCATCGCTGCACGGTGCCCGGGTGCCCGTCGGCGCGAAACCTGGAAGTTCACCACATCATTGAACAATCACGCGGTGGCAGTCACGACATAACCAATCTTTCGATCATCTGCA
>VBLP01000383.1:0-7100 GCA_005887925.1 Deltaproteobacteria bacterium | reverse complement strand
TGGTCGCGATCGACGCGGCAGCGCCGGCACCGAGCTGATGCGACGCGGCCGGGCTCGCACCCGGTGGCGGCTCACCGACGGCGATGCCGAGCCGGCTGCGCCCTCTACTCCTCGTCGGGATCGCGGGCGCGTTCGAGCGTGCACTTCGTCGCGCCGGCGGTGTAGCGTGCCGGCATGGCAGACCGTGCATTCAACGATCGAACCGTGGTGATCACCGGCGCGTCCGCCGGGATCGGGCTCGCCTGCGCGCGCAAGTTCGCCGAGGCCGGCGCGAACGTCGTGCTCGTCGCGCGCGGCGCCGCCGAGCTCGAGCGCGCCCGCGCCGAGGTCGCGCAGCTCGGGCCGGCGCTCGCGATCGCGGTCGACGTCGCCGCGCCCGACGGACCGGCCCGCATCGTCGACGGCGCGCTGGCGCGGTTCGGCGCGCTGCACGTGCTGGTCAACAACGCCGGCAAGCATGCGCGCGGCCCGTTCGCCGACCAGACCGATGCCGACCTCGCGGCGATGATCGACGTCAACCTGCGCGCGCCGATCCTGCTCACCCGGCGGGCGCTGCCGCACCTCCTGGCGAGCGGCCGCGCTGCGGTGATCAACATCGCGTCGCTCNNNGGTGTACTCGGCGACCAAGTTCGGGCTGCGCGGGTTCTCGATTGCGCTCGCCGACGAGCTGCGCGGCAGCGGCGTCACCGTATCGTGCGTGTCGCCAGGGCCGGTCGATACCCAGTTCATCATGGCCGAGCTCGCCAGCGTGACCGACCTGACCATGTCGCAGCCGCTGGTCACCGCCGATCAGGTCGCCGCGCTGGTCGTTGCGTCGGCGATCGACGGCCGGCTCGAGCGCGACACGCCGCGGCTGTCGGGGGCGCTCGCGACGATGGGCTACATCGCGCCGTCGCTGCGCCACGCGCTGCGGCCGATGCTCGAGCGCCGCGGCCGGCGCAACAAGCAGAAGCTGCGCGAGCGCCGGGCCGGGTGACCACCCGGGCGTGCGTGCGCGGCCTGACGCTCGCCGGCGGTGTTCCAGCGCGCGAACGCGATCGCGCGATCCGTTCGGGGCCTTACCTGGTCCTGCCGGGGCCCCAGAGCGCCCTGCCTGGCTTCGCCCCCGTATGCTCTCCGTCCTTGAGCACCTGCACGCCGTTGACAAGAACGTGCTTGACGCCAACCGAGTACTGGTGGGGTTGCTCGAAGGTCGGCCGCGCTTCAGAAGGCCGCAATGGTCCAGCCCCAGGTTCATCGCAGGGAGGCCCGACAATCGCCGTACCGCTTCGGTGACCGTGATGATCTTCTCTTCGCGCACGTACTTGCCGAGCAGCCGGGCGAAATTGCCGTAGAAGCGAGGGTGTACAGAGGCCTTGCGGAAGACTCCTTCCGGCGCCACGGAAGATCCATCGGACCCGAACGACACCCAGGGCTGGCGGAGCTGCTTCCTGATGTTCTCTTCACTCATCAGAAAATAAATAGTTCCAATGCGTGAACGATCCTCCAGCACCAGGTCCATGATCGTCTCGACAGGGTCCTTGCCGCGCATCCTGGCAACCTCGGCGAGCGTCTTTCCGCTGAGTGGCTTCAATGCCTCTGATTTGAAGCCGAGGAGGAGTATCTTGTCAGGAGAACCAGACAGCAGGTAAAGATTCTCCCAGTCGTTTGTGGGAGTGCGAATCGCAGCAGCGATCTTGTTTCGTGTCGCCGGGTCCTGCAGACGCTTGTAGGCCGCTTCCTGGCCGCCATCGAAGACCCAGGGTGGCATCGCGGCGTCGAGTCCTGTTCCGCCGGCGAGGTACATGTACATATCGGCGGTGATCTTCAGCCCCTTGCGCCGAGCGTCGTCGATCATCGCGATCGCCCGGTCCATCTTGGGCCAGTTGGATTGACCCGCCGCCTTCAGGTGGTAGATCTCCGCTGGAAGGCCTGCTTCGCGGCTGATTCGAATGGTCTCCTCGATCGCCTCGATGAGCCGATTGCCTTCACTGCGCATGTGCACGGAGTACTTGCCCTTGTACTTCGCGGCGACCTTGCACAGTTCGATCAATTCCTCTGTCCTGGCGAAGAACGCCGGCGGATAGATCAAGGCCGTGGTGACCCCGAGCGCGCCGGCCTCCATCTCGCGCCGCACGAGACCGCGCATCTTTTCGAGCTGGTCGGGCGTCGGCGGCTTGTCTTCAAGTCCGATGACGTATTCGCGAACGGTCTGAGCACCGATGAATGAGGCGACATTCTGAGAAACGCCATGCTTCTCGAGCCAGGTCAGATACTCCGAGAGCGTCGTCCACTGGATATCAAACTTGATATCACCCTGATTGGCAATGATACGTTGCTTCATTTCCTCGTTGAGGGGCCCCATCGAAAGCTCACCGAATATCTGAGTGGTGATGCCTTGTTTGATTTCGCCCATGGAGCGACCATCGACGATCAAGGACACTTCCGAGTGGGACAGCATGTTGATGAAGCCGGGCGCAACCGCGAGACCCTTGGCGTCGATGGTCGTTGTCGCGGTCGCCCCCTTGAGGTCGCCGATGGCGGCAATGCGATCGCCCGTGATCCCCACATCGCCGTGCACGGCTGGGCCGCCCGTTCCGTCGTACACATCGCCGTCCCGGATGATCACATCAAAGGTGACGGGCCGCGGTCCCGACGGCTTCCCCTGCACTGCTGCCGTCGTGACCAGCAGCGCGATCATCAGCACCGGAGCGAGGATCCTCGCGAGGCAAGTAGTTGCAGATGTACACATCAGGTTGCTCCTAACCGGCATTTGGTCGATCAGCCTCGGTCGTTTTTTCTGGACGGCGATGGCAGCTCGGCCGGCCGTGTTCCTCTCAGCAACTCGTCCACGATGGCGCCCGGACCTTCCACCAGCGGATCGACACAGGTTACCTTCGTGCGGAGCGCGACCTCCGCCAAGCCCGGCGCTCGCCCGCGGGTACCAGCCTCGTGTTCAGGCACACGCCCACGCAGCGCAGTTCGGGATTCGTACGTCGCCCCATGGCCAGATGCGTATCGATACATTCGACGAGATCGGGCAGGGGGTAGTGGGCGCAGCCGGCGTGGGTGCCCCGCCCAGCTTCGTGGCAGACCACGATCGCGTCGGGCTGCGACCCATGAAGCAATCCCAGCGTGACCGCCGCATAGCCGGGATGGAACAGCGATCCCTGGCCCTCGATGACGTCCCAGTGGTCCGCATCGTTGTCGGGTGACAGGACCTCCGCCGCTCCGGCGGTGAAATCGCAGACCACGGCGTCGATCGGCAAGCCCTCGCCTGCGATCATGATTCCGGTCTGCCCCGTGGCCCGAAACGTTGCCTTCACTCCCCGCCGCTGCAGCTCCCGTGTGATTGCGAGTGCTGAATACTTCTTGCCGACCGCGCAGTCGGTCCCCACGGTCAAGAGGCGCATGCCGGTGCGTTTGCGCCCGCTGCCGACCGGCAGATTCGGTGGCGGTACGCGCACGTCGACGAGTCTCGCGCCGCCGGAGGCCGCCGCCTCGGCGAGGCCGGGGACGGACGCGAGCCTGTGGTGCATGCCGGCCACGATGTCCAGTCCCGCGCGCGCGGCCTCCTCCAGCGCGGCAACCCACGTGCGCTGGATGCCACCGCCCACGGGCGCCACGCCGAGGA
The DNA here is from genome assembly GCA_005887925.1 of Deltaproteobacteria bacterium. Taxonomy (GTDB): domain Bacteria; phylum Myxococcota_A; class Polyangia; order Haliangiales; family Haliangiaceae; genus JABFXX01. The sequence continues at coordinate 3,487 of VBLP01000383.1, read as the reverse complement.
TCAGCGATCTCGCGCCGCGCGCCGCCGCGGTCTTCACGTCCATGTCCGGCAGGCCGGCGTCCACGGCGCAGCCTCGCAGGCGCAGCTGGCCGATGCAGCGCTCTGGGCACCAGTGCGCGACACCCAGGCCGGTCTTGGCATACACGTGATCGGCCACGTCCGCGAGAAAGATGAGATAGGGAGCGTGCAGCTGAATCTGAATGACATCGCTCATGGTTTCTGCCCGGCTTCTGCGGTTTCTGGAAGGCGCATGATCTTTCGCGGTCAGCCGGTCCCCCAGAACCGGCTCTGTGACGGAGACACTCGCCCACCCTCGTAGCGCATGCCTTGCGGATGATCATACGCCAGCAGCAGAGGACCATCGAGGTCGGCGAAGTCCGCCAGCAGGCCGATGATGTGGGCCGGCGCGATGCCGAGCGACGTGCACAGCATATTCCCCACCATCAGCCCCAGACCACGCCGGCGCGCACCCGCTGCGAGCGCCAGCGCCGAGGTCAGTCCGCCGCACTTGTCGAGCTTGATATTGATCATCTGATAGCGACCCTCGACCCACGCCAGCTCATGAGAATCGAGGCAGGATTCATCCGCGCACAGCGGGATCGGCGAGGTGTAGCCGGCCAGCTCGGCGTCCTCGCCTCTGGGCAGCGGCTGCTCGATGAAGACCACGCCGAGGTCTCTCAGCGCAGGCGCGAAACGCTGGAGCTGCCCGAAATCCCAGCCCTGGTTGACGTCGACGATCAGCCGCGCATCGCGCCGCGCCTCGCGGATGGCCTGGAGCCGCTCCACCGGGCGATCGCCGTCGAGCTTGACCTTGATGACCCGGAACTCGGAGGCTGCCGCGGCCTTCTCGGCCATCGCCGCCGGGTCGGCTTCGAGACCGACCGTCATGGCGGTCTCGACGGGCCCCTCCTCGACCCCGAGGAGGTTCCAGACCGAGCGCTCGGCGTGCTGCGCTTCGAGGTCCCACAGCGCGCAGTCGACGGCGTTCCGGGCGCCACCGGCGGGCAGGATGTCCAGCAGCTGTTCACGGCCAACACCGGATTCGATCTGGTTCGCGGCCGCGGCAATCTGCCTGACCATCGCCGCCGGCTCGTCGTCGAGGTAATACACTCCCGCGCCTTCGCCGCGCCCCACTCGCCCGTCCTCCTCGATCTCGCAGACCGCGAGGCGAACCTGTTCCCAGGTGTTCCCCGCGATCCGGAATGGCGTGCGAACCGCCCATAGCTCGGTGCGCAGGCTGAGTCTGCGTCTCTTTGTAGCACTCGATCCGCGTGTCATTCGTTGTCTTTCCTGCCTCTGCGCGCGCGTGCGCTGGCTCTCGAACCCCGTTGCCCGTCGCCCTTCTGCACGGCGCCGCCGTTTGCGCGGTCCGTGCGGCGCTGGGCCGGCTCCCGGTACCAGCGAAGCCCGTCCCGATACTCGGCTTCGGTTGGCTTGAGGAGTGCGAGCGTGCGCTCCGGGTTGGCGTGCGCACAGCTCACCAGCAGCGCATTGATCGCGGCCAGCGTCCCCACGTAGGACCCCGCGAAGGACTCTGCGTCGATCGGGGCGAGCAGCGAGCGTTCGGCTTGCCGCGCCAGCGGTGTGCTGTCGGCGTCCGTGATCGCAAGCGTGAAGGCACCGCGTCCACTCGCGGTGCGTACCGCCTCCACCGGCACGCGGAGGCATCGCCGGAATCCGATGCCCAGGCAGGCATCCTCCCGGGTCACCGCGCGCAGCTGGCACAGTGTGAGGCCCTCTCCGGTCGGCGCAGTGGCCGAGATTCCGATCCCCGAGAGCGAGTACGCCAGGAACTGGGCAATCGGGTGATCGAGGTCGCCCGCAACAACGATCACGTGCCGGCACCGGCTGAGCCGCTCGCCGAGCTCGGCGAGCGCCGCCGGATCGAGGCCATCGTGGACCCGCTGGACGTTTTGCAGGTCGCGCTGCACGCTCGCGCGCACGTGGTGGGCTGCGCCCTTGTGGTCCTCTGCCTCCGCCACCATCACCCGATATGGGTTGACCTTCGACAGGAAGTAGCTGCGCAGGTCGCGCGCGAAGTCCGCGAAGCCGGCATACCCGAGCGCCTGGACGGTCCGGACGACGGTTGCCGGATCGGTATCGAAGCGCGCGGCCAGCTCCGGCGACGTCAGAAAGACGGTCTCGTCCAGGTGTTCCAGAATGCCATCAACCAGCCGGCGCCGGCCGTCCGGGAGCTTGTCGCGCGCTGCCTGCCAGCGCTCCAGCAGGTTGTTCCCCTGTTCCCGGCGATGCGCGGCGCGTTTCGCGGCGCTCGCGTCCGGCTCTCGCCCATCCGCCCGAGGGCGCTGTGCAATGAACGTTGTACGCATCGCAACGATGGTGCAATATTTGTTGACATCACGCAAGTGCTCCCGCGCCCGCAGCCTGCTCGTCACGCCTGGGCTTCCTCGATTTCCAGCGTCAGCCGAATTGCCACCCGAGGACGTTCCACTGCCAGAGCCAGAGGCTGAAGACGACCGCGGCGAGCGCGACCAGTGACAGGAAGACTGACCGGCGATCCTTCCACGCCCTGAAGGTGGCAATCACCAGCACCGCTGCCAGCACGACGAAGATCACCGGCATCGTCAAGGCGAGCTTGAACGACGCCGGGATCCCCGAAGAGAAGCCTTCACCATTGATGGCCAGCACGGCGGCGAAGACTGCGACGGTGGCCAGCGCCCAGGCGGCGACGGCCAGTGCCAACCGCTCCGCGCGTCGCGGCGCAACCGGCAGCGCCTTGATCTCGCGCCGGCGGAATCCCGCCCGGACGAGCGCGGCCACGAACATCAGGAACGCCAGGGCGAGCGCGCCATACCAGAATCCCGTCCTCTCGTACCAGGGGGTGCGCTCCATCGGCATGAACGGCAGGAAGTCGAAAAACATGTGTGTGGGGTGGCCCTGCGCATCGCTCCGGAAGGCGAGATGAAACTTGCCGCCGATCTGTTGATACAGATTCTCGCCGACCGGGCGGAATTGCCACGGCTCGGGGCCCAGGACGCCACTCACCACCAGGTTGCCGTTCGGCAGCGCGGACACCGACATCTGTGTGGTGAAGCTCAGCAGCTTGTCGATCTTCGAGTGGTTGCGGCGCGTGAATTCATACGAGCCGGCGTAGCGCCGGGCGGCCGCCACGACGTCGGCGCCGGTGACGGTCTTCGCCTCGGGGGACGCGGGAAAGTAGCGGTCGAAGAACGCCTCGACCACGCGTTCGCGCACCCGGTTGTCCGTGGTGTAGAACGAAACAAACAAGCCGACCTGCCGCGCGGGAATCAAGAGCAGGTCCGTATGACAGTACGCCACGTCTCCGCCGTGCCCGATGGCGTCGAGGCCGTTGTGGTTCGAGTGATAGAAGCCGAGCGCCATGCCGGGGAAACGCGGATCGAGCTGGAACGCCGTCTTGTGCATCAGCTGCGCGGTCTCGGGCTTGAGGATCTGATTCGAGCCGTAGCGCCCATCCTGCAGGTGCGCGATCATGAAATGCGTCATG
>VBLP01000056.1 GCA_005887925.1 Deltaproteobacteria bacterium | reverse complement strand
GGGTGCTGCGACGGAGCGCCAGGAGACGAATGCGCATGCTCGAGCGGATGCGACGGAGCGCCCGGCGAAGCACGGCGCGGATCGAGCGGGTGCTGCGATGGAGCGCCAGGAGACGAATGCGCATGCTCGAGCGGATGCGACGGACCGCCAGGACACGGGCGATGCGGATCGAGCGGGTGCTGCGTGGGCACGCCGGGTGACGAGCGTGGCGGCTCGGCGGGCCACCGGGCGGGCGCCGCGGCAGACGAGCGCGGCGGATCGAGCGGCGGCAGCGGCTGCGAGCCTGCGGCCGGGGGTCGCGGCGGCGCGAACTGCAGCGGGCCTTCGCCCCAGCGCAGCCTGCCGGAGCCGATGCCGGGCGTGGTGCTCGCCAGCGCGCGTGGATTGGCCGGATCGGCGAGTAGCGCGCTCGGGCTCGCCGGTGGCGCGGTCGGTTGTGCCGGTGCCGCGTTCGGGGGTCGCGACGGTGTCGCGTTCGGATCCGCGGACGGGGCGATCGGGGTCACGGCAGCGATCGAAGGGGCGGACGGCAGCATCGGCGTCACCACCAGCCGTGAGTCGCCGGGCAGCACGGCCTGGGCGCCGACCCGCGACGCCGAGATCCCGAGCGCCGGGGGGATCGACGGATGGCTGTACGAGGCGACCTCGACGCCGGCGACCGAGCGCGTCGGCAGCTGGGTCGCGCGCAGCCGCTTGATCACGGTGCGGACCGCGGCCAGCGACGGCCGCGCCTGGGGCGTCTTGGCCAGCATCGCCGCGACCAGCTGGACCATCTCGTCGGGCAGCCCGGGGACGGCGTCGGCGAGCGATTCGGGCGGCTCCTCGGCGTGCTGCATCAGCGTCGCCAGCTGGTCGCCGAGCTTGGGGAACGGCCTGTGCCCGGCGAGGATCTCGAACATCACGATGCCGAGCGCGTAGATATCGGTGCGGTGATCGACGCCGGTGCCGCGCGCCTGCTCGGGCGACATGTACTCGGGCGTGCCGAGCATCGTGCCGGTCTTGGTGGTGAACGCCGCGGCCCCGTGCTCCGGCATCAGCTTGGCGAGGCCGAAGTCGAGCAGCTTGACCTCCGGCCAGCGGCCGTCGTGGTGGACGAGGAACACGTTGTCGGGCTTGAGGTCGCGGTGGACGAAGCCATGGTCGTGCGCCGCCATCAGCGCCGAGGCGATCTCGTCGATCACCGACGCGGCCTCGCTCGGGTGCAGCACGCTGCGCTTGAGCCGCCGGCGCAGCGACTCGCCGGCGAGCAGGTCCATCACGTGGTACGCGCGTCCGTCGGGCAGCGCGCCGTAGGCGAAGATGTCGATGATGTTGGGGTGGCCGATCTGGTTGACCGCGCGGGCCTCCTGGATGAACCGCTCGACGGCGATCGGCGAGCGCGACACGTGGAGCCGGAGGATCTTGATCGCGGCGCGCTTGCCGATCACGGGGTGCGCCGCGCTGTAGACCACGCCCATGCCGCCGCGGCCGACCTCGCCGTCGATGACGTAGCCGCCGATCTCGGTGCCGCGGCCGATGCGCATGCCGACCGGGTCGTCGTCGAGACCGCCGACGGCATCGACCACGTCGGTCAGCCGCTCGCTGTCGCGGTCCTCTACCACGCCGCGATTCTACAGCGTCTCGAGAAATGCGATCAGCGCCGCGCGCTGTTGCTTGGCCGCGAGCCGGAACGCTTCGCGCGCCGGGTGGGCCTCGCCGCCGTGCCACAGGATGGCCTCGGCGAGGCTGCGCGCGCGGCCATCGTGCAGGAACGTCGCGGCCGGCTGCACCACCTGGACCAGCCCGAGCCCCCACAGCGGCGGGGTTCGCCACTCGACACCGACGGCGAGGAAGTCGCGGCGCGCGTCGGTGAGCCGGTCGCCGACGTCGTGGAGCAGCAGGTCGGTGTACGGGTGGATCACCTGGTGCGCCAGCGCGGCGATCGGGTGGTCGCCGGTCGCAAGCGTCGGCGCGTGACACGCGGCACAGCCGAAGCGGTCGAACAGGTCGCGGCCCTGACGAGCCGCCGCATTTCGCGGCGCCGCGGCCGGCACGGCGAGCGTCGAGAGGAACAGCACCGTGGCCTCGAACTGATCGTCGGACAGCTCGCGGCGGCCGTCGGGCTCGGGCGCGAGCTTGTTCGACAGCCCGATGTCGCCGGCGAACGCCGCGCCGGTCTGCTGGCGCAAGGTCGGCACCGTCGCCTTGTGGCCGAACCGGCCGATCACCGTCGCCTGGCGATCCGGGTCCCACACCAGGTTGACCCTGCCCGAGATGCCGTCGCCGTCGGCGTCGTCCGGATCGGCGAGCGCCAGCAGCGCGTCGTCGGGCACCGCCTCGAGCAGGCCCAGGCCGAACACGGCCGGAGCCTGGCGGTACGACATCCGGACATCGGGGCCGAGCAGCGAGCCGTCGGGCCGGTGCACGTCGAGCCGCGGCTCGCGCAGCATCTCGACCTCGCCGTCGCCGTAGATCTCGGCGTGCTCGAGCCACGACTGCGTCACGACGACCTCGGGCAGGCCGACCGTCGCGTGATCCTGCAGCTGCAGGCCCAGGCCGGGGACGGGGACATCGCCGCCGGGGACATCGGGCACCTGCCCGGCGATCCCGTCGATCAGGCTGATCCGGATCAGCGCCTGCGACTGCAGCGCGCCGTTGCCGATCTGCGACAGGCCGCGGCCGTTGCCGCTGTGGCAGCCCAGGCACGCGTCGCTGTTGAACAGCGGGCCGAGCAGCGGGATCGGCCAGTGGAAGTCGAACGGGCTGCGGCCGTCACCGGCCTGCATCTTCTGGAGCGCCGTCAGGTTGGCGGCGGCGTGCGAGAACGCATCGGCGCTGCGGTCGTCGACGGTGGTGTCGCCGCCCTGGCGGGACTCGTCGGCCTCGAGGTTGTCGCCGCACGCGGTCAGCACGGCCACGGCGAGGGCGAGGCGCTTCACCACCCGCAAGGCTACCGGCCCACCGGGCGCCCCGCCAGCGCCGAAACGCCCCGGTGGCGCGGTCGCGGGCGGGTGTGTGATCAGCCCACGCGCTCGCCGGCCAGCAGCTGCTCGTAGGTCTCGCGGTCGCGGATCACGGTGTAGCGATCGCCGGCGACCAGCACCTCCGGGGCGCGCGGCCGGGTGTTGTAGTTCGACGCCATCGCCGAGCCGTAGGCGCCGGCGGCGCCGATCCACAATAGCTCGCCCGGCGCGAGCTCGGGCAGCTCGCGGTCGCGCGCGAAGAAGTCGCCGGTCTCGCAGATCGGGCCGACGACGTCGGTCGTGATCGCCGGCCGACCCGGCCGCGCGACCGGCTTCATCGGATGGAACGAGCCGTACAGCGCCGGCCGCGTGAGGTCGTTCATCGCCGCGTCGACGATCGTGAAGTGCTTGGCCTCGTTCCGTTTGCGGTACAGGACCTGGGTGACGAGCGCGCCGGCGCGGCCGACGATCACGCGACCCGGCTCGGTGTACAGCGTCACGCCGAGCGCGGTCAGCGGGGCGAGCGCGTCGCGGACCGCGGCGCCGTACTCGGCCGGCGTCGGCGGCAGCCCGTCGCCCTTGCCGTAGTCGATGCCCAGCCCGCCGCCGACATCGACGTGCTCGATCCGGATGCCGTCGCCGGTGAGCGCCTGGACCAGCGACACCAGCCGCGCGATCGCGTCGGTGAACGGCGAGGTCTTGGTCAGCTGCGAGCCGATGTGGCAGTCGACGCCGACGACCTCGAGCCCGGCGAGCTTCTGGGCGCGGCCGAGCAGCGCGCGCGCCTCGCCCATCGCGACCCCGAACTTGTTCTGCTTGAGGCCGGTCGAGATGTAGGGATGGGTCTGGGGGTCGACGTCGGGGTTGACCCGCAGCGCGATCCGCGCCCGCACGCCCGCGCCGCGCGCGACTCGATCGAGCACGTCGACCTCCTCGGCGCTCTCGACGTTGAACGCCCCGATGCCGGCGTCGAGCGCCATGCGCAGCTCGCGCTCGGTCTTGCCGACGCCGGAGAACACGACCTTGCCAGCGTCGCCGCCCGCCTTGAGCCAGCGCACCAGCTCGCCGCCCGACACGATGTCGGCGCCGGCGCCGAGCCGGACCAGCACCGCGAGGATGCCCAGGCTCGAGTTCGCCTTGACCGCGTAGCACACCCGGTGCGGGATGCCCTCGAGCGCGGCGTCGAACGCGCGATAGGCGCGCTCGAGCTCACCGCGGCTGTACACGTAGACCGGCGTGCCGACCTCGCTCGCGATCCGCGCCAGCGGCACGGCCTCGCAGCACAGCTCGTCGCCTCGATATTCGAACGGCTCGTACGTCATGGCTGCGGGTTGTACCTCAGGCGCGCCGCAGTCCGAAGGACAACTTGCTAGCGAGAAAGTCGCGTTGACATCTCGCGATCGCGCCACCGATTCGGCTTCCCTCGGCCGGACTACACAGGACTCGCCGCGAGCGCCGCCTCGATGCGGTCGATCTCGGCCAGGACTTGATTGCGCGCCGGGCCGCCGACGAGGTCGCGGCGGTCGACCGCGCGCGCCGGATCGAGCCAGCCCGCGACGTCCGCGGCGAACGCCGGGTGCACCGCGCGCAGCTCGTCGAGCGGCAGCTGCGCCAGCTCGACGCCGCGCCCGGCCGCGAGCCGGACCAGGTGGCCGGCCACGTCGTGCGCCTCGCGGAACGCCACGCCGCGGGTCACCAGGTAGTCCGCCAGCTCGGTCGCCACCAGGTGGCCCTCGTCGATCGCAGCGCGCATCCGCGCGACGTCGAACTCGAGGCTGTCGATCATGCCGCGTGCGACCGCCAGGCACGCCTCGAGCGTCTCGACCGCGTCGTACAGCGGCTCCTGGGTCTCCTGCAGGTCCTTGTTGTAGGCCAGCGGCAGGCCCTTGACGACCGTCATCAGCGTCACCCACGCGCCGATCGTGCGGCCGACCTTGCCGCGCAGGAGCTCGGCGAGGTCCGGGTTCATCTTCTGCGGCATCAGGCTCGAGCCCGAGCAGTACGCCTCGCCGATCCGCACGAAGCCGAACTCCGCCGTCGTCCACAGCACCAGCTCCTCGCCGAGCCGCGACAGGTGGACCTGGGCGAGCGCGATCGCCGCCACCAGCTCGATCGCGAAGTCGCGGTCGCCCACCGCGTCGAGCGAGTTGCGCGTCACGCCCGCGAAGCCGAGCGCCTCGGCGACCCGCGCGCGGTCGATCGGCAGCGTCGTCCCGGCCAGGGCCCCGGAGCCGAGCGGGCTTCTGTCGGCGCGGCGCGCGGCGTCGGCGATCCGGCCGCGATCGCGCTCGAGCATCGCGTCGTACGCGAGCAGGTGATGCGCCAGCCGCACCGGCTGCGCGCGCTGTAAGTGCGTGTAGCCCGGCATCAGCGTGTCCACGTGCGTGCGCGCCTGCGTCACCAGCGCACGCCGGACCCCGTCGATCCCGTCGATCAGCCGGGCCGCCGCGGCGCGCGCGTACAGCCGCAGGTCGGTCGCGACCTGGTCGTTGCGGCTGCGCGCCGTGTGCAGCCGCCGCCCCGCGTCGCCGATCTCCTCGATCAGGCGGGCCTCGACGTTCATGTGGACGTCCTCGAGCGCCTCGTCCCACGCGAGCTCACCCGCAGTGAGCCGTTCCGCCACGCTCCGGAGCCCCGCCGCGATCGCCGCCGCGTCCTCCGCGCTGATCAGCCCCTGCGCTGCGAGCATCTCGGCGTGCGCGATCGACCCGGCCACATCGTGGGGCAAGAGCCGCCGATCGAACCCGATCGACGCATTGAGCGCGGCCGCCGCCGGATCGAGGCCACCCTCGAATCGCCGGCCTCTGGCACCTTTCGGTCCCGACATGGCGCGCAGTATAAGCAGCACATGACCAACACGCAGCGGGTGACCTTTCCCTCCCCTTCCGGCGAAGCGAGCGGCATCCTGGTGACGCCCGACACCACCGGCGGCAAGCCGCCCGGCGTGGTCGTGATCCAGGAGTGGTGGGGCCTCAACGAGCAGATCCAGGCAGCCGCTGCGCGCTTCGCCGCCGCCGGCTTCGCGGCCGTCGTGCCCGACCTCTACCACGGCAAGCTCGCCAAGGACGCCGACGAGGCCGGCAAGCTGATGAACGCGCTCGACTTCGGCAAGGCCGTCCAGGAGATCGCCGGCGCCGTCGACTTCATCCGCGAGCGCTCCAGCGGCAAGGTCGCCGTCACCGGCTACTGCCTCGGCGGCGCCCTGTCCTTCGCCGCCGCCGTCAACATCCGCGGCCTCGCCGCCGTCGTCCCGTTCTACGGCCTGCCGGGCGACCTCGACTGGACCAAGATCGACGCGCCCGTCCAGGCCCACTTCGCCACCCACGACGAATGGGCCACCGTCGCCGGCGCGCAGAAGATCAAGAACGCCGTCAAGGCCCCGATGGAGCTCCACGTCTACGACGCCCAGCACGCGTTCTGCAACGAGCGCCGCCCCGAGGTCTACAACGCCGAGGCGTGCAAGCAGGCCTGGGACCGCACCCTCGCCTTCCTCCGCGCGCACACCGCGTAAGCCCGTCACGCACCCGAGCTTTCGGGTAGCCCGAGAGTCCCGCCCTGATACCATTACTGCTATCACTGAATCGGCTGATCAGCCGCAAGCTCGCCGGATGACATCAGCGCAGTCGCGCGCGGCGCGCGGAGGACAGCGACGCCACGCGCAGGCTCCGATCATCGCCTGATGCACTGCCGGCGAGTTCTGACCTTGCGCTCGACCATGGCACATTCTGCGGGGCTTGCGGGGCTTGTCAATTCGGGTCGATGCTCGACGGACCACGCTGCGCGGCTGAAACATCGGCCGGTGTCGTGCGTCGAAAGGATCTACGGTGTTGGGGCGGGCGAACATTCGTTCCAGGCTGGCGGTGGACTTACAGCTGTTCGCGATCATCGGTGAAGGTACTTGTCGGCGTGAGCGGAGGCTTATTTGCTGCTGTGCCGAGCGGGATGAAGCCACTGGCACAACTTGCTCAACGCGCCCGCATCGCGTGATGCACGCATGGTAGTTTGCTCGCACCGGGAATGGCGGGAGAGTCGCGCAAGGCGATCGCCGAGGGCGGGCGATGACTCGCTGGATGCGTCCCCACGAGATCGATCGCGCGCGCGAGCGGGAGCGCTTCGATCCGGTCGTTGCGGGAGCCCATTACCGCCTGCCGCCGGAGCTGTTGCTTGCGATCTGGGAGCGGGCACGCGCCGATGCGAGCGATCCTTCCGGCCGATGCGATCCGGCGCAGTCGCGGCAGCGATTCCACGACCTCGCGGCGCAGATCGCAGCGCGCGGCGGGCGACTCACTCCTGACGTCGGGGCCGTCACGCGCGTGGGCCTCGAGGCCCGTGACGAACCAGGCGGCATCTGGAGCATCCGCGAGCTGATCCCGAGGATTCCGGGCCGGAAGACCCTCGTGGTGGCCGACGCCGCGCGCTCGCCGGCGGCGACGATCCTGCGCAGCCCCGTGGCAACGGCGGAAGATCGCACCGCAGACCATCCGTCGGTCGCAGATGCGCTCGGTCGGCGCGGCGAAGGTGAGCTGTTGCCCGAGGCGCTGCGCCGCGAGATGGAACGGGTCCTCGGCGCTGACCTGCGGCGCGTACGCATCCACACCGACGCCCCCGCAGCAGAGGCGGCCCTGGCGATCCGGGCGCGCGCGTTCGCCATCGGTGAGGACATCTTCTTTGCGCGCGGTGCGTTCGACCCTGACGGCGCGCCCGGGCGCGAGCTACTGGCCCACGAGCTGGTGCACGTGGTGCAAGCGCAGCAGGGCCGGATTCCGCGCGCTCCCGCGGGCCGCACCCACGTCAGCGAGCCGGGCGAGACAATGGAACAGGAGGCCGAGCAGGTGGCCCGGCGCGTTGCGGCGATGCCTGGAGCGAGCTGGCCGGCCGCCACAACCTCGACGATGTCGTCACCCAGATCCTGCGCGAGCAGAAGGTCGACCCGGCCCTCGCCGACCGCCTGCTCAGCAAAGGCATGAACCAGTTCGACCTCGGCGAGATCGCCCTCGACTTCGGCGCCGACGGCGTGCGCGCCGCCGAGGCCATGGCCCAGGCCAACGTGGCGCCCAGCCGTGCCTACCAGGCGCTCAAGATGGCGCGCGACATGGGCATCGACCGCCAGGTCGTCGATCTGATCAACTCCAAGCACCTCGAGAACCTCACCGGCCTGCGTAAGTTCCTCGGCGAGGTCGCGCAGGAGCTGAGCCAGGGCAAGCTCGGCAAGTACAACCAGCTCATGGAGGCCTACCAGCGCGCCTTGCGCGGCGACCGCGTTTCGCTCGAGGGTCGCCGCCAGGTGCCCGGCGATGCGGAGAGCGGGAAGGCGGATGTCATCGACTACACGCAGCGCCAGGCGGTGCAGATGAAGACGGTCACTACCGAGTCCGAGCTGGGTGTGGTCGAGAACGTCCAGGCCGCCATCGATCAGCTCGGCGGCGGTCGGGGCGAGCCTCCGCCGCAGGGCTTCCAGCGCATTGCGGACATCCGCCTCGAAGGGGCCAACACACCGCTGCGCTACGCGTCGCGGGCACAGGTTCTCGCTGCACTGCGTGGCAAGCTGAACCACCTCGGGAATCTCGCGCCCGCCGATGCCACGCCGGGCCTGGTTCGGGTCACCAATGCGATCTCGACCTTCCTGTTCACTCCCGAGGAGCTGCACTAAGCTGAGCACCGCGAGCTTGCGATGAAGAACCTCTGGATCCAGACCGAGCATGCCTTCGTCACCTGGATCGCCGATTTCACGGCGGTCGCCAGGCAGCCCGCGACGATCCTGGAGTTCGTCCAGGCAGCGCTTGGATCTGGTGCAGCACATCGCGTGTTCGACGTGGTCGAGGCACCGGCCATCAGCTATCGCCGCGATCGCGACGGCGCGTTGCACGACGTCCTGACTCGTCTTTTCGAGCGCGAACGGGTCCTCGATCTGTTCGGGTTTACCGGATCAGCGATGATCCCGGGACATCCGCAATCCTCCACGGCCGAGGCCACCCTCTGTCACTACGACCGCGAGGATCACCTGGTGGAGCGCGCGATCCATGACCTCGGTGCCGTGCTGGCGTCGCTGGAGCCAGTGCCAGACGTCATCCCCGACGGCTTCATGACGCACTATCCGCCCGTCCGGATCACCGGGCGCCGTTATGCGGATGTTCGCGAAGGCATCCCCGTCGACAATCGTCCGTACCCGCTTCCCGTCGCGGTGCTGGTCCGCATCCATTCGGATATCTGGTTCCCGTGGGTCTACGGTTCGGCACACCCCGACTGCGATCACCGGCGCATGTTCGACAACCGCGAGCTCGCCACCCGCCACACGCCGCGGCTCAATGCATTTCTCGGCGAGGTAGCAGCGGCGGCACGCCGGATCGGCGGGAGCTTCGGCGTCTGGCCCGACGACACCGGAACGCGGGCCGCGCACTGGGTCACCGATGACAGCGTGCTTCTCGACTGGCTCCCACCGGCTGGCGTCATGCCGCCCGAAGCGCTGGATGCGGAGTGGTGACGGCCAGGTGCCGCTGCATGCGATGCGCATGACGTGCTGTCACGGCGACAGTGCCTCGTCGAGCTCCGCGAACAGCTGCCGCGGCACTTCGCGGCCGTGACGCTGCAGCAGCTCGGTCCAGAGTCGCTTGCCGCAGCCCCATGCGCTCCAGATCCCTGCGCTGACCTCCGGTCCCGTCCGGTCGAGCACGATCATCCGTTCGACGGGCGCGCCGCGCGCCGGCCAGGACCGCAGCCCGGCGATGTCTTCGGTGGTGGCGAAGCGAAGGTCACCGCGGACCAGGCCGGGAAGCATCACCACGTCCGCCCCCCACTCGTTGCGAACGTGATGGAGCAGCGGGCCGATCTGCGCGCACCAGCTGCGCGGATCGATCTCGGCCCTGTGGCCGGGCTCGAAGAACAGCCAGAATTCCACGTCGCTGTGCTCGTCGGCCTCGCCGCTCGCAAACGAGCCGTACATCAGCGCCGCGTCGAGCCGCTCGTCGGCCACGCACAGCTCGCGGATCTTTGCGATCAGCTTCTCCTGGATCAGCATGCATTCACGAGTTCACGACGATGTCGCCGCAGGTGACAAGTTCGCGCCCAGATTCGCAGGAATCGGGGCGACGATCCGTCCCGCCGCGCCACCGCCGCCGCCACCACGAGTGGCGTTTCCGACGCGACCCGCAAGCCCAGGCGACGCGGTCGCCGATGATGACCCATTGCCACCATCGCCCCCATCAAGCGAATTTCCGCTCCCGCCTGTATCACACAGTAGTCGTGATTGCTGGTGGAGGCGCACATTGCTGAACTCGTCGTGTCAATCGTGGTCTCCGACCATCGGTGATCACCAGCGACTGTATGGGCCGAGCATCCAGGCAGATGTGCAAGAAATTGCCAAGGCAGATGCTGGCGTCCGGGCTCTGCGCGGGGTTGGCATCATTGCTCGGGATATCTGCAGGCCGTGGGAATCCGCAGGCTCCGATCCCGATCACATACGCCACGAGGCAAGACCTCATCATGCGCGTGCCATATCATCGGTCGGCGCGCTGAATCAAATGTTGCCTGCTCGGGTCTTCGGGTCGGTAACGCCGCTCAGTTCGTGGGGTGAGATGCTCAGATCAGTTGCTCACCGGGGTCGCCGACCACGTGGGGATGAAACTGTTCGCCTCCTTGGAGGTCAGTTTCGTCCTAGAGGTTGCTGCCGAAGCAGCCGACGTTCTTGCCCGCATCGCTCGCGACTACGGCGTCGCCGCCGGGGCCACCTGAGTGCCGAGACTCGCCGTCGCGGGCGCCTTGATGATGCCAGCGCCGCCGCCACCACCGCCGCCACCGCCGCGATTGGCACCAGTGGTGTCTCCAGGGTTGCCGTTGCCACCGGCAGTGCCCGATGCAGACGAGCCGTTGCCGCCGTCGCCGCCTCGGGGGTTGTTGCCGTTACCACCGAGTGCCGGTGCGGTCGTCGTTGGGTCGGCGCCAGGCGCGCCCGCTGTGCCGGCTGCGGTATCGCCGCCTTCTCCTCCTCCTCCGCCGGTGGCGAGGAGCATCCCAGCGCTCATGATCATGGGTGCATCGAAGCCGATCATGCCACCCGCACCGCCACCGCCGGCACCGGAGATGCTCCCTCCGCCTCCGGTACCGCCCTCACCGGCGGCGTTGATGCCAGCTTTCACATCGATCTTGTTACCGGCGATCAGGAACACAGCGCCGCCGCCGTGTCCCTTGAGGCCTTTTTCGGGTCCATCTCCATCCTGACCGGCGCAGCCGCCGCGCCTACCACCGCCGCCAGTGCCGCCGTGGCCGCCCAGGCTCAGGAAGCTGCCTCCAGCGCCTCCGCCTCCCGTGCTGCCCGCTGTGCCGGGGAGTGTGCCAGCAGCGCATGCGGTTGGGTCGGCGCCGGCGCCCGTCTCTGGGGTCACGCCACGATGGCTACCGACGTCGATGGTCGCGTTCGCGGTGATCGTGTCGCTCGCCAGCAAGACCAACGGCTTCGCGCCTGTCGCGCGGAGCTTCAGATCGATGGTGAGCATGCTCGCAGCGATCACGCAGTAGTTGCTTCCACCGCCCGCCGTGGCGACGCAGAGATCCGACGTCATCGTGTCGATCGGCGTCGCCATCGAGATCGTCCGCGACCCACCTGGCGGCGACGCAAAGCAGATCCGCAAGAGCCCTGTGCCGTAGCACGCGAGCATGTCCGGCGGGACGTCGACGCCGGCGTCCTTGCCGGGTTGTGCTCCGACGCACTGGCCGGATTTGTCCCCGGAGATGTCGCCGTAGCGCTGGCCGGAGGGGCACGTGCTGTCATCGAAGCTGCAAAAGCTGTCGGGCTGGCACGTACCGCCGGGGCCGCACTCCTCCTTGTTGGCGCAGACGAATGCCTGCGCGCCGTACTTGCAGCCGGTTACGACCCCCATGGCGACCGCGACGCCGGCGGCCACCGCGAGCCATCTGCGCATGCGCGGCATTGTACTGCAGCGGCAGGAGATTTCGTCTATCGTAAAGCCAGGCAAGCGCGCCGTACGGTTACCGTGGTCACACCTGCGCAACCCAGTCGTCGGTTTCTCGGTCAGGGCGACAAGCTCGGCAAGTACGAGGTGATCCGCCAGATCGCTGTCGGTGCGATGGCGGAGCTGTACCTGGCGCGCACGATCGGGATGGAGGGCTTCGAGAAGCTGGTCTGCGTCAAGCGGATCCTGCCGCAGTACATCGGCAGCGCGGGCTTCGTGACGGCGTTCCTGAACGAAGCGCGGCTCGCCGCGACGCTGCATCACCCGAACATCGCGCTGATCCACGACGTGGGTCAGGAGCCGGGCGAGGTGTTCTTCGCGATGGAGTACGTGCACGGCGAGGATCTGGGGCGGCTGGTGACGTCGGCGCACGAGCAGGGCGTGCCGATCTCGCTCGACTGCGCGCTGACCCTGGTGTCGGGGCTGTGCGCGGGGCTGCATCACGCGCACGAGAAGGCGTCGCCGGAGGGCAAGCCGCTGGGGGTGATCCATCGCGACGTGTCGCCGAGCAACGTGCTGGTGAGCTACGACGGCGCGGTCAAGCTGGTCGACTTCGGGATCGCGCGCGCGGCGGGAGAGCCGTCGACGTCTGCGTCGATGACGGGGCTGGTGGGCAAGGTCTCGTACATGTCGCCGGAGCAGTGCCGCGGCAAGGCGGCGCCCGACCGGCGCAGCGACGTGTTCTCGCTCGGGGCGCTGCTCTACGAGCTGACGACGGGGCGGCCGCCGTTCATCGACGAGACGGAGCCGGGCGTGCTGCAGCGGATCGCGAGCCGGGATGCGGAGCGGCCGTTCGAGCTGCAGAACCACATCGAGGACTTCGCGCACGACCACCGGCTGCGGGTGTCGCCGCTGGTGCTCGCGCGGTTGATGTCGACGCTGTTCCCGGCGCGGCTGGAGGAGTGGGACCATGCGCGGGCGCAGGGCGCGTTCTTCGTCGAGCAACACGTGGTGCGCACGCTGATCGAGAGCGGCAAGACGCCGGCCGGGGCGCACCAGGTGCCGTCGGCCCTGCCGCCGGTGGCAGACGAGCTCAGCGGCGCGGTGGATGCGCTGGGGGTGGCGACGCGCGGCTCGGCGCCGGATATCGCGACGCAGGTGGGGCCGCCGCCGGTCGCGCCGGGGCGGATGGCGACGCCGGTGCCGGGACGGATGGCGACGCCGGTGCCGGTGCGGATGGCGACGCCGGGACGGACGGCGACGGCGGTGCCGGGGACGCCGACGGCGATGCCGGGACGGACGGCGATGGCGGTGCCGGGGACGCCGACGGCGATGCCGGGACGGACGCCGACGGCGGTGCCGGGGACGCCGACGGCGACGGCGATGCCGACGGCGGCGCCGATGGGATCGCCGGTGCCGATGGGATCGCCGGTGCCGATGGGGTCGCCGGTGCACCAGCCGCGCGTGCCGACGCCGCCGCCGCTGCCGGGGGTGCAGCCGCTGCCGGGGGTGCGCTACGCGATGCCGGTGCCGAACATGCCGGGTGCGGTGCCGATCGTGGCGCCGATGATGGTGCCGCCGGTGGCGAGCGCGGGGACGCTGGTGAGCAGCGCGGTCCAGGCGGGGAGCCAGGCGAGCCGGGCGTCGCAGCCGATGTCGGTGGTGACACCGCCGGGGATGCCAGCGAGTCCGGCGATGCCGGCGATGAATGTGCACGCAGGGGCGTATACGGTGCCGCCGGCTGCGCCGGACTTCGGGCCGGGCGATCCGGCGCGCGTGCCGCCCGCGATCGGCGGGTTCCATGGGTACGAGCCGCACGGCGCGCCGAGCGATCCGGGTCGGATCAGCGCGGGCCACCCGGCGCAGACGCTGCAAGAGCCCGGCGCACCGCCGGTGCGGCCGTCGAACGCGCGGCCGACCATGGTGATCCGCGCGCGGCGGCGATCGTGGCTGCCGGTCGCGATGGTGGCGGGGGTCGGCGTCGCGGGGGCGATCGCGGTGCTGCTGGTGCTGGGCGGCGGCGATGCGCCGGCGGCGCGGCCGGTCGAGCCGGCGGCGAACCAGACGAATGAGCCGGCGGGAGCGAAGCCGGAACCGGCGGCACCGGCGGCAGTTCAGTCGCCGAACGAGCCGGTGACGGGGACGGTGAAGCCGGAGCCGGCGGCTTCCGGTGCGACAGCTGCGGGCGCGGCGCAGGAGCCTGCGAAGACGGTCGAGGTGGCGCCGGGGACGGCAGCGCAGGAGCCGGGGAAGACCGCCGGTGGTCCGGCGGTGGGAGCATCGGAGCCGGCGAAGACCGAGTCGGCGAACGGAGCCGGGGCGTCTGCGGCCGGCACGGCCGAGCCAGCGCCGCCGGCGACCGAGCCGCGCACCGGTTCCAAGCCGGCCAAGCTGGTCGCGCCGCCGGGATCGCCGGACAAGGTCGCCGAGCCGGCGAGCGAGCCGGACAGCGCGAAGAAGCGCGCGGCCAAGACCTCCTCCGATCCACGCGCCAAACCGGGTCGGTCGAGGATCCGCAACGACAGCAGGCGCGTCGATTCGAAACGGGCAAAGCCCGAAGCGAAGGAGCCAACGTGGAACGACGAGTCGCCGTTCATGCCGGTCCCGACGTCCAAGCGCTGAGCGGTCGCCGGGCGCGCGGGGTGTGGACGCTCGCGGTCGCGGTGGCGATGATCGCCGCCGCGGCGGGCTCGGCGGATGCGCGACCGAAGCGCCGCGACGCGAGGACGCAGTTCGACCGCGGTGTGGCCGCCTACCAGAAGGGCAACTTCGAGCAGGCTGCGGAGCTGCTCGGCCGATCGTTCGAGCTCGAGCGCGACGTCGACACGCTGTTCGCGTGGGCGCAGGCGGAGCGCAAGCTGGATCGCTGCGACAAGGCGCTCGACCTGTACCAGAAGCTCCTCACGTTCACCCTGCCGCCGGCGAACCGCACGGCGGTCGAGCAGAAGCTCGCGGAGTGCGAGGCGGTGATCGCGGCGCAGACGCCCAAGCCCGAGCCCACGCCGGAGCCGCCGATCCCGCCGCCGGCCCCGACCGAGCCGGTCGCGCCACCCGCGACACCGCCACCGCCGGTGGTGAACCAGCGCCCGGCGCCGCCCGAGGTGCCGGTGGAGACCGGCCGGCGCGCCTGGTACCGCGATCCGATCGCGCTCGGCTTGCTCGGCGGGGGACTTGTGGCCGGCGGTGTGGGTGCGGGGTTCCTGGTCTCGGCGCGGTCGGCGGGCAAGGACTCGATCAACGCCAAGGGGAGCTATCCGGATACCGCGCGCTTCCGGCACACGGCGGAGCAGCGCGGGCTGATCGGCGGGATCTCGGCGGGTGCGGGTGTGGCGCTCGTCGGCGCCGGCGTGGTCTGGATCGTGCTGCACCGCGATTCGGGCGAGCGGCGCACGATCACCGGCTGGCTGGCGCCGGGTGGCGGCGGCCTGGCGATCAGCGGTCCGCTGTGACAGCGGTGCGGCGGTGCCGCGGCGAGGATGATCTCGCCGGTGACGGCGCCATGGACTAAGCTGTCGCGCATGGCGGCAAGGCGATGCCCGATGTGTCATCGCGCGAGTCATGCGGCGTGGCGATGCGTGTGCGGCGACGAGCAGCATCAGCGGGTCGAGCGGGTCCGCGCACTGCTGCAGGCGCAGCACGGCGACGCCTGGATCACGCTGCTCCTGCTGCTGACGCTCGACGCCGCGGCGGTGGGCGGAGCTGTCTACGCGGCGGTCCACGGCTTCATCGTGTTCTCGGCGATCGGGTTCAGCGCGCTGATCCTGATGACGGCGCGCGCGATGCGCCGGGTGCTGGTCGCCCGCGCGAACCTGCGGCGGCTCGCCGATCGCTATCCGCCGCTGCCGACGGCGGTGGTGCGCAAGCACTGACGGCGGGCGGCGCTCAGATCGTCACGACGATCTTGCCGCGGGCCCGGCCGCGCTCGAGCTCGGCGAACGCCGCGCGCACCTCGGCGAGTGGATAGCTGCGATGCAGCACCGGGCGCAGCCGGCCGGCGTCGATCCAGCCGGCGAGCTCGGCGAGCTGGGCGCCGTCGGGCCGCATGAACAGGTAGACGAAGCGCGCGCCGGCGCGGGCAGCGGCGCGGCGTCGGCGGGCGGTCGCGAGCCAGATCACCGGGCGGGCGAAGCCGGGCAGGTGGCGCGCGGCGAACGCGGCGTCGGGCAGGCCGCCGATGCCGACCACGACCCCGCCGCGCTTGACCGCCGCGAGCGATGCGAGCTCCGAGGCGCCGCCGAGCGTGTCGAACACGGCGTCGAGGTCGCGCGGCAGCGGCTCGTGCCGGGTGTAATCGACGACGGCGTCCGCGCCGAGCTGGCGGACGAAGTCGGCGTTCTTCGCGCTGGTCGTGGTGGTGACGTGGAGCCCGAGGATCTTGGCGATCTGGATCGCGAGGCTGCCGACGCCGCCGGCCCCGGCGTGGATCAGCACGCGCTGGCCGGAGGTCAGCTCGGCAGCCTCGCGCAGCGCCTGCAGCGCGGTCAGGCCGGCGAGCGGGATCGCGGCGGCCTCCTCGAACGACGCGGTCGCGGGCTTGGCGGCGACCACGCCTTCGTGGGCGGCGACGCGCTCGGCGAGCCCGCCCATGCGGTCCTTCTCGAGCCGCGCGAACACGGCGTCGCCGGCGCGGAACCGGGTGACGCTCGCGCCGGCGCGCGCGACGACCCCGGCGACATCGCAGCCGAGCGCGATCGGCGGGTCGAGCCGGAGCACGAGCTTGACCTTGCCGTCGCGGATCTTGAAATCGAGCGGGTTGAGGCTCGCCGCCTTGACGGCGATCAGCACGTCGCTCGGGCCGACCTCGGGCTCGGGTCGATCGACGATGGCGAGCACGTCCGGTCCACCGTAGCGCTGTGCGACCACCGCTTGCATGGCCGCATCGTGGCACGCCGGGCCGCGGCGCGCTGCGGCCCTAGCCGATCTCCTCGGCGTACGTCATCACGAGGTACATGACGGTCTCGACGCGGCCGGGGTTGCGGTACGCGTGCGGCGTGTCGGCCTCGAACAGGATCGAGTCGCCGGCCTCGAGGCGATGGGTGTCGCCGGCGACGTCGATCTCGAGCGAGCCGGCGGTGACGACGAGGTTCTCGCTGGTGCCGGGCGGATGGGAGTCGGCCTCCTCGACGCTGCCGGCCGCGAGCCGGAGCTCGTAGAACTCGACCCGGCGCGGCTCGTCGAACGGGAACAGCGCGCGCGACGTGAACGTGCGGTCCTTGCTGGTGAGGATCTTGGCGTCGGCGGAGCGCAGCACCATCGCCCCGGACTGGGTCCGCGCGCTGATCAGCGCCGAGAACGTGACCTCGAGCGCGCTGGGCGAGCCGCTCGAGCGACAGGCCGCGCCGCGTGCGCAGCCGGCGCAGGTTGCCGCCGACCACGGGCGCGAGGTCGGTGGATTCGGAAGGACCGGCCGGGGGAGGCGCTGCATCCGGGCGCGCGGGATCCTTGTCGCGGCCGGCCGCGGTGGGGTCGAGGGCTCGCTTTTTCTGGGTCAAACCGCGCCCAGTATACCTGCGCGGCTCTCCGCGGCGGCGATGGCTCCGGTCAAACGGATGCCGCGATCCCGTGCTCGGTAAGCCAATTTGCTGAAATGATTAGCTCCCATGCGCAACGCTGCCCGGGCTGCCGTACGCCGACTCGCCGTGCAGCGCGCCGTCGAGGCCGTCGTGCTCGGTCTCCGGATCGACGCGCAGGCCGACGGCGAGGTCGATGCCCTTGAGCAGCACGAAGGTCACGACGGCGGCCCATGCGCCGGATGCCGCGACGGCGATCGCCTGCTTGCCGAGGAGCTCGGCGCCGCCGCCGTGGCCGTTGTTGAGCGCCGCGCGCGCCAGGAGGCCGGTCGCGAGCGCGCCGGTCGCGCCGCCGATGCCGTGCACGCCGAACGCGTCGAGCGCGTCGTCGTAGCCCAGCCGGGCCTTGAGCAGCACGCCGCCGTAGCAGATGACGCCCGCCGCGGCGCCCAGGCCGAGCGCGGCCATCGGCGAGACGTACCCGGCGGCCGGCGTGATCGCGACCAGGCCGGCGACCAGGCCCGACGCGACCCCGAGCATCGTGGCCTTCCGGGCGCGCAGCGCCTCGGTGAGCGCCCAGGTCAGTGCGCCGGCCGCAGCGGCGAGGTGCGTGTTGACCATCGCGAGCGACGCCAGGCCATCGGCGTGCAGCGCCGAGCCGGCGTTGAAGCCGAACCAGCCGAACCACAGGAGGCCTGCGCCGATCAGGGTCAGCGTCAGGTCGTGCGGCGGGTGGCGCACCGTCGGATAGCCCCGGCGCTTGCCGAGCATGAGCGCACAGATCAGCGCCGAGACACCCGATGACAGGTGCACGACGGTGCCACCCGCGAAGTCGATCGAGCCGAGCTGCGCGAGCCAACCGTCCGATTGCCAGACCCAGTGCGCGATCGGATCGTAGACCAGCGTCGTCCACCCCAGCGTGAACAGCGCGTAGGCCGAGAACTTCATCCGCTCGGCGAACGCGCCCGAGATCAGCGCCGGCGTGATCACGGCGAACATGCACTGGTAGATGAAGTGCGCCAGCATCGGGAACTGGTGCGTGCTGTCGTAGGCCTGGTCGCCGACGCCGTCGAGCCACGCGAAGTCGAGCCCGCCGATCACGCCGTGCCAGCTCGGGCCGAAGCTCAGGCTGTAGCCGATGATCGCGAACTGCACCGAGACGATGCCGAGCGCGAAGAAGCTGTGCATCAGCGTCGACAGCACGTTCTTGCCCTGGACCATGCCGCCGTAGAACAGCGCGAGCCCGGGCGTCATCAGCATCACGAGGCCGGCCGAGACGAGCAGCCACGCGGTATCGCCGGAGTTCATCCCATCGAGCATGATCGGGATGTGTTTCCGGCGCGTATCGGGCGCGAAAAAAACTGCGACGCGGCTACTTCGTGCCGAACAGGCGGTCGCCGGCGTCGCCCAGGCCGGGGACGATGTAGCTCTTCTCGTTGAGCCGCTCGTCGATCGCGGCGGTGTAGACCGGGACGTCGGGGTGCTGGGCGTGAAACGCCGCGAGCCCTTCGGGGCAGGTCAAGAGGCACACGAACTTGATCGAGCGCGGCGAGCTCTCCTTGAGGCGATCGACGGCGGCGACCGCCGAGTTGCCGGTGGCGAGCATCGGATCGACGACGATCGCGTCGCGGTCGCCCATGTTGTCGGGGACCCTGTAGTAGTACTCGACGGCGACGAGGGTCTTGGGGTCGCGGTACAGGCCGATGTGGCCGACGCGCGCCGACGGCAGGATCTCGAGCATGCCGTCGAGGATGCCGCTGCCGGCGCGCATGATCGAGACCAGCACGGTCTTCTTGCCGTCGAGGATCGGCGCCATCATCGGCGCGATCGGGGTGTCGATCGGCACCAGCGTCGTGGGCAGATCTCGGCACACCTCGTAGCCGAGGAGCATGCTGATCTCGCGGAGCAGGTTGCGAAAAGTGCCGGTGCTGGTCTCCCTGGACCGCATCAACGACAGCTTGTGTTGGACCAGCGGATGATCGATGACGTGGACCGTGCCTGCCATGTCGGCGGAAGGTACCGCAGACATGACAGGCACGTGGCCGGCTAGCGGTGCACGGCCGTGGCGCTCGCCAGAACGGCCTGGGCGACCGTCGTGACCGACACGATCGTCGCGAGTGCGACGAAGGTGGCGAAGAGAGCGTCGCGAACCAGGCTCCGGCGCTGGCGCTTCTCGATGTTCTGTAGGTAGCTCATGTTCGACTTCCTGTTGGTGCGGCAACGCCGCGGTCGGGGGCCCTTTATTCAGCTTCCGGGCCAACCTGGAACCGTGTCATTGCCATAGGTTGGGGCGATAACTTGGGTCCGCGACGTGTCGCGTCAAAGGTCGCACCGATGCCGCTGTCGCAGGCGTGTCCTAGCCCCGTGAAAGGACGCTGGATCCTGCGAATGCCCGAGGGGCCCTCAGTGTCGCGCGTCCCGGTGGGCACCTGGCCGATCGACCGGGGATCTCGCCGCGGTGGCGCTAGAACACCGTGCCGTCGGAGCGGATCTGGATCGGCGGTCCGCCGTCCGGACGGAGCTCGCGGGCGACGGCACGGCCGGCAGCCCAGGTGCCGCCTTCGAGCACGCGGGCGAGCGGCAGCTCGGCGGGAGTCTTGCCGAGGCGCCGGCGGACGGCCTCGGCGACGCGATCGAGCAGCGCCACGGTCAGCGCGCGCCATTCGACGATGACCTCGTCGCCCGGAGCGTGCACGGTGGTGCGGATGTCGTCGCGCCGCGGCACCAGGACGCCGAGATCGACGAACAGGCCGCCGTTGCGATACTCGGGCAAGCCGGTGAGCGCGCCGGGCTGCGCGATCGTGCGGCCGGTGCGCTCGAGCGGCTCGAACAGCGAGTAGGCGAGCCACTGCGACAGCTTGTGGAACGGCACCAGGCCGGCCGACGGTCCGGTGCCGCCGGCGGCGGGGTGTCGCCACACGTCGCCGAGGTTGGTGCCGGCGAGCGCGATGCGCCCGGGCCAGATCGGCGCAAGGCCATCGAGCAGCGCGCGCAAGACCGCCGACGCATCGATGGTGGTGCCGGCCGACGCGGCGAGGTGATCGAGCAGCCCGCCGGGCCGGCCGCCGACGAACAGCGACGGCGCGGCGGCGATCGCGGCGCCGAGCGCGCGCACGAGATCGACCCGGCCGGCGAACCCGGCGAGCGGGTTGTCGGGGCCGTGCTGGAACGCCGCGGCGAGGCGATCGGGATCGAGCGCGGCGAGGGCGGCGGCATCGGCGCGCAGCGGCTGCGCCGGATCGGAGGAGAACGCACCGGCCTCGAACGCGCGCAGGCTCGCGACGGCGAGGCCCTCGGAGCGCGCGAGCACCTGGCCGGTCCGGGGCTCGCGGTAGCGCCAGGCGTCGCCGGCGCCGGCGTCGAGCAGCACCGACACGACGATCAGGTCGATCCAGGTCCGCGCGCGGTCGTCGGGGGGCGCCGCGAGCCGGGCATCGAGCGCCGCGGCGCGGTCGATCCCGCCGGCCCGGAAGTGGTTGATCCGGCCGTGCACCGGGATCTGCAGATCGGGGTAGGCGGCGCGCGTCACCGCGACGACCCGGTCGGCCACCGCGGGCATCGCGTCGAGGTCGATCGTGAAGTGGCGCAGCGCGCCGGCGCAGCCGGCATCGAAGATGTGCTCGCAGCGCGCACGGATCGCGAGCGGCGAGCGCAGGTACCCGATCGCCGCGGCAGCGTCAGACATGGTGCGACGGTAGCGCGGCGGCGCGGCGGCGCGCACTAAACATAGTCGCGTAGGTTGATGGCCAAGAAGATCCGCGCGACGGCCCCTCTCGATCGAGGCGGAACAGGGACGCTGACCGAAGGTCAGTGCGTCCCTGTGTAGCTCACTTGGTCTTGCCGTCGAACTGCTTGACCTCGAGCTTGCCCGGATCGACGCCTTCGAGGCAGCGCACGTTGATCGCGGCCATCTCCTTGCCGCCGGGACCCATGCCGCGGGCGAACGACTTGACGCCGCACACCTTGCAGAACAGATGATGGATGACGTGCTTGTTGAACTGGTAGTCGGTCAGCGACTCGCTGCCCTTCTCGAGCTTGAACTTCTCGATCGGCACGAAGCTGAGCAGCGTGCCGGTGCGGCCGCACATCGAGCAGTTGCACGCGATGGCCGGCTGTGACAGGTCGGCCTCGACGGTGTAGCGGACAGCGCCGCAGTGACAGCTACCGGTATACGTGGAAGGGGCCATGCGGCCATCCTGCCAAACCCGCGCG
This sequence comes from Deltaproteobacteria bacterium, assembly GCA_005887925.1. GTDB lineage: Bacteria > Myxococcota_A > Polyangia > Haliangiales > Haliangiaceae > JABFXX01. The sequence continues at coordinate 2,465 of VBLP01000056.1, read as the reverse complement.
CGGTTGGCTCGTCGAATCCGCCGTGCGCCGGTGTCATGTCGGCAGCGCGCCAATGCGCCCGCGCCGAGCACGAGCGCATCGCGGGTCAGGACAGCGGGCGCTCGAGGATCTGCTGCAGCGCCTGGATCAGCACCTCGAGCCGCTGCGGCGCGGACGCGAGCTCGCTGGCCTGAACCATATACGGGATGCCATTGAGCTGCACCGATACGCTGTGGATGAGGTCGTCGTCACATCCGGTGCACGTGTACTGCGCGCACAGCGTGGGGAACTGCGCTGCCCTGGCCTTGGCGACGAGATCCTGGAGGGTCGCCGGATCGATCTGCCCACTCTCGGTGCCGTGCTGCATCGTGTGGCGCATCACCAGGCCATTGCCGTCGATCTGCAGCGATGTGCCGTCGCCCTGGCCGGCGAAGCCGCCGGTGACCTTGTAGTCGAAGCGGCCGACGGTCTCGTTGCCGGTGACCGCGCCGCCGATCGGCTGGCACATGCCGCCCGGATCATTGCTGCCGCTGCCGCCGCGGCCGCCATCGCTCGCACAGCCGGCGACCGAGGCGAGCGTCAGCAGGACGATCGTGCGCGGCGCCGTCATGCGACCGAGCAAACCACGCGAGGTCGCCCTCGGCAACTGCCGTCGCTGGCTCGCCGGGCAGTGCGCGCACCTCGCCCGGTCCGGATCAGCGCGCCGCACTACTCGCCGAGGCTGCGGCCCTTGGGCTTGGCGAGCTCGTCGTCGGCCGGGGCCTTGCCGTCGGGCGTGAAGTAGCCGGCGGCCATCTTGGCGTCCATCTCGACGCGCGCGTCGGCCGGGATCAGCTCGTCGGGGATGCGGACGCGCTCGCCGACCTCGATGCCGGCGCGGACGATCGCGTCGTACTTCATGTTCGACATCGAGACCAGCCGGTGGATCCGGGTGACGCCGAGCCAGTGCAGCACATCGGGCATGAGCTCCTGGAACCGCATGTCCTGCACGCCGGCGACGCACTCGGTGCGCGCGAAGTACTGGGCGGCGTTGTCGCCGCCGGCCTGGCGCTTGCGCGCGTTGTAGACCAGGAACTTGGTGACCTCGCCGAGCGCGCGGCCCTCCTTGCGGAAGTACACGATCAGCCCGACGCCGCCGTTCTGGGCGCCGCGCACGCACTCCTCGATCGCGTGGGCGAGGTAGGGCCGGCAGGTGCAGATGTCCGAGCCGAACACGTCCGAGCCGTTGCACTCGTCGTGGACGCGCGCGGTGAGCGTGACGCCGGGGTCGGCGAGCTTGTGCGGATCGCCGAACATGTAGACCGTCTGGCCGCCGATCGGCGGCAGGAACACGTCGAGGTCGCCGCGCGTGACGAGCTCGGGAAACATGCCGCCGGTCTGCTCGAACAGCGTGCGGCGCAGCTCGCTCTCGGTGCAGCCGAACCGGCGGGCGACGCCGGGCAGGTACCACACCGGCTCGGTCGCGGCCTTGGTCACCGCGATCTCGCGCGGCGACTTGACGAGCTTGCCGTCGACGGTGAGTCGCCCGGCCTCGATCGCGTCGGCGATCTCGGGCATGTCGATGTGGGCCTGGGTGATCGCGATCGTCGGGCGGACGTCGTAGCCTCTGTCCAGGTAGTCGCGGAACACGTCGGCGACGACCGCGCCGTACGGGTCGAGCGAGACGATCTTCTCGGGGTCGTGCCACGCTGGATACGGGCCGATCGGATCGGTCGGCGCGGTGTTGGTCAGGTCGGGGACGTGCTGCGGGTCGAGCGCCCTGGCGGCGATCGCGAGCGCGCGGTAGACGGCGTAGCTGCCCGAGTGGGTGCCGATCACGTTGCGGTGCTCCGGCGTGGTGAGCGTGGCGATGATCGGGCCGCGGGTGTGGGGGTCTGCGGCGCCCCAGTGGATCGGGATCGGCTTGGCGCTGCCCGCGCCGGGGTGCGATGTCAGCTTGATGTGCCTGGATTTGGGCTTGTTGGCCATCGCGTAGCTGGTCCTGCGGGAAAGAGGTAACAGTGGCATGAAGGGATGAGCGGGTAAAGCAAGCCTCCTCGCAGGCCTGCGTGCGCTCCGTGGCTGCGCGGCGATCGCCCGGCGACGGCGCAAGAGCGCCGCTTGCCTGCGGCGCAGGAACGCCGAGCCCGGTGCGCAGCCGGGCTAAGCTAGGGACGGTGCTTCGCCGGCTGGTCCTGGTCGCGCTCGTCGGGTGCAGCTTGCCTGCGGGTGACTACTTCGGCCGCGTGCCGGATCGCGCCGACATCGACCCGGGCCACGTCACGTGGTGCAACCAGGGCGAGCCGGACCACCTGGATCCGGCGCTGGCGTCGAGCGCAGCGTCGTCGCCGCTGGTCGCGACGCTGTTCGACGGCCTCACGACCTACGGCCGCGATGGTCTGCCGGTGCCGGGCCTGGCGACACACTGGGAGGTCGCCGGCGACCTGCGCATGTTCACGTTCCACCTGCGGCGCGATGCGCGGTGGTCGAACGGGCGGCCGGTCACG
>VBLP01000382.1 GCA_005887925.1 Deltaproteobacteria bacterium | reverse complement strand
TCGATGCGCTGCAGCGCGACGGGATCGCGTATCTGCTCAAGCCGCTGCGCGAGCCCGACGTGGTCGGCGCGCTCGCCAAGTACGATCGACTCGAGAGCCACTTCGCCGAGCGGGTCCGCGGCCTGGCGCGCCGGCTCGGGGCACCGCGCCGCCTGGTCGCGCGAAGCAGGGGCGGCTTCGTGGTGCTGTCGCTCGCCGAGGTCGCCTACTTCGCGGTCGACGACAAGCTCGTCGATGTGGTGACCCGCGAAGCGCGCCGGTTCGCGGTCGACCAGACGCTGGCAGAGCTCGAGGCCGAGCTGCCGGCGGAGTTCTTCCGCGTCAACCGCCAGTACCTGGTCCACGCCCCGGCCGTCGTCGGGTTCCGGCCCCACGCCAAGGGCAAGCTGCTGGTCGAACTCGCGCCGCCGCCGGCGGGCGAGGTCGTGGTCAGCCAGGAGAATGCGGCGCGGTTTCGCGCCTGGCTCGCCGGCTGAGATCAGGCAAGGCGGAGTCATCGCCGATCGCGCTCTCAACACCGGCGGAGACCGGCCGACCCACCGGGAGCAGGCATGCCTTCCGCCATCGTCGTCGATTCTCCGATCATGCGGACGCAGCTCGGCAAGCTGCTCGAGCTCGCGGGGTTCTCGGTCGTCGCGCAGGCCGGCGCCGCGGATCATCTGCTCGAGCTCTACGAACAACACCGACCCGACCTGATCACGCTGGATATCGTGGTGCCCGGGCGCGATCTCAATCCCGACTATGCGGTCTCGGTATTTCGCCGTGTCCTGCAATACACCCGCGAGATCCCGCTCCCGAGGTCCGCCGATGCACCGGCGCCTGCGCCCGGCGGCACGCCAGGTCCGGACGGGGCGCGTGGTCGATGACGGAGCCGCTCGCGCCCGACGTGGTCAAGGGCTTTCTCGACGTGGTGGTGCGCTACCTGCGCAGCACCGTCGGGCTCGAGGCGGTGGTCGCCGCGATCGGAGAGCCGACGTTCTCGCCGCACACCATCGCGGTGGCGCTCGATTTCCAGGGCGACGTGCGCGGCCCGGTGACCTGGGTGTTTCCGCGGCCGATCGCGCTCGAGCTGGTGCGCCGCCTGAGGTGCGAGCCCGACCCGCCGCCCGAGACCGCCACCGACGGCGCGACCGAGCTCGCCAACATCCTCACCGGACGCGCGAGCGAGGTCCTCGAGCGCCACGGCTTCCATTGCGAGTTCGGTGTCCCCCGGCTGCACAGCGGGGCGCTGCCGGTCGGCATCGCGGTGCGGATGACGACCGCGAATGGCCCGATCGACGTCGTGCTGTCGATGGCACAGACGCCGGCCGAGCGCCACGGATGATCGAGGCAAGACCGGCCTGCCGATCATCCCTCCGTCAAGCCGCGCGGCACATCTCGCCCGGCGCAACTTGTTGCAGGGGGCGCTCACGCGCAGTGTCTCGTGACACACGGCTGCACCGCAGCATTCCGCATCACTCGCGACCAGAGCTGCAGTATTCGTGCGCCATGTACCGCGGCTTCGGATCGGGCTCTTGCCCGAGCGGCCATGGATGTGGTGGGATTTGCCAGTCTTTTCACTACGACAGAGGACCGGCATTGCCCGTGGTCCGAGATCGCACACCCACCCCGGAACCCAGCGCGGATTCCGCTCAAGATAGCGATAGTGACGTGGTCGCCCTGGTCGCCAATCAGGACATGACCGGCGCACTTCGATGCCTGATGCAACGCCATGGCGTTTCCGTGTTCCGCTATTGCCGCGAGGCGCTGCGCGACGCTGCACTCGCCGAGGATGTGCACCAGCAGGTGTTCATCGCAGCGTTCCGCGATCTGCCGAAGTTTGGCGGGCGCTCGACCTTGCGCACGTGGCTGTTCGGGATCGCACGGCACCGTGTGCTCGATGCCGCCAAGGCGCGGCGGCGTGCGCGGTCGCACGTCGGCGATGATGAGGCCGAGGGCACGCCCGACGATCAGCCGTCGGCCGGCGAGCGGCTCGACGACGCGCGGCTGCAACAGGCGCTGAACGAGTGTATCGACAAGCTGCCGCTGCACGTGCGCAGCGCGGTCCTGCTGCGCTTCCAGCAGGGCTTCGCGTTCGACGACATGGCCGCGGTGTCTGGCGAGAAGCCCGGCACGCTGCAGGCGCAGGTGTCGCGCGCGCTGCCGCAGCTGCGCAGGTGCATCGAGCGCCGCACCGGAGGTTCGCTATGACCCCGCCGGTCGATCGCGTCGAAGCGGCCCTGTTGCGCCTCGGGGCCGAGCATCAGCCGCCGCCGGGCTGGGAGGCACGCGTGCTGGCGGCGGTCGCGACGCCGCGGCGGCGACCGTGGTGGCAGTTCGCCGCGCCGGGTCTGGTGTTCGCGGGCGCCGCGGTGTTCGTCGTGTGGCTGCTCGGCGCGCCGCGCCCCGCCGCGGTCGCGTTCGACGTCCAGTTCGAACGCAGCGAGCTGGTGCGGGGCGATGACCGCGCGGTCGGCGATGTCGCGCACGTCCGCGTGTCGGGCGGCGGTTACCGGAGCGTCCGGATCTATCGCGACGAGGTCCACGTCGTGATGCGCTGCCCGGAGGATCCGGCGTGCCGGGTGTCGCACGACTCGCTGGCCGTCGATGTCCCGCTGCGCGAGGTCGGGACCTACCTGATCGTCGCGCTGACCGCGGCGTCACCGCTGCCGGCGCTGCCGGGGCGCTACGATGACGACCTCGCCGCGGCGATGCAAGCGGGTGTCGACATCCGGAAGCGCAAGGTGACGGTCCACTAGGCCAGCGTCGATCCGCGCCTCGGCCGCACCCCCAGCGCGCAGGGGCGCCGTCGAGCGACGTGAAGCACTCCCGATCCCGGGTCGGCTGCGGGCGGCCAGCGATCGCCGTGGCACATCCGCGGCACAGCGGCGGACAGGCGTGGGCACGAATGCCATCGCGTGCCGGCTGCCCTGCGGCTCCGGGCGGGCGGCCCCCTGCGCGGAGCCTGCCCGTCATGGCGCGAACGACTCTCGTCCTCGGTAAGCAGCCGCTTGATCGAGCGGACCGTACCTGAGCGTGCGCGGTGCGTGCGCGCACGGCTCCGCCAGCCAGCGGTCGGCGCTCTTCGTCATCATTGCCGAGCGCGGGCCGCATCCACCGGCGGCCAAGATCGCGATGTGCTGGCCATCGAGGCGAGCGATGCAGGCGGCCCGCGATTTGCTGTTGCACCGATCCGTTCAAGGAGGTGAGAGATGCTGGTTCTGGAACTGATCGGTGTGGTGATGCTGGTGGTGCTGGTCGTGCGGTGGAAGCAGATGCGACGTCCCCTGTCGTTGCTGCTGCTGCTGGCGGTGGTGGCGATGCTGCTGCAGCAGATCCGCTGCAACCCGGACGTGCCTCCCGAGCGCCCTATCTGTACCAATCCCACCCCGACCGGCTGCCCCAATCCCGGTAGCACGGTGGACGCTGGCCAGCCGTGATCGAGGTGGCAGCGACGGTCCTACCTGCGGTCGGGGCTACTGTCCGCCTAACCGCATCAGCGAGTCGTACACGCGCTGCGCCCTCCATAGCAGCGCGTTGCGTTGCAGCGCGTCGTTCGCATGTCGAATGCCGTCGTTGATCGTGCCGTCAACGATCGCGAGCGACGGCTGCACGATCACTTTCTGCAAGCAAGCCTCCGCCTCGACGATGTCGACGTCGACGAGCTGATCGCGGGAGGCGAGCCCTCTGGCCTCTCGGATGTGGTCAGACGCATGGCCGAGCGGTTGCGCAGGATCGCCTCCGGTGGTCGCCTTCCACGCAGCTTCGGCCAGATCGAGACGTGCGGCCTCGAGGTGGGCCGGGGCCCAGTCCTTGTTCACCTGCACCACCTCGCCCACGGCCTTTCGTCCCGCCGCAAGGAAGCTCGTGGGGTCCATTCGACGGCGCGCCCGGAACGTCGCGTCGATCCGGTCGGCGACGAGGCCCTGGAACCAGACGTCCACAGAGCCGCGGAGGACCTTCGCGGACTCGGCGATGTGTTGACGCGCAGCCTCGAGCTCCTTGCTCGGATCTTGCTCATGATCTGCAAGGTAGCTGGCGCGCGCGAGCTGCGCCCGCGCCATGTCGTCGAACACGGGGTGGTAGCTGTGATCGATTCTCAGACAGTGCGGTCCGACCTGCTGGGCCGCGGCGACGGTAGCGTCGGGCTCCTTTCCGAGCGCATCTTCATATTCTGCGATCGTGGCGTAGAGCTCGACCTGATTGCTACAAGCCAGAAGATATTGCGGCTCGAGGGCACTGGCATCCTGATAGCTATTCCGTGCAGCTTCGTAGTCTGGCGTCGCATTCTTCCCCATCTGGTGGAGGGCATCACCGCGGGAATGATATGCCACGCCGAGGATGTTATGGGCCCTCAGCTCGTCGGGCCGGATCGCCAGCGCTTGCTTGATCTCCTTGATCGCCTGGTCAAACCGGGGAATGTCAAGGCTGCCATACGCTCGTCCGTACAGGGCGCGGTAGAGATGCGCCGTGCCAAGTGTGGTCCACGCGCGCGCGTCACCGGGAGCGAGCTCGGTCGCGCGCTTCGCCGCGCGTTCCATGTCGTCGAGCAATGACGGCTGATTGCCGCGATCGCCGAGTGCCGGTGTCCGATACCAGTGCAGGAGCACATAGAACCTGGTCGTGTAGGCCGAGACGTCCTCCGGATCGGCGCGCAGCGCACCACCGTCGAGCACATCGAGGGCGCGCTGCAGCGACTCGCGCGGTGAACGGCCCTGTCGAGCGTCGATCTCCGCGAGCTGAAGCCAGGCCTGTGCCGCGGCCTCGTACCCCGACGCGTCGCTGCGTGCGATGTCGCTCGCTTCTGCGTACAGCTTCAAGGCGCGCTCGAGGCTGGTGTGCGCCGCGGCATAGTCGCCGCGGTTGAAGACGTCGACAGCGGCGCCGTGGACCGCATCGGCGGCGAGCCGGCGCGCCTCGGACGAGCCGGGCGCCTCGGCGACGACCGTGGACGCGACGCGTTCCGCGGCGGCGAAGTCGCGACGATACAGCGCGATCCGCGCCTGGAACAGCGCGGCTTGTTCGCCGGTGGCGGAACCCTGCTGCAGCTCCTTCAGCGCCGGCGTCAGATATTGCCGGGCGAGCGCTTGCTCGCGCTGGGCGAGCCATGCCTTGGTACTCCGACTGTCTCCCTGGAGGCGCGCCTGCTCGAGCGCGTCGCGATACAGCTCGCCGAGCGCGCGGCCGCGCGCCGCGTGCAGCTCCGGTACCTCTCGCCCAGCTGCGACGGCCGCGGCGATCGCGCGCGTGAGCTCCTCATCGGCCGCCTGCCACTCGTGGAGAGCGAGGTGGCCGCGGCCCAGCGCGCCATGGACGATGGAATCGCCGAACTCGCCGAGACCGTGATCGATGGCTGCGATGTCGGTCATGCGTTTGCGCACGGTCCTGCGGTCGGCTCGCGTGTCATGGGGAGGCCACAGGTACGCCTCGCGCAGCGAGCCCTCGATCTCCGTCGCTTCTCGGCCGACCTGTTCGGCCAGGCGTGCGCGTTCGGCGCTGACCAGCGACGCGCGGATCCCCAGCGCCGCCACGGCGACGATGATCGACAGCGACGCGGCGCCCAGCCGGACCAGCGCGCGGTGACGCCGGGCGCGCCGCCGCGTCCGCCGCCACAGCGAGGGCCGCCGGCCGAGGATCGGCTCGCCATCGAGGTAGCAGCCGAGGTCATTGGCGAGCGCGCGTGCCGACGGGTAGCGCTGCGCCGGCTCCTTGGCAAGGCACTTCATCACGATGATCTCGAGATCGAGCGGCAGGCCCGGCGCCAGCTTGCGTGGCGACGGCGGCTCTTCTTCGAGCACGCGCATCAGGACCGCCATTGGCGTGCTGTCCGGGAACGGAACGCTGCCGGTCAGGAGCTCGTAGAGCGTGGCACCCAGGCTGTAGACGTCGGAGCGGCGATCGATGGCCTGGACGTCGCCGCGCGCCTGCTCGGGCGGCATGTATGCCGGCGTGCCGAGCGGTCTGCCCGACTGGGTGAGCGCGACGTCGGTCGCCTCGCGCGCCAGGCCGAAGTCCATGACGATCGGGATCCAGCGTCCATCCTTGCTGCGCTCGACCATCACGTTGGCCGGCTTGAGGTCGCGATGCACGATGTCGTGGTGGTGGACGTCGTCGACTGCCACCGCGACGTCGCGCAGCACGGCGATCCGCTCCTCGAGAGACATCCGCGCGGCGGCCTGGTCCAGCCGCTCGCCATCGATGAACTGCAGCGCGAGATACGGCTTGCCCTGGACGTGATCGACCTCGTACACGCGGCAGATGTTGGGGTGGTCGAGACCCGCCAGGACCTTGGCCTCGCGGCGCAGCCGCATCGTCAGGTCGGGATCGGCGCCGTGGATGAACTTGATCGCGACGAGCCGGCCGAGGTGGCGATCGCGCGCCTTGTACACCACGCCCATGCCGCCCTGGCCGAGCAGCTCGAGCAGCTCGTAGCGATCCCAGCCGGTGACCGGCGGACCGGTCGCCGCTGCCGGCGCCTCGTCCTCGAGTGGTAACGTGTTCGCGACCTCGACATCACCCTTCGACGACATGCAGGGAGGCTACAGCCGGCGAGCGTCTCTCGGATGGCCTGCGCGCTCGCAGGGCCCGCCGCGGATCGCTGCAGCATGGTCCGCGTCCTAGGACGCG
>VBLP01000386.1:10040-12934 GCA_005887925.1 Deltaproteobacteria bacterium | reverse complement strand
CAATGCGCACGCCGTCGGCGGACCGGAGCCCAGCCTCGCGAGCCCCCCGGTGTTGGTCGACTCGGCGGCATCGCCGCCAGCGCCCGTGCTGCCCCCCGAGGCATACGCAATGCTGGAGATCGTCGGGCGCGGGCTGGCACCCGATGCCGACGAGTCGACGCGCGGCGCGGCACGTGATCTGTGGGCGCGGTTCGGCCAGCTGATCACGGCCACCGCGCCGGTGGTGCCCACCGCGCTGATGGTGCCCACCGCGCCGATGGTGCCCACCGCGCCGATGATGCCCACCGCGCCGATGATGCCGGCCGCACCGATGATGCCGGCCGTGCCGATGATGCCGGCCGCGCCGCTGATGGCGACCCCCACCGCGCCGGTGATGCCAGCCGCGCCGATGATGCCGGCTGCACCGGCGATGCCCACGCCCGCGATGCCGGCCACGCCGATCGCGATGGCCGCGCGCGCACTCCGGCAGATGCCTCCGGATCAGCTCCTGGATCTCTTGCTGCAGCGGTTACGCGGCGCACTTCCTTCGGGCGTGACGGTACCGACGCCCAAAGGGATCCAGTTCCAGCTCGTCCCTGTCTCGTCGCCGGCGGGCTCGAAGTGAGCGCCAACGCGTTCCCGCGCTCGCCCGGCACCACCACCACCGGCACCACCACCATCACCACCACCACCAACTGACTCATCAACTCCACCCGGAAGGTAATACGTCATGCGTTCCACGCTTCTTTGTTTCCTCGCCGCGCTCGTCGCGCTCACCAGTAGCAGCGCGTGCGGCAGCTGCGGCCCCGACCCGGCCGCGCGCGGCTCCGCATCGGCCGCATGGTCGATCACCGTGGCGGGCCAAGCCGTCACATGCGCGCACGTCGGAGCAGCCTCCGTGTCGCTGGTCGTGCACAGCCGCGCGAGCGGCGATGACACCGTGTCATCGTTCGCGTGCACGGATGCCGAAGGCTCGACGCCGCCGGTTCCGGCCGGCGTCTACGATGCCACGCTCGCGCTCCATGCCGCCGACGGTGCCACACTCGCCACCGCACCGATGCAAGCGGCCGTCACGATCGCGGCCGAGCAGGTCACCGCATTGCGGCCGGCCGTGTTCCCCGTCTCCGAGCGGGGCAAGCTCGTGCTCTCGTTCGTGGCGTTGACCGCGAGCGCCAATTGCACGCCCGCCGATCAAGGCGGTGCGGGGCTGACCGGATTCACGATCGATTTCGAGCATGCGGCCGATGGCTGCGCCCCGGTGACGTTCACGCGAGCACGTGGCACCGCCACGCTCGGGACCTACACGATCAACTGTAGCTCCCCCCAGGTGGCGAGCTGCATCGAGCGCGATGAAACGCTGACGGTCGATGACATCCCGTCCGGCCCCTACGCGATCGGCGCAACGGCGCTCCTGGGGCCGGCCGCATGCCGGACCGGCGCGGATGTCCTGCTGGTGCCGGCCGGCGCGTCCCTGGTCAAGCTCGTGGAGCTCGCGCGCCTGCCGACGCCGGGCTGCTGAGGTGAGCCATGCAATCGTCACTTACGGACACCGCGATTCCTGCGAATAAGAGCGATGTTCCGAGCACGTCTATGCGAGCTGACAGCGGTCATGTAGAGCACGAATGCATGACTGCACATGAACTAGCGAGCTTACTGCGCGTGAACCGGAAGACGGTGTACGAGTACGCCGCGCGCCACGTGATTCCGTGCCGCCGACTCGGCCGTCGCCTGGTGTTCTCGCGGCCCGTGATCCGGGCGTGGCTCGCGCGCTCGTCGGGAACCGACTTCACTCCGCTCCATCGAAAACGGCCAGTCAAAACCGTCGCGGACGGCCGCTAACCCAGCGGGATCCCTATCGGGATCCCGCTTCGTCGTTTTTGCCACACCGCACCGTGGAATCGCCCGGTGCGTTGTGTATAGTCACCGTATGCAGTGTGTCGGTGACTGGAAAGGCAATCAAGCCGATGTCAGTCTACCGAACCAACGATGGCCGATGGCGATTTCGCGTCATGGGTCATTGGGCCAATGGGTCCGCGAAACGCGTGAGCGGTACCGCGCCCAAGAACCAGAACACCAAAGCCGCTGCACAGTGGGCCGAGGCGCAGCAACTTGCGTTCATGGCCACGCAGCCCCGCCCTGGCAGCGGCGCAACCCAGGAGGAACCACCACCCAGCACACCCGCGCCCGCGAGCGCGGCATCAAGCGAGCCTGCCCGGCCGGTCGCAACCAAGAGCATCCCCACGCTCACCGCGTTCGCGGATACGTTCCTCGCGGCTGCGAAGCTGCACAACAAGGAATCGTCGATCGAGATCAAGGAGAGCGCGTTGCGGCTGCACATCCTGCCGCACATCGGCGATCTGCGCCTCAGCGACATCGACTTCGCGGTGATCCAGGATCTCACGTTCGCACACAAGGAGTCGCCGAACTTTGTATGCAAGCGCAAGCCGCGTATCACGCATCCCAACACCGTGAACAGGGTGCTGGCGTGCTTGAAACACGTGCTGCGCCTCGCGCACAAGCGGCGCCTGATCGAGAGCGTTCCCGAGTTCGCAAGACTGACCGCGCCACCGGCGAAGTTCGACTTTCTCACGTTCGAGGAAGCCGATCGCTTGGTTGCGGCAGCGGAGGGAGAGTGGCGCACGATGGTGATCGTCGCGCTCCACACTGGGGTGCGACGCGGGGAGTTGCTCGCGCTCGGAAAGCAAGCCGTCGATGTCAAGCATCGCCGCATCGCCGTGGTTCGCAACTACAGCCGCGGCCGACTCGGCACACCCAAGAGCGGCAAGGCGCGCGAGGTTCCGCTCAACGAGACCGCTGCGCGGGCGCTCGCTGCACACGCGCACGATCGAAGCGAGGACTTCGTGTTCTGCGATGCCCGTGGCAAGCCGTTGGTGGAAACTCGCGTGGGGCGGCAG
>VBLP01000386.1:3410-9810 GCA_005887925.1 Deltaproteobacteria bacterium | reverse complement strand
GACTGGCAAGAAACGTCAGAGCGCCGCGAGGAACGCCACGAGATCCGCGTGCTCCTGTCGCGAAAAGCCGATGTTAAACCGCTGGTTATAGAAGTCCACGACCGCGTCCAGGTCAGCCGCGGAGCCGTTGTGGAAGAACTCGAGCGTCACCGAGCTGTTGATGATGCGCCCCAGCAGACCCAGATCCTCGGGCGGCGAGGCATACCCCTCGCGGGGTGTGACCCATAGATCGATGTGACGCGCGCTGGCCGGGACCTCCGCGTCGCTCTCGACGGAGCAGCGGCCCTCGACTGCATCGCGAACCAGCTCCTTGCCGAGCCGATCGAACGGTGTGGGGATCACCGCGGCGACGATCGCACGAAGTAGTGCGAGGACAAAGAAACGGACGTGAACGCAAGCGGAACGCCGCGCATCGTCTTTGTCGAGAGCGACACGTTCGTCCGCGTCATTTCCTAGCGCGTCACGGTCAGGCTGAAGATGAACGACCGGCCGTTCTGCGGCATGAGGTTGGCGGCGTAGGGCACCGCCGGCGATCACGGCGTCGACCACGACGGCGCGGTCGCTCTGCTCGGTGGTCGTGGTGTCGATCCGCCGGCGGTCCTCGAGCGCGGCGCGCAGCGCGCCGTTGACCGAGCTGGTCACGATCGGAAAGATCACCTTGAAGCCGGCGTAGTGGCTCGGCGCGTTGGGCAGCTGCGTGCTCTCGGGCTGGCTCGGGTCGTCGCTCGGCGCGCTGGCGTAGCGGCCGTAGCTGTAGCCGTACTGCAGCGACGCCATGATGCCGCTGCGCAGCTCGCGGCGCAGCTCGAGATCGGCGCCGAGGAAGCGCTGGTCGACGTGGCTGTTGCGGTAGTAGATCAGGTTGGCGGGGACGCCGTGCGCGGCGGCACACATGTCACCGACGGGCACCGACTCGACCACGTTGCGGGCGAGCGTGCCGTAGATCGAGACCAGCGCGGCCCAGTCGAGGCCGAACTTGTGGGTGGCCTCGAGCTCGGCGGTGTAGATCGTCTCGGGGGTGAGCTTGTCGCCGCAGGTGTCGCTCTGGACCTGGGTCGATCCGCTGTCGGCGTAGTACAGCTCGTACGCGCTCGGCGCGCGGAACGCCGAGCCCATCATCAGCTTGGCGACGCCGCCGAGAACGAGGTCGTGCCGCGCACGTCGGGAGCGGCGAACTGGTTGCCCAGGAGGTTCCAGTAGTCGAAGCGCAGGCCGGCCTGGACGCGCAGCGCCGCCGCCGGGCGCCAGTCGAGCAGCGCCGAGCCGGCGAACACCTGGTACGGCGCGTCGACGTGCAGGCCGGCCATCAGCATGGTGTGGTCGACGTCGTACTGGCCGCCTTCCATGTTCGCGCGCTCGTGGACCAAGGCCTCGCCGCCGAGGGTCAGGCGGAGCTGGCCGCCGAGCTCGAGCGTCGCGCGCGCCTCGCCGCCGCCCCACCAGCTCTTGTAGGTCTCGAAGTAGTTGTAGCTGTCCGCGGTGCCCGGCTGCGGACTGGCCGGGTCGGCGTCATACCAGTAGTCAGAGTGGTAGTACGCATAGTTGAGGTGGGCGCGCACCATGACCCGGGCGTGCGCACCGAGCTTGTGATCGAGCTTGGCCTCGACCAGCAGGCGCTGATCGTCGCCGAAGCTGCGCGTGTCGCCGAACCGCGATCCGTAGTTGCCGGTGGGGATCGTGTCCTCGCGGGCGGTCCAGAACGATTGCACCGTGAGGTCCTTCCACCACAGCTTGCCGGTGAGCGTGTACGAGTGGAACTTGTCGAACTCGGTCGTGGTGCGCGCCGAGGCGCCGGCGGTCGCGTCGCCCGGCAGCGAGACGTCGCGGCCCTGCGAGCTCGCGCCCGACACGCTCGCCCACACGCCGGCATCGCGGCCGAGCCGCTGGACGAAGCCGACCCGGCCGCGCGCGGTCGAGTTGTCGTAGCTCGAGATCTGGGCGTGCACGCCGTCGGGCTCGTCGCGATCCTTGAGCACGAGGTTGACGACGCCCGACACCGCGCCGGTGCCGTACAGCACGGACGACGGACCGCGCACGACCTCGATGCGCTGGACGTCGCCGAGATCGGTGCGGCCGTCGTAGTGGATGAACGGCTGGTACAGGATGTTCTCGTTCAGCACCGCGCCGTCGCTCAGCACGAGCAGGCGGTTCGAGAAGTCGTTGGCCGAGCCCAGGCCGCGGACCGCGGCGTTGCCGTAGATGCTGTCGTAGTTGATCGCATAGCCGCGCACGCCGCGCAGCGACTCGAGGATCGTGGGATACGCGAACGCCTCGAGCTCCTGCGCGGAGATCACGGTGACCGACGCCGGGGCGTCCTCGATCGCCTCGGTCTCGCGCGAAGCCGCCGACACCGAGCGCTCGGGCATGAGCACGACGTCGCGCAGGTCGGCCTGCGTGTTGCTGCGGACGTCGACCTCGCGCTCGACGGGCTGGTAGCCGCGGAGGCTGACCCGGACCCTGCGGTGACCGACGGGGATGTTGGGCAGCACCGCCGGCGTGAAGCCGAGCGCCTGGCCGTCGACCTCGATCAGCGCGTTGGCCTCGTCGGCCGCGACCAGCAGCGAGCCGACCACGGCGACCGCGGTCGCGCTCGACCGCACCGTCGTCTTCTCGATGACGGTGAACATCTGCGGCGCCACCGTGAAGCCGGGGCGCTCGAAGTACGCGGTGTGCGAGCCGGGCGGGAGCTCGAGCGTGCACGGCAGCGTGCAGGCGACCTCGCCGCGGTCGTCGTCGATCCGCACCCGGGTGCCGGGCTCGCCCGACAGCTCGACCTTGCCGAGGATGCGGACCAGCTCGAGCTTGATCCGGCGGGTCTCGCCGATCGCGATCGACACGCCGCCGACCGTCGACGGCTCGAAGCCCGCGAGGTCCGCGATCACGGTGTACGTGCCGGCCTTGAGCCCGAGCTGTGACGGCGACGTGCCGACCGAGCCGAGGTCGCGGCGATCGAGGAACACGGTCGCGCCCGGCGGCGAGGTCTCGACCGCGATCACGGCGACGCGCGAGCCGATCCGGGTGAGCGCGTTGGTGACGTCGCGCTGCAGCTTGCCATCGCCGGCGTCGCGCGCCGCATCGACGTAATAGCGATAGGCGTCGGGGAACCGCCCGAGCTGCTCGTAGGCGCGCGCGATGTTGAACGTCACGTTGCGGTTCGAGACCAGCCGGTTCGACGCAAGGAAGTGCTCGAGCGCGACGGTGAATTCACCCTTGCTGTAGGCGTCGGCGCCGATCGTGAACTGCAGGTCGGCTTCGTCGGCCACGCCGTCGGCCGCGGCCGGTGCTACCAGGCCGAGCCAGAGACAGCACGCCAGCCCGAGGTATCGAGATCGCATCAGAAACCCTCCTGTACAAAGCTCCTATCGACTCAATCGGATATCGAGATTCGGATCGCCCTTGGCGGCGCTGCCCGCGGCGTGGGCCGGTGGCTCGGTGTGGGCCGGCTCGCGGCGCACCGGGACCGGCGGCGCGGGCCGCCTGATGATCTTCGGCACGCGTGCGATCGGGGACAGCGCGAGGGAGAGCGAGAGGTCGGCGCGCAGGTCGAGCCGCCGCCGCACCTCGGTGAAGCCGTCGTGCGACACGACCAGCTGCGCCTCGCCGTCGAGCCGGGCGAGATCGACGTCGAGCGGCGTGGCGCCGAGCGCCTCGCCGTCGAGCTGGACCACGGCGCCGGCCGGCGTGGTGGTGAGGTGAAGGTGAACGGTACCGGCCGGTGCGGACTCGACGCGCGCGGCGCTCGCAGCCGCCACGGCAGGTTCCGGCGCACGGTGCTCGGCGCGGGTCGTCTCGATCGGCGGGCCGGGCACGCGCGCCGCGGCCTGTGCAGGCATCGGCGCCGCCGGGGCGCCACCGCGCATCGCGAGCCAGCCGCCGATCGCTGCGACGCCGATCACCGGCGCGGCGAGCCACAGCCGCCTGCGCCCGGGACGTCCGAGCGCCGACAGCGCGCCCGAGCTGGCGATCGCGGGCTGCGGACCGGCGCACTGGCTCGGCAGCGGCTGGCTGCCGAGCCGCGCGAGCTGCTGCGAGTCGATGCGCGCCGACGGCCCGGTGAACGACGCGATGCGGAACGAGCTCGCGCCGCCGGTCTGGGTCTCGATCAGCAGGCGATCGGAGCCCGGCGGGACGGCGGCCTCGAGATCGATCAGCAGCGCGTCCATCGAGATGTAGCGATCGTCCGGATCCTTGGCGAGCGCGCGCTCGATCACCTGGGCGAGCTCGGGCGAGATCTCGGGGTTGATCGCGCGCGGCGGCGGCAGCGGCTCGGACACCTGCATCTGCAGCACGCGGAGCAGGTTCTCGTCCTCGAACGGGACCCGCCGGCACAGCATCAGGTAGAGCAGCACGCCGAACGAGTACAGGTCGGCGCGGTGATCGACGTCCTCGCCGCGGCACGCCTCGGGCGACATGAACATCGGGCTGCCGAGCGTCTCGCCCATCTTGGTCAGCCGCGTATCGACAGGCGTCTTCGCGATCCCGAAGTCGACGACCTTGACCCCGAAGCGGCCCTGGCTGCGCTGGACGAGGAACACGTTCTCCGGCTTGACGTCGCGGTGGATGATGCCCTCGGCGTGGGCATGCGCGAGCGCGCGCGCGACCGGCACCGCGACCGCGACCACCTCCTCGATCGACATCGGCGACTCCGTGACGCGCTGATCGAGCGTCTGGCCGCGCAGGAGCTCCATCACGAAGAACGGCCGGTGATCGGCGGTCTCGCCGAAGTCTGAGATGTTCACGATGTTCTCTTGATCGAGCTGCGACGCGGCGTGGGCCTCCTGGGTGAACCGCGCGCGCCCCTCGAGGTTGGCGGCGAGCTCGACGGAGAGCACCTTGGCGGCGAAGCGCTTGCGCAGCGTCTGATGCTCCACCAGGTACACCACCGCCATCCCGCCGCGACCGATCGGCTCGATCACGCGGTAGTCCTTGCCGAGCATCGAACCGACCAGCGGATCCACTCGGTCACTCCGAACTTCGAGTGAACCCATAGTGAGCATTCTATGGATTCATCGCACGATGACAATACTGCAAACCCCATCACAACCCGATCTACGTCTCACGTCGTCGGGCGTCGTCGGGACATCACATCCGATGTGTGCCGTCATCGTCTGATCGAGCATGAGCAGTATTGGGATTTACCGCTGTCGACACATGATCTGCTCGCAATGATTCCGCCCGGATCGCAATCGTGCAGCGCGATCAGCGGCCGGCGGCGCGTCCGCGAAGATCTCGCAGAGCGATTTCTTGCGACCGATCAGCTCGCGGGCAGCACGCGGTGGTCGGCCAGCAGCTGCCTCACGCGATCGAGCGGCAGCGCCTCCGCCGTTCCCCGTGCGCCCCGCACGGTCTGCGCGCGCAGCAGCGAGTTGACGATCGCCTCCTCGGTGGCGTCGGCGGCGGCCTGGAACACGGGGTTGAGCGCGTCGTCGGCGATCGGCGGCTGGTGCGACGTGGTGAACGCGATCACGAAGTCGCCTGAGCCGTGGTCCATCGCGCTGCCGGCGCGGCCCAGGCCGATCAGCGTGCGGCGGGCGATCCGCTCGAGCTGGCGGTGATCGACCGCAGCGTCGGTGGCGGCGACGATCATGATGCTGCCGCCGCTCGGCTTGCCGGGCCGGCCGGGTCCACCCACGGGGGTGATGCCGGTGCCGAGCGCGCGGCCGATCGGCGCGCCGGCGATCGTCAGCGTGCCGCCGAAGTTGCTCTGGACCAGGATGCCGAGGGTGACGCCGCTGTCGAGGCGGCGGCTCGCCGTGCCGATGCCACCCTTCCAGCCCAGCGCGGTGGTGCCGCGGCCGGCGCCGACGCTGCCCTCGTCGACGGCGCCCGGGTGCGCCTCGCGGATCGCGCGCAGCACGTCGGCCTCGCCGATCGGCCGGCTGCGGATGTCGCTCAGGAAGCCGTCGTTGGTCTCGCCGATGACGGGGTTGACCGAGCGTACGTCCTCGTTGCCGGGCAGCCCGAGCAGGTAGCCGGCCGTGGCGTCCCACGCCTTGCCGACGCACAGGGTGCAGGTGAGGATGATCGGCGACTCGATCTCGCCGAGCTCGTTGACCTGCAGCGCGCCGGCGAGCTTGCCGAACGCGTTGCCGATGACGATCGCGGCGCGCACCTTGTCGCGGAACAGGTTGCGCTCGTGCGGCAGGATCGCGGTGACGCCGGTGTTGACGGCCGTGCCGCGCGCGACGGTGACGTGGCCGACGCGCACCCCGGGCACGTCGGTGATGGCGTCGAGCGGACCGGGCGGCAGCGCGCCGATCGCGATGCCCCAGTCGCGCAGCCGAGGTCGCGGCGGATCCGCGCGCGCGGGAGACATGGCGACGGACACCAGCAGCGCCAGGGCGAGGCGGGTTCGCATGCGCGGAGCCTACGTCATCGTGAACAACGCGTGATCGGACGG
>VBLP01000386.1:0-3349 GCA_005887925.1 Deltaproteobacteria bacterium | reverse complement strand
GGCCGCTCGCCACCGGCGCGAGCTCCTCGAGCGGCTCGTACGGCAGCGCCACCGTCCACACCACCGCCGGCGTCGAGGTCGGCGGCGACGACAACTTCGCCGCGATGGAGGAGGTGCCGGTCGCCGGCGGCGAGCTCCGTGCTCGCCGCCGGTGATGCGCGGTGGTACTGCGGCCTGTCCGGGCTGTCGCACGCCCTGCTCGCCGCGGCGCTGTCGTACGAATTCGCAGTGCGGCGCGGTGTCGCGCGCGCGATCGTGGCCGCGCTCGGTGCCGCCGCCGCGGCCAAGCTGCTCTACGAGGTCGCGACCGGTGCGCCGGCATTCGCGACGTCGCTGGGCATCGCGCAGGTGCCGCTCGCTCACGCCGTCGGCGTCTGCATCGGCATCGCGTGCGGGCTCGGCGCGGGCCGCGAGCGTCACCCGGCGATGTATGCGTGCGCGTCCCACCCACCTTCACACCCGTCCGCGCTACCTCACAGGTCATCCGGTCGGCCGGAGCGCCGGCCGTGATCGCGCTATCGGTTCTTCCGGTTTGGCCGAACCAGGAGTTGCGGTGAAGGACGTGAACCTCCAGGAAGCGCTGCGTAGCCCGGCGGCCCGCAAGGAACGCCGTACCTCGCTGCTGCTCGGCGCCGGCGTGGTGCTGGTGATCTCGTCGGCCGAGCCGCTCTACCGCGTGTTCGACGGTCCGTTGCTCGCGGTGCGCATCCTGTGGTGCGCGATGATGGCGATCATCGGATTTGCGCTGCCGCGCGCCAGCAACCGGCTCTACGGCGTGCTCTTGCCGCTCGCGGGCCTCATCTCTTGCTGGCTGTTCGGAACGTCGGTGTGGTTGAACGGTGGGGTCGCCAGCCCGGACTTTCAGTACATGGTCCTCTTGCCGCTGGCCCTGATGGTCGTGTTCCAGGACGAGGTGGTCGCCTGCTCGGCGGGGGTGATCGGAACGGTCACCGCCGTCGCGGCGCTGTCGTGGCTCGGCGATGCCCCGGTCTCCCTGTTCGCCGACAGCGTCGCCACCGATTTCGGCATCGGCGTCCTCGCCGTGTTCGGCACGTTCTCGTTCCGCCGGGTGCGGATCGCCGAGCTCGCCACGCAACGCGCGCGCGCCGAGGCCGTCGAGCAGCTCCGGCTCAGCGAGCACCGGCGCGCCCAGGCCGAGCGGCTCGCCTCGCTCGGCCAGCTCGCGGCGGGCGTCGCCCACGAGATCAACAATCCGCTGTTCGCGGTGAGCGCCAATGTCGAGATCCTCGCGAGCGAGGACGGCCTCGCCGGGCCGGATCTGAGCGCCGCCGAGGCGCAGAGCGTGCTCGCCGATCTGCAGCACGGGATCTCGCGCATCGCCCAGATCGTCAAGGACCTCAAGGAGTACTCGAGCGGGAGTCCCGACAAGCTGCAACCGTGTCAGGTCGACGAGGTGATCAGCGACGCGCTGCGCCTGGCGTCGTTCAAGCTCGGCAAGCGGATCGAGGTCCGGCGGACGTGCGAGGTCGGCCTGCCGGCGGTGACCGTCAACCGGCGAAAGCTGTCACAGGTCCTGCTCAACCTGCTGGTCAATTCCGCCGAGGCGATGGACGAGGCCCGTACCGAGAACCCATACGTGCTGGTCACCGCCGAGCGCGCAGGCGACGCGATCGAGATCGCGGTGCAGGACAACGGACCCGGCATCCCCGCGCAGGTCGCCGGGCGGCTGTTCGAGCCGTTCGTCACCAGCAAGCCCGTCGGCAAGGGCACCGGCCTGGGCCTCGCGCTGTCGCGCGAGTACGTCGGCAGCTTCGGCGGCAAGCTCGAGCTCACGCCGATCGCCGGCCCCGGCGTCCGGTTCTCGATCCACCTGCCTGCATCCCGGCTGTCGCGATCCAGCCTCGAGGTACCCAGGCCGCCGGAGACCGCGCGCGTCGCGGCGAGCCCACCGGCGAGCTAGGAGCCTGCAGGAGCCTGCAGGACATGGCGCCCAGGAAGAACACGTGCACGCGCGACGCGACGCGACGCGCGTTGACATGTCCTCGACGGTCGATTCCGGACCATCGAGCGCCGAAGGCCCGGTTGCGCGTGGACTGGCTCATCAGGTCGACGCCGGCGTCGCGACGAGCTGGGTGAGGTCGTGTGCCAGGAGCCGGCTACTTGGCGGACGCGTCGACCGGCTTGTCCTGGTTCATCGTGCGGAGGTCGCGAATCGGGCCGCTGCCGATCGTGCGCTCCACCATGATCTGCCGCTCGCGCTCTCGCGCGAGAGCGCCCAGCACGAGAATCACAGCGATGACAGCGAGTACAGCAATCCCTCCGGACGCGAGTCGACGCCGCCGGCTTGTCCGCATCAGACAACGGTATCACGGCGCATACCGACTGCCACAGGGCTCGCGTGGCTGGCTCGCTTCACATCAGGCCGATCACCTCGCCGTGCTCGTCGAGGTCGATGTGCTCGGCGGCCGGGACGTCGGGCAGGCCGGGCATGCGCATGATGTCGCCGCAGATCGGGATGATGAAGCCGGCGCCCGCGGCGATCTCGATCTCGCGCACGGCGAACTTGAAGCCCTCGGGTCGGCCGAGCAAGCCGGGCTGCTCCGAGAACGAGTACTGGGTCTTGGCCATGCAGATCGGCAGGTTCGCCAGGCCGAGATCGGTGATCGTCTTGAGGTCGGTGCGCGCCTTGGGTGCGTAGATGACCTCGCCGGCGCCGTACAGGACCTGGGCGACGGCCTCGATCTTGGCCTCGACCGGCGAGTTCAGCGCATAGGCGTACTTGGGCGCGCGCGTGCTGGCCTCGGCGACCGCGATCACGGCCTCGGCTGCCGCGATCGCGCCCTCGCCGCCATGACCGAAGTGGTCGGCCGCGAAGCGATTGATCACGACGACCGGCGCGAGGCCGAAGAACTGGCAGTTGTCGAGGTGCCGGCTGAGGTTGGCGAAGCCGCGGCGGATCGCCTCGGTGCTGGGCGTGGTCAGGTCCTTGACCGGCACGCCGCCCTGGTACTTGAGCGCGCGGATCGTCGCGACCAGGACGACCGCGTCGGGCCACAGCCCCGAGGCGCGGCACTTGAGATCGAGGAACTTCTCGCCGCCGAGGTCGAAGCCGAAGCCGGCCTCGGTGACCACCCAGTCGGCCAGGCTCATGCCGAGCTGCGTCGCGACCACCGAGTTGGTGCCCTGCGCGATGTTGCCGAACGGGCCGCCGTGCAGGATCGCGGGCGTGCCCTCGAGCGTCTGCACCAGGTTGGGCTGCATCGCCTCGCGGAGCAGCGCCAGCATCGCGCCGGCGACCTTGAGATCGCGCGCGAAGATCGGCGCCTTGCTGCGCGAGAACCCGATGAAGATCTTGCCGAGCCGCTCCTTGAGGTCGGCGGCGGACTGC
>VBLP01000381.1:6530-8595 GCA_005887925.1 Deltaproteobacteria bacterium | reverse complement strand
AGATCGCCGGCCAGCCGCCGCCCTCGGCGGCGACGCTCGCCAGCGCGGTCGGCACCGAGAGGTGGGCGGACGGATCGTGGGTGCCGCTCCAGTCGAGCTCGGCGTGCAGCCGGTTGGCCGGCCCGTACTCGGGGCTCGCGCCGTGCGAGGTGACGACGGGGCGCGCCGGTGCGCCGCCGGCGACGACGAGGAAGCCGCTGCCCTTGACCGAGCACGTCCACTTGTGGCAGTTGCCGACGTACCAGGTCGCGCCGATCGCGGCGACGTCGAGCGCCAGCTGACCGGGGGCGTGCGCGCCGTCGACGACGACCGGGATGCCGCGCGCCGCGAACAGCCCGACCAGCGCCTCGATCGGCAGGCACAGCGCGGTCGGGCTCGTGATGTGATCGAACAGCGCGAGCCGGGTGCGCGGCGTGATCGCGCGGGCCACGGCGTCGATCAGTGCGCCGGGATCGAACGGCAGCGGGACCGCGACGGCGGTGATCGTCGCGCCGCGCGCCGCGGCGAGCCGCCTGAGCTGGTTCATGCAGGCGCGGTACGTCTGATCGAGCGTGACGATGTCGTCGCCGGCGGCGAGCTCGACGGAGTGGAGCGCGATCGCGACGCCGGTGGTCGAGCTCGGCACGAAGGCGAGCCGCTCGGCCGGCGCGTGGACGAACGCCGCGAGCGCGGCGCGCGCGCGATCGAGCTCGGCCTGCCATTCGAGCACCATGAACCGCATCGGCGCCGCCTCGAGCCGCGCGCGCCAGCCGGCCGCGGCCTCGATGACCGCGCGCGGGCAGCCGCCGAACGAGCCGTGGTTGAGATGGACGACCGCCGGGTCGAGCGCCCAGCGCTCGATCGGGGACACCGGCGACGACAGGGAGGAGGCAAGCTGGGGCGGCACGCGGCGACGATACTCCGGACGCACCGGCCGCGAGCAGCACAGATCGGGTCGAGCACCCCCGATCTTGAAGTACAGCTCACCGGCGTGGAACCGGGGCATCTGGTTTGCAACGGCACGGAGTAGCTCTACGTTCGTGATTCCCGCCCGCGTCGCCGCGGCACCTCGAAAGGAAACGCAGATGACCAAGCGCGCCCAGAGCACGATCGGTGATATCGCGCCGAAGCTGGCCCAGCTGACCGACGACGTGCTGTTCGGAGACGTCTGGGAGCGGCCCGAGCTGTCCAAGCGCGATCGCAGCCTCATCACCTGCGCGGCGCTCGTCGCGACCGGCAGGACCGAGCAGATGAGCTTCCACTTCCCGCGCGCCATCGAGAACGGCGTGACCCGGGAAGAGCTCGTCGAGATGATCACGCACCTGGCCTTCTACGTCGGCTGGCCCAGTGCGATGTCGGCGCTCACCAGAGCCAGGGAGCTGTTCGGGGCGAAGACCTGAGGGGGTGTGGCTGATCTCGGGCAGATCCCGAGCCGATCTCCTCGACGAAGTGTCGTCGGCGCGACGCATGCTGGCGTAGATTGGCGTCGTTCTGTCGGCGGCGAGCCGGCTGATCGATGTCAAGGACGGCACGACGATGATCCCGCTGCCGTCGGTCGATGTCGCCGCGGTCGCGGCGGCGCTGGCCGACGGCGCGGCGTTCGCTGTGGTCTCGGGGGCGGCGTCGGGGCCGGCGGAGCCGCCGGAGCTGGGCGCGGTGCGGACGCTGCGCTCGCCGCTCGTGGCCCCGGAGCTGACGCGGCGGCTGGTCGCGATCCGGCGCGCGGCGCGGGGCCAGCTCGCCGATGCCGGCGTCCACACGCTGTGGCTTGGCCTCGGCATGCTGGTGTGGAGCGATGCGCCGGCCGAGGGTGACGCGGCCGCTGCCGCTGCCGGCGGCGAGGCGCCGGCGATGCTGCGGGCGCCGCTCGCGCTCTGGCCGGTCGAGCTGGTCAAGCAGCCCGGCGGTGGGCTGCGGCTGGTCGAGGCGGCGGGGGTCGAGCCGCGCGCGAACCAGGCGCTGCGCGAGAAGCTGCGGCGCGAGCTGGGCGCGGTGCTCCCCGACGGCGAGGCCGGCGATGGCGAGCTCGATCTCGCGGGGCTGGTCGCGGCGGCCGAGGCGATCGCGGCCGAGCGGCCGGGCTGGC
>VBLP01000381.1:0-6502 GCA_005887925.1 Deltaproteobacteria bacterium | reverse complement strand
CTCGCCAGCCCGGTGGTCGCGCACCTCGCGGGCGGCGCCGGGACGGCGTTCGTGCAGCCGTCGCCGGAGGCCGCGCGCGCCGCGGCCGGCGATGCGGCCCTCGGCGATCTGCTCGCGCCGCTCGACGCCGACGCCAGCCAGCTCGCCGCGGTCGCGGCCGCGGCGGCCGGTGCGAGCTTCGTGCTGCAGGGACCGCCGGGCACCGGCAAGTCGCAGACGATCGCGAACCTGATCGCGCACTGCGTGGCGCACGGCCAGACCGTGCTGTTCGTGACCGAAAAGATGGCCGCGCTCGATGTGGTGCACCAGCGGCTCGCCGCGATCGGCCTGGGCGAGGCCTGCCTGGCGCTGCACTCGCACCGCGCGGTGCGCGCGCAGGTCGTGGCGCAGCTCGGCCGGGTGCTCGAGCGGGCGTTCCGGCCGGTCGCCGGTTCCATCGCCGGCGATGCCCGGCTCGGCGAGCTGCGCGCGGCACTCGACGACCACGCCGCGGCGATGCACCGCGTGGGTCGGTTCGGCCGGTCGCTGCACGAGGTGCTCGGCCGGCTGGTCGAGCTCAGGACCACGGCGCGGGCGCCGCTCGCCGAGCGCGACGCGGCCGGCCTCGATCGCGAGGCGTTCGAGCGCCGCCGGCTCGCCGTCGAGGCGCTCGCGGCGGCCGCGGGCGCGGTCGAGCCGGTGGCATCGCACCCCTGGCGCGCGTCGACGCTGGAGCGCTGGCCGCTCGATGGCTGCGAGCGGACGCTGGCGGCGCTCGACGAGGCAGCGGCCGCCGCGGCCGAGCTCGGCGCCGCGATGCGCGACGTCGAGCAGCTGGTGCCCGGTGTGGTCGGGCGGACGCGCGAGCAGCTGATCGCGCTCGGTGCGCTCGGCGCGCTCGCCGCGGCCTCGCCGTGCCCCGGCGCCGAGCTCCTGACCCAGCTCCGCGCGGTGCAGCACGACGACCTCGTCGAGCGGATCGCGCTGATCCGCGCGCGCGGCGGGGGCGTGCTCGAGCCGCCGCGCGATCCGGGCGAGTTCCTCGTGGTGGCGAGCCGCCACCGCCTGCTCGCCTACGAGGTCAACGATCGCTTCACCGACTCGGTCGCCGAGCTCGACGCCCCCGCGCTGTGGGCGCAGCTGCGGCGCTGGATCCACCGGCCGGCGCCGCTCCGGTTCCTGGCGCTGCGCAAGGCGCGCGCGGCGATCGCTGCGGCCGCGATGCCGGGGATGCTCGAGACCGACGGCGTGGTCGTCACCGCGCTCGAGGCGGTGATCGCCGAGCGCGCGACGCGCGCGGCGCTGATCGCGGCGGCCGAGCCGGCGCGCCGCTGGTTCGGCGAGCTCGGCGGCGATCCGCTCGCGCTCGATCTCAAGCAGATCGACGCGGCGGTCAGCTGGGCCGGCGAGCTGCGCCGCGCGTTCGACGCGGTCGAGGTCGCGGGCGGCCCGGGCCGCCGGATCGCGGCGTGGCGCACGCTGGTGGCCCAGGTCGCGGCGAGCCCGGCCGGCGCTCCGGTAGGCGGCGAGCTGGCGGAGTTCGCGCGGCTCGGCGCGGCGGTGGCGCGCTGGCGGCCCGCGCTCGCGGCGCTCGCCGAGGCCACGGGGATCCCCGAGGCCGCGCTCGGCGCCGGCGACGATCATCTCGCCGCGCTGGCCGGCGAGATCGAGGTGCTGCGCGGTGGAATCGATGTGCTGTCCGACTGGGTCGCGTTCCACGGCGCGCGCCGCGCCGCCCACATCGCCGGCGCGGCCCCGGCGGTGCTCGCGATCGAGCGCGGTGACCTCGCGGCCGGCGAGCTCGCCGCGGCCTGGGAGCGCGCCACGCTGCTGGCCTGGGCCGACGCCGAGATCGCCGCCACCCCGGCGCTCGCGCGGTTCCACGGCCCGACCCACCACACCCACGCCGCGGCATTTGCCGACCTCGATCGCGCCGCGCTCACCCTGGTCCGCGCCCGCGCGCTGGTCGGGATCGCCGAGCGCGTGCCGCGGGTGACGAGCGAGCCGGGCGGCGAGCTCGGCGTGCTGCTCCACGAGCTCAAGAAGCAGCGCGGACATCGCCCGCTGCGCCGGCTGTTCGCCGACATCCCCACGCTGTTGCCGCGGCTCGCGCCGTGCCTCTTGATGTCGCCGCTGTCGGTCGCGCAGTACCTCGACCCGGCGCTGCCCCGGTTCGATCTCGTGGTGTTCGACGAGGCGTCGCAGCTGCCGACGGCCGACGCGATCGGCGCGCTCGCCCGCGGCAGCGCCGCCGTGGTGGTCGGCGACTCGCGCCAGCTGCCGCCGACCCGGTTCTTCGAGGCCGGCGCGCCCGACGATGACGACGGCGATCCTGCCGCCGAGGGCGAGGACGTCGAGCTCGAGAGCGTGCTCGACGACTGCGTCGCGGCCCGGCTGCCCGAGCGCCACCTGACCTGGCACTACCGCAGCCGCCACGAGGACCTGATCGCGTTCTCCAACCGCCGGTACTACGGCGACCGCCTGCAGGTGTTCCCCGCCGCGCAGCGCTCGGCCGACCTCGGCGTGGCGTGGCGCCGGGTCGACGGGGTCTACGACCGCGGCGGCACGCGGCAGAACCGCATCGAGGCCGAGGCGGTCGCCGCCGAGGTGATCGGGCGGCTGCGCGATCCGGTGCAGCGCGCGCGCTCGATCGGCGTCGTGGCGTTCTCGCGCGCCCAGCAGGCGCTGATCGAGGACCTGCTCGAGGCGGCGCGGGCCGACGACCCCGAGCTCGACGGCTCGTTCGATCGGCGAATGCCGAGCGCGGGGGGTGGGGACCCCGACGGCATTGCCGGCGGGGCGGGGGTCCTCCCCCGTGGGAGCGACGGGGATGGCGGCGAGCCGGTGCTGATCAAGAACCTCGAGACCATCCAGGGCGACGAGCGCGACGTCGTGATCGTGTCGGTCGGTTATGGCCCCGACGCCAGCGGCCGGCTCACCCGCAACCTCGGCCCGCTGTCGCAGCGCGGCGGCGAGCGCCGGCTCAACGTCGCGATCACGCGGGCGCGCGAGCAGCTGATCGTGGTCTCGAGCTTCGCGCCCGAGGAGCTCTGCCCACCGGACTCGACCGCGGACGGCGCGCCGGTGCGGGCGGGGCAGGGCGTGCAGGATCTCGTCGAGCTCCTGGCGTTCGCGCGCGACGGCGGCGGCGCGGCCCGGCCGGCGGCCGACGGGTCCCCTGGATCGTGCACCACCAGGTCGGCTGCGGCGCCTACCAGCTCGATCTCGCGGTCGCCGACCCGAACCAGCCCGATCACTACGTCCTGGCGATCGAGCACGACGGCACGGCCTACGCGAGCGCCGGCTCGGCGCGCGATCGCGATCGCCTGCGCGCCCAGGTGCTCGGCGAGCTCGGCTGGCGCGTCCACCGGATCTGGACGCTCGACTGGTGGGCGGACCCCGAGCGCGAGATCCAGCGCGCGCACGCCGCGATCGTCACGGCCGTCGCGGCGAGCCGGCAGCGCCGGACGCAGGGCGCGCGCCGTTCGCCGGAGCGACCCGCGCCGCCGCGCGCCGCCGAGGGCTCGGCGCCGACGCCGCGCGCACCGCGCCGCGGCTCGTCCACATCGCAGCCGTTCCTGCGCGGCATGGAGCCGCGCGCCGCGCCCGCCGCCGAGCGCCCGCCCTCGCGCGCGGTCGAGCCACCCCCGGCCGCCGCGGGCTCGGGGCCGACGGACGCGGTGGCCGCGGGGCTCGCCGACGCGGCGTCGCGCGTCGCGCGCGGCAGCGCCCCGGTCCGCATCGCGCGCAACGCGATCCCGATCGGGCCCTACCTGGCGGCGTCGGTCCCCGCCGGCCGGCGCGCCCCCGACGATCTGTACGCGCCGCGCCACCTCGGCGAGGTCGGCAAGATCATCGAGCAGGTGCTCGCCGCGGAGGCCCCGATCCACATCGACCTGCTCGCCCGCCGGGTCGCCGCGTACTTCGGCATCGGCCGGCTGACCCAGCGGGTGACCGACCAGGTGCGCGCCGCGCTCAACGGCCGCGGCCGCTGGGGCGACGAGGACGACGTGGTGTGGCGCCTCGATCAGGATCCCGCCGGCGTCCCGCCGGTGCGCGTCGCCGGCCAGGGCGCCTCGGCGCGCCGCGAGATCCACGAGGTGCCGCTCGCCGAGGTCGCCGCCGCGGCGCGCATCGTCGTCGAGCGGGCCGTCGGGATCTCGGCCGGCGACCTGGTGCGCGACGCCGCGCGGCTGCTCGGCTTCTCGCGGACCACCGAGCGCGTGGTCGAGCGCGTCACCTCCGGCGTGCGGCTCGCCGCCGAGCGCGAGCTGATCCGGATCGACGGCGGCCGCGCGACGCTGCCCGACTGATGCCCGCGGGTGGTAGCGTGCAGCGATATGCGCAACCTGCTCCCCCGGGTGTCTCTGGCGCTGTCCCTGCTCGTCGGTCTCGCCGCGCAGCCGTCGCGGGTGTCGGCCGATCCACCGGCGCCCGCCGCGCCACCGAAACCGGCGCTCACCGGACGCTGGATCGTCACCGCCGACTTCCACGGCACGCCGCTGTACTTCCAGCTGCATCTCACCCAGCAGGGCGACGCGCTGTCCGGTGATCTCGGCGGCGACAAGCTCGAAGGCACGGTGCGCGGCAATGTGGTCCAGTTCCTGGCCAAGGACGACGAGGGCGGCAGCGAGGAGGCCAAGGCGACCGTCACCGGCGGCACCCTCACGGGGACCATGGTATTCGTCGACGGCGCGGACCCCAAGCGCCGCACGCCGCGCGCGTTCACGGCGGCCCTGGTGCCGCCTCGCTCGACCCGGCCGCCGCAGCGACACACGTTCGCGCCGACGGTGTTCTATCGCGAGTTCTCCGCGCGCAACAAGCCGGTGCTGCACGTCGCGCCGGGCGACACCATCGCGACCACCACCGTCGACGCCGGCGGCACCGATGCCAAGGGCGTGACCCGCGTGCTCGGCGGCAATCCGCAGACCGGGCCGTTCTACGTCGACGGTGCGGTGCCCGGCGACACGCTGGTCGTGCATCTCGTGCGCGTCCGGCTCAACCGCGACTGGGCGATCAGCGACGACGGCATCGTCGGGCGCGGCGTCGATCGCGGCCTGGCGATCCGGATGAAGGACACGTTCAAGTCGGTGCGCTGGCACCTCGATGTCGCCAAGGGAGTGGCGACCACCGAGAAGCCCGGCGAGCACCTCGCGAGCTACACGGTCCCGCTGCGCCCCATGCTCGGCTGCATCGGCGTGGCGCCGGCGCCTGCGCAGGCCGCGCCTCCCACCGGCGACTCCGGCAGCTGGGGCGGCAACATGGACTTCAACGAGGTCGTCGAGGGCGCCACGGTCTACCTCCCGGTGCGCACCCCGGGCGCGCTGCTCTACGTCGGCGACGGCCACGCGGCGCAGGGCGATGGCGAGCTCAACGGCAACGCGCTCGAGACCTCGATGGACGTCGAGCTCACCGTCGACGTCATCTCCGCGAAGTCGATCCCGGGCGTGCGGCTGGAGTCGACCACGCACCTGATGGCGATGGGACTCGACGGCTCGCTCGACGAGGCGTTCCGCGCCGCGACCGCCAACATGGCGGCGTGGCTGGCCGACGAGTACAAGCTCACCCCGTCGGAGATCGGCCAGGTGCTCGGCACCGCGGCCGAGTACCGCGTCAGCGAGGTGGCGGATCGCAACGCCGGTGTCGTGCTGAAGCTCGGCAAGGAGCGCCTGCGCACGCTGACGCCGGCCAAGTGAAGATCCGCTACTCTCCGGGCATGGCCGCCTCGTACACCCACGGTACCAGCAGCGTCCCTCTCCTCGGCGAGACCATCGGCGAGACGTTTCGCCGCACGGTGGAGCGCTTCCCCGATCGCGAGGCGCTGGTCGTGCGCTCGCAGGGCTACCGCGCGACCTACCGCGCGCTGTGGGACGCCGCCGACCAGGTCGCCCGCGGCCTGCTCGCGATGAACGTCCAGCGCGGCGACCGCGTCGGCGTGTGGTCGCCCAACCGCTTCGAGTGGGTGATCCTGCAGTACGCGACCGCGCGGATCGGCGCGATCCTCGTCAACATCAACCCCGCGTACAAGTCGAGCGAGCTCGGGTACGTGCTGAACCAGGCCGGGGTCAGCGTGCTCGGCATGTCGCGCGGCTTCCGCCACAACGACTACGTCGCGATGCTCGCCGAGGTCCGCGGCGGCTGCCCGACCGTGCGCGACACGATCGTGTTCGAGGACGACTGGGCGCGCCTGGTCGCCGCCGGCGCCGACGTGCCGGCCGAGCGGCTCGCCGAGCGCGAGCGAACCCTCGCGTTCGACGACGCGATCAACATCCAGTACACGTCGGGCACGACCGGGTTCCCCAAGGGCGCGACGCTGTCGCACCACAACGTGCTCAACAACGGCTACTTCATCGCGCAGACGCTGCGCTACACCGAGCGCGACCGGGTCTGCGTGCCGGTGCCGTTCTACCACTGCTTCGGCATGGTGATCGGCAACCTCGCGTGCGTGACCTGCGGCGCGTGCGTCGTGGTGCCCGGCGAGGCGTTCGATCCGCTGCTCGTGCTCGAGACCGTGGCCGCCGAG
>VBLP01000380.1 GCA_005887925.1 Deltaproteobacteria bacterium | reverse complement strand
CGACGCTGAGCAGCGCGAAGTCCGCGACGTGCGCGCTCGTGGCGATCCGCGGCTGGATCCGGTTCGACAACGCTATCCACAAACCTAGTTTACGACTTTTCTGACGTGCAAAGAGCGTGGCCGCAGTTGAGCCGGTCTCATGTGGCTCGTCCGTGGCGGGATAGGCTAAGCGGGCTCAGCTGACGGTGAGCCAGCTGTTCCCGGTCGCGAGGTGGATGCTGCCGCTGGCCGGGCGGCGAACGGGGCGCGATGACGCGGTTCACAGGATCTGCAGGCGGCGGCTGTGCTCGGCCTGCTCGCCGATGTACTCGAGGACGTGGGGGTGGGTCATGATGACCTCGCGGAACACGGCGGCGGGCAGGCAGAGGGCGAGGCCCTTGCCGCGGGCGACGACGTCGCTCTTGAAGGCGCCGCCGGAGAGCAGGGCCGTCTCGCCGATCAGGTCGCCGGAGCCGAGCTGGGCGACGGCCGAGCCGTTGCGCAGGACGAGGAATGCCGGCGTCGATCTCGAGGAACTTGAACTTGGCCGCGAGCTCGATGCGCTGGGCGTCGTTGAACGGCCGGAACAGCGGGCTGGTCCGCATCCAGCGATCGACGAGGCGGTCGCGGACGAAGCGGAGGACGGCGCGCAGGACATCGCCGTGGTTGGCCAGGACGCGCGACAGGGTGTGGCGATCGATGCGCAGGAGCTCGGCGGCCTGCAGGCAGACCACGGTCGCCGCGCACGGCTGATCGGTCATGAGCGCGACCTCGCCGAGGAACGCGCCGGGCCCCAGGCGGGAGAGCTCTGCGCTCTCGCCCCGCACGGAGAGCTCGCCCTCGACGATGACGTAGAGCGCGTCGCCCGGATCGCCGGCGCGGAACAGCAGCTCGCTGCGCTCGAGCGAGACCAGCTGGAGGTTGGCGACCAGGGCCTGCAGCGCGTCGCTCGGCATGCCGGCGAACAGCGGCGTGGCGGCGAGCGCACGGGCGGCGGCGGCGCCGATCACGCGCGGCTGGGGCAGCGGGATCTCCTCGAGGTCGGACAGATCGAGCTCGGTGGACTCGGAGATCTCGGGGCTGATCATCCGGGACAGCGCGTCGACCTCGGTCACCGGCTCGGCGACCGGCTCGATCACCGGAATCGAATCGCGCGCGACGTTGTGCGTCGTGGTCTGCTCGAACTCCTCCTCGTCGATCGGGATGATGTGGATGCCGCGCTCGTCGCCCAGCCGCGGCGGGACCTCGGCGACCTCGGTCTTGAGGTCGACGCTGTCGATCGCCTTGCCGAGCGGCAGCGCGATCGGCCGGCTCTTGGTGCGACCGACGGCGGGTGTGCCGGGCGGCGTCGACTGCCGCTTGCGGCGGAAGCCGTCGGAGTCCTTGCGCGGCCGCGACAGGCCATCGTCGGGCGCGCGCACGTTCATGTCGGTGGTGGTCCGGCCGCGGAGCGCGGCGACGCTGGGGTTCTCGTGCAGCGCAGGGTTGTTGTCGGCCATGCTCGCCGCCCGCGTCTGGTGCAGGCCGATCTGCTCGTTCATCTCGGCCAGCCGGCACAGCGTGCCGGCGTGGTTGGGATCGATCTGGAGGATGACCTTGCACACCGCGATCGCCTGGACCAGGAAGCCGTTCTGGGCGTAGCGCTCGGCCGACCGCTCGAACGCCTCGACCGCGTTGGAGTTGTTACCGAGCCTGCGGTAGGTCTCGCCGGCGCGCTTGGCCCACTGCGCATCGTTGGGCTCGCTCCGCTCGAGCTCGAGGTAAGCGGCGAGCGCGCGCTTGTGCTTGCCCGCCGCCACCGCCGCCGCGGCCTCCTCGCGGAGTGCTCGACCGTCCTTGGCCATCGTGGGCGCCGACTATAGACCAGAACGCGACGCCCATCGCCGCTACTTCTCGCCCGCTTCACCGAGAAGATCGCGAGCGCCGCGCAAGTCCGTCTCCGCGGCGAGCCGCCACAGCTCGTCGTCGGAATGTTTGGGAGCTGACAGCACCGCGCGGTACTCGATCACAGCTTTTTTGAGGTACGCGATCGCGCGGCCGCGCAGCGTGCGGCGCAGGCCGGCGGCGACGGCGGGGTCGAGCTCGGGCGGCAGCTCGAACAACAGGCCGAGCGCGAGATCGTGATACAGGCTGCCGGCGCGATAGCTCGCCGCGATCACGGCCAGGCCGCCGTGCTCGGCGACGGCGCGGTAGCGGGCGACGACGTCCTCGGTCGCATCCTCCTTGACGCGGATCGAGCTCGACAGCGCCTCGAGCACGGGCCGCGGCCGCAGCTTGTGGACCTGCGCGAGCGCGCGCTCGGCGGCGGCGAACGCCTCGGCGACGCGCGGCGAGACGCCGGGCAGCGGAGTGCCGAGCCGCGGGCCGCGCAGATCGCCGGCGCCGGCGGCGGCGACCACGTCGGCCTGGAGCTCCGCCACGCCCTCGGCGATCGCGACGTCGCTGGGCGCGAGCGCCGAGGCGCGGGCCACCAGCTCGAGGGCGCGGCGACTGTGGCCGGCGCGCGATTCGAGCTGCGCGAGGTGGAGCGCGGCGCGCGCGGCAACCGGAGGCGGCAGGTCGCTCGCGGCGAGCAGGTGCTCGAAGCCGGCGCGCGCGGCGGCGAGATCGCCGGTCAGCTCGGCGAGCAGCGCCGCGCCGAGCTCGGGCGCAGCCCCGTCGAGCTCGGTCGTGATGCCGCGCGCGGGATCGGCGGCGGCGCGGTCGGGCGCTGCGACCTGGATCGGCCGCGGCGGCGGCTGGGCATCGCCGCTGCAGCCGACGTGCGCGAGCAGCGCGAGCCGCGCGAGCCACGCGACCAGCGCGCATACCGGCGCTGCGCCGGCACCAGAGCGGTTCCCGCCGGAAGGTGGGGACTCTGGTGCCGGCGTCATCGCCTCGCCCATCCTCGTGATAACAAGGTCGCGGCGGCGAAGCTTCGCGACCACGT
Organism: Deltaproteobacteria bacterium; assembly: GCA_005887925.1. Classification (GTDB taxonomy): domain Bacteria; phylum Myxococcota_A; class Polyangia; order Haliangiales; family Haliangiaceae; genus JABFXX01. The sequence continues at coordinate 6,381 of VBLP01000380.1, read as the reverse complement.
ACGCGGGCGTCACGACCTCGCAAAACGTTGTCACGATGTTGTCATCGCGCACCGTCATCGCGGTGCTCCACCGGGCGCCCATTGCACCGCGTCACGAGGGATGTCGAGCTTGTAGCCGGCACCGTGCACGGTCACCAGCCACCTGGGCTTGTCGGGCTCGTCCTCGAGCGCGCGCCGCAGCTTGACCAGGTGATTGTCGACGGTGCGGGTGTTGGGGTAGTCATCGTAGCCCCAGGCCTCATCGAGCAGCACGTCGCGGCCGACCACCTCGCCCGGCCGCCGCGCGAACACCTTGAGGATCGCGAACGCGCGGCTCGGCAGCTCGATGCGCGCGCCGCCGCGCCGCGCGACCTGCCCGACGAGATCGATCGAGATGTCGCCGAGCACGAGGCCGATCGGCTCGGGGGCGTCGCCGCCGGCGCGGCGCAGCACCGACGCGACGCGCGCCAGGAGCTCCATCAGCGAGAACGGCTTGGTGACGTAGTCGTCGGCGCCGAGCTCGAGGCCGCGCACGCGATCGAGCTCGGCGCCGCGCGCCGAGAGCATGATCACCGGCACGCCGCGGGCCGCGCCGCGGCTGCCGCGGATCCGCCGGCACACCTCGAAGCCGTCGAGGTCGGGCAGCATGACGTCGAGCACGACCAGGTCGTAGCGCCCGGTGAGCGCCCGGTCGACGCCCTCGCCGCCGCGCGCGACCACCTCGACCTGATAGCCCTTCGCGGTCAGGGTGTCCTCGAGGCCCATGCGGATCGACGGATCGTCCTCGACGACGAGGATCCGCGCTGCGCCGCGCCCCGCCTCGGTCACAGGGCCTCCGGTACGGCCGCGCGGGGCAGCCGGATCGTGAACGTGGCGCCGTCGCCGACGGTGGAGGCGACCTCGACGGTGCCGCCGAGCGCCTCGATGTGGCGCTTGACCAGCGCGAGGCCCAAGCCGGTGCCCTCGACCCCCGAGCGATAGGCGTCGGGCGCGCGGTAGAACTCGCGGAAGATCCGCGCCTGCTCGCCGGCCGGGATCCCCGGGCCGTGATCGCGCACGCCGATCCACGCCGCGGCGGCGTCGGCGTCGACCGCGACCTCGATCGGCTGACCCGGGCCGCCGTACTTGGCGGCGTTGGCGAGCAGGTTGAGCACCGCGCCGACCACGACGTCGCGATCGACCTCGACCTCGGCGCGCATCGCCTCGCCAGACACCGCGACGGCGAGCGGGTTGCGGCCCTCGCCCGCCGGATCGAGCAGGGTCTCGAACGTGGCGACCGCGTGGCGCGCGACCGGGCCGATCGCCTCGCGGGTCGGCGTGTAGCGCCGCGTGCCCTTCTCGATCTGGGCGTAGTCGAGCAGGTTCGCGATCAAGAGGCCCAGCCGCTGGCTCTCCTTGACGATCACGCCGTGGTAGCGCGCCGCCTTCTCGGGGTCGCCGCGGGCGACACCCTGCTCGAGCATCTCGGCGAACATCCGGATCGACGTGAGCGGCGTCTTGAGCTCGTGCGACACCGTCGAGACGAAGTCGCTCTTGAGCTGCGCGAGCTCGCGGGCGCGCGCCGCGCCGCGGATCATCGCGAGCAGGCCCAGGCCGAGCGCGATCGCCAGCGCCGAGGTGTAGATCACGTGGCGCCGCGAGCGCTCGCGGATCACCTCGTCGAGCGGGTCGGGGTCGCTCGCCGGGTTGACCAGCGCGACGCTGAGGTGCGGCAGCGCCGCGCCGAGCGGCACCTGCTGGATCAGCCGCAGCGCGGGGCCCGGCGACGTGCCGGACGGCAGCACCAGCGGGCGGGCGTGGCTGGCGACGTCGAGGCCGGCCGCGCCGTCGGCCTGGGCGGCCGCCTCGAGCATCGGGGCATCGACCGCGAAGCCGATCACGCCGCCGTCGCCGCGCCGGCGATAGATCAGCGTCCGCGCCGGCTCGCGCGCCGCCGTTCGCCCGCGCCACGCCGGGGTCGCGGTGCGCGCGATCTCGGGCAGATCGTCGGCGAGCCCGGCCGCCGCGCGCGCCTCGCCGCGCAGCTCGGCGATCTGGTCGTCGAGCCGCGCCCGCCGCTCGGCCTGCGCGGGCGCCAGCTCGCCCGGCAACCGTGACGCGAGGTAGCGCAGCACGCCGAGCCGGATCACCGGCGCGACCGCGTACTTGCCCGCGAGCACGTCGCCGGCGACGTCGAGCAGCGCGCCGGGCGCCCCAGGGCCCGCGGCCTCGGCCTCCAGCGTCGCCGCGGCGAGCCGCGCCGGCACCCCGTCGAAGCTGCGATCGCCCAGCCGGCGGCCGCGCTCGGAGACCTCGGCGAGCACGCTCGGCGCCCGGCCGTCGCCCAGCCGGATCAGCACCCGCGCCAGCCCCAGCAGCGCCGCCGGCCCCGTGTCCGCAAACCCGGTGAGCCCGGTGTACTGGCGGCGGGCCTCGAGCCAGCTGCCCGCCGCCTCGGCGCGCGCCGCCGCATGCAGCCGCGCGAGCCGCGCCTGCCGGGTCGAGAGCTCCTGGACACAGTCCTCGAGCCGCCCCGCGCAGCCGCCGCCGCGCTCGAGCCCGCCGCCGAGGTCGCCGCCGGCCGGTGCCGGGCGCGGCACCCGCAGCTGCTGCGCGGCGTCGATCCAGAACCAGTAGCGCGCCAGCGGCGCCGGCGGCCGCCCCCCCTGGGCGACCGCGCGCTCGATCTGGTCCAGGGCATCCTCGACGGCGCGCGCCGTCCGGGTCGCCACCGCGAGTGCCGCCTGACGCAGGCGCTCGTTCTGGGCCGACACCGCGCCCCGCTCGTTGCCGTACGACACCGCGCCCAGATAGGCGATCCCCCCCGCCGGCACGACGAGCGCGGCGAGCGACAGCACGTAGACCCACGCGCGGCGGGCTCTCACCATCGCGAGCATACCGCGTTGCGGCGCCGGCGACGGATCGCTATGGTCCGCGCGGCGATGCACGCGCTGATCGTCGTCCCGACCTACAACGAGCGCGACAACGTGCACGGGATCGCGGACCGTCTGCTCGCGGCGCTGCCGGGCGATCTGCTGTTCGTCGACGACAACTCACCCGACGGCACCGGCGCCCTGCTCGACGGCATCGCCGCCGCCGAGCCCCGCGTCCACGTGATGCATCGCACCGGCAAGCTCGGCCTGGGCACCGCCTACATCGAGGGCTTCGGCTGGGGCCTGGCGCGCGGCTACGAGGTCCTGTTCCAGATGGACGCCGACGGCAGCCACGACCCCGGCTACCTGCCCCAGATGCTCGCGCTCGCCGAGGACGGCGCCGATGTCGTCATCGGCTCCCGCTACGTGCCCGGCGGCGGGACCCAGCACTGGGGCCTGGGCCGCAAGCTATTGTCGCGCGGCGGCAGCCTGTACGCCCGAACCATCCTCGGCGTCGATGTCCGCGACGTCACGGCCGGCTTCATGTGCTGGCGGCGGGCGGCGCTCGAGGCGATCGACCTGTCCTCCATCACCTCCAATGGCTACAGTTTCCAGATCGAGATGAAGTATCGCGCGATCCAGAAAAACCTGCGCGTGGTCGAGACCCCGATCGTGTTCGTCGACCGACGTGTAGGTCAGTCGAAGATGTCGCGCGCGATCTTTGTCGAGGCGCTGCTCCAGGTCTGGCGGCTCCGGTTGCGCGGCAGGTGATCGCCTGCCATGAAGAGGCGATCCCTACCTGGCGCATGGCCACCTCCATTTGATAGGGTCGACCGCGGTCGTCGATGGTGATCCTAAAGCTTCGAATTCGCACCGCCGAAGAGTGGCGCGAGCTCGCGCCCAGCGACTCCGTCACCGATCCGGTATTCGTGCCGACCACCGATGAGCTCGAGCCGCAGCAGGCCGTGATCATCGAGATCTCGTCGCAGCTCCTGCCCAACAAGGTGCTGATCCGCGGCACGGTGCAGAGCTGGCGGCCGGCCCTGCCCCGGATGCGTGTCCGCGCCGGCGCCACGATCGCGCTGGCCGCCGACGAGCAGACCAAGCTCACGTTCCTGCACGAGGTGTTCTCCGGCCGCCGCACCGACGTGCCCCGCCGCCGCCACCATCGCCTGCCGGTGTCGGTGTCGGTGCGCTACCGGCTGGCCAACAGCTCGAGCTTCGTCGACTCGGCGATCAGCGAGATCGGGGTCGGTGGCGCGCTGCTCACGACCCCCGAGCCGCTCCCGATCGACACCGAGCTCACCATCGAGGTCACGCCGCCGGGCGCGGCCGCTCCCCTCGCGATCGCCGGGCGGGTCTCGTACCACGTGCCGTCGGGCGGCTCCGGGCTGCGCTTCGTCAGCCGCGACGGCGACGGTGATCGCCGGCTGCGCGAGCTGATTCGCCGGCTGCGCGCGTCGTGACCCGGGCGCGGACCACCCGGGGCGGCCGGCCGCCGCGGACGCTCGGCCCCCAGACCGCCTCGGCCGCCGTCGCCGCGGCGCTCGCGTTTCGCGGCATCACCGACCAGGTCCGCGCCGGCCGCGTCGTCACCGAGTGGACCGAGCTCGTCGGCGCCAGGATCGCCCAGCGCACCCGCCCCGAGGGCGTCACCGACCGCGTGCTGTGGGTCGAGGTCGCGAGCAGCGCGTGGCTGCACGAGCTCAGCCTGCTCCGCGCGCCGCTGCTCGCCGGCCTCCGCGACCGGCTCGGCGAGCCCGCGCTGTTCGACGACCTCCGGTTCCGGCTCGCCGGCCAGCGCCGCCGCGACCCGGTCGCCCTCCGGCCCCGGCGCACGCCGCCGCCCGTCCGCCTGGCCCCGACGCCGGCCACCGGCGCCGCCCGCGAGCGCATCGTGCGCGAGGCCAGCGCCGTCGACGACGCCGAGCTCCGCGAGCTGATCGCGCGGGTCCGGATCACCCACGATCGGTGACGCTGCACGCCGGCCGCGGATCCGGCCCCGGCGCTTCGATGACCGCCTCGATCACTGCTTCGATGACCGCTTCAATAACTACCGCGCGGCGCTGCCGACCGCCGAGCCGCCGACCGCCAGGAGCGCCGAGAGGTCCTCGTCGTTGAACCGCAGCATCCCGCCGACGAAGTAATCGCGGCCGTAGCGGAAGGTGTAGAACTGGACCGGCACCATCGACGTGCCCTTGTCGATCTGCATGTTGGTCGGCGTGTTGAGCAGCTCGTCGACGCCGCCGAGGATGTAGACGTGGCGGAACACCTCGTACGCCGCGGCCAGCTTGACCCGGGGGAACTGATCGAACGAGGCGTCGAACACGTCGGCCGACAGCCGCAGGTCGCGATTGAACCACTGGACATCGGCGTCGGCGCCGACCCCGCCGGTCGACTCCTTGAGCCCGTAGCGCAGGGTCAGCCACGCGAACCGCTTGGCGAACTGGAACGTGAACCGGATCTTGTCCTCGATCACCGTCCGGCGGATCCAGTGGTTGGGATCGACCGTCGGGTCGAAGGTCAATGTCACGTCGGGGTAGGCGCCGCGCGGCCCCTTCTCGAGCTCGATCAGGTAGAACTTGTCCGGCCGCGTGTGCAGCTCGACGCTGATGTAATGGCGCAACAGGCCCGCGCCGACGTTGTACTCGCTGCGCAGCCCGACGTACGCCTTGAGCCCGAACAGCGTGCCCAGGAAGCCCTTGGCGTCGTCGGTGATCTGCTCGACGTTGTCGGCGATCGTCGGATCGTTGACCAGCCGGCCGAGCGTGCCCTTGTCCTCGTCGATCTTCTGGGTGATCGACCGCGTGTTGTCGATCACGCCGTCGATCTTGTCGAGCTTCTCGCGCAGCTTGTCGCCGGTCTGCGTCAGCTCGCTCTTGGCGGTCGCGACCAGGCGCTTGGCCTCGGCCGACGCGTCGTCGAGGTTGCGCAGGATGTTCTCGATCCGCGGATCGGCGCCGCGCGTGATCTTGTGCAGGTCGTTGGTGATCTGCTCGATCTTGGCCATCGAGCGGTCGGCGCGCTCGATGATGTCGCCGACCGTGGGCGCCTCGCGCTGGACCAGGCCGTCGACGCGGGTCGCCACCGACTGCAGCGGCCCGTTGACGATCCGGCGCACGTCCTCGGACAGGTCGCGCACGCTCTCGAGTACGCGGTCCACGTTGGGCAGCGTCTGCTCGATGCGATGCAGCAGCTGATCGGGCGTGGTCGCCTCGATCACGTTGGGGATCTGGCGGCACGGGTCCGCCTTGCGGCGATCGGAGTCGTGGTACGTCGGGCACGGCGGCCCCAGCCGCGTGTAGCTCTGGCGCCGGCCGTCGGGCGCCTGCTTGACCTCCTCGCCCGGATCGATCTCGAGGTAGTTGTCGCCGAGCAGCGAGCGCGCCTTCTTCACGATCACCGCGCTGGTCCACACCGCGATCTCGTCGTCGAGCTTGAACGTGATCTTGGCGTAGCGGCCCTCGATGTCGAGCCCGACCACCTCGCCCTTGGGCAGGCCGGCGACCACGACCTTGGTCCCCTTGGGCAGGCCCGACGCGTCGCGGAA
>VBLP01000379.1:8683-14566 GCA_005887925.1 Deltaproteobacteria bacterium | reverse complement strand
CGGCGCCGCACGCCTGGCACAGCGAGATGTCGCGCCCGCCGGTCCGGCCCGCCGTGACGTAGGTCAGCACGGCGTGCTCGTGGCATGCGGCGCATTCGTGCAGGTAGGCGTCCTCGCGGCGGAACCCGCGCTTGCGCAGCTTGTACTCGAGCGTCTCCAGGTCGTCGATCGCCATGCGCCCGGCGATGGTAGCGCAAGACGGCAGCCGGCGGCGTCGCGAACGCCGGTGGGGCGCTTTTCTTCCGCGAGGGAGTGAGCGATCGTTTCGGCGATGACCGATCGCCCGATGCACACCGTGCCCGGACTGCTCGACCGTCTGGCCGCACTCTACGCGGACGGCGTGCGCGCGCTCGAGGACGGCCGGCTGCAGCACGCGGTGATGCTGTTCAGCGAGGGCATCCAGCTCGACGACGAGTTCCGCCAGGGCCAGGTCACGATGTACGCGCAGCGCGCGTTCGCGTACCAGCGGCTCGGCGATCACGTCGCGGCGATCCGCGACTACGGCCGGGCGATCGAGATGGAGCCGCCGATCAACCAGGCCCAGTACCTGTTCCATCGCGGCATGTGCTTCACCGCGCTCGGCGGCCACGAGGAACACGCCGTCAACGACTTCGGCCGCTCGATCGCGATCTATCCCGACCACCCGGGGCCGTATCACCTGCGCGGCAAGCTCTATGCCGCCGACCTCGGCCGCTACGACGAGGCGATCGCCGACTTCGACCGGCTGCTCGCGATGCATCCGGTCGCCGAGGGCTACCAGCTGCGCGGCTACGCCAAGCTCAACGTCGGTCGCGGCCGCGACGCGATCCCCGATCTCCTCTAGGCCAGTCGCCTCGAGCACGACACGTACACCGACTACCTGCTCGCCTGGGCAGGCGCGGTCGCCCCGGACGACGAGCTGTTCTTCCACTCGATGCAGGCGGTGCTGGCCGTCGATCCGGACACCTACCGCCAGTACTTCCTGGACAACGACGACTTCGCGCGGTTTCGCCACTCGCCCCGGTTCCACCAGATCGTCCGCGGCTAGTGCCCCGACCGCGGGATATTGCTCGCGCTCCACGGCCGGGGCACTCGCGTGCTACGACGAAGCCGTGGACCTCGGCTCGCTCGTCCAGCTGCTGCGCGGCCGGCGCGTCGTCGCGCTGACCGGCGCCGGCTGCTCGACCGAGTCCGGGATCCCCGATTACCGCGGCCCCGACACGCCGCCCCGCACGCGCCCGCCGATCCAGCACCGCGAGTTCGTCGACCGGGCCGACGCCCGGCAGCGCTACTGGGCGCGCTCGACCCTGGGCTGGTCGCGGTTCGCCACCGCGCGGCCCAACCCGGCGCACGCCGCGCTCGCCGAGCTCGAGGACGCCGGCGCCCTCGCCGGCCTGATCACGCAGAACGTCGACGGCCTGCACGGCGCCGCCGGCAGCCGCACCGTCGTCGAGCTGCACGGCGCGCTCGCCCGCGTGCGCTGCCTGGCCTGCCAGGCGCTGATCACGCGCGACGCGCTCCAGGACCGCCTGCTCGCCGCCAACCCGGGCTGGCTCGACCGCGCCTCGCGGGCCGCGATCGCCCCCGACGGCGACGCCGACCTGCCCGACGAGCTGGTCGCCGGCTTCACCGTGGTCGCCTGCGAGGCCTGCGGCGGCGTGGTGATGCCCGACGTCGTGTTCTTCGGCGGCAGCGTGCCGCGCGCCACGCTCGACGCCGCGTGGAGCCTGTTCGATCGCGGCGAGGCGCTGCTCGTGGTCGGCTCGTCGCTGACCGTGTTCTCCGGCTTCCGGTTCGTGCGCCGCGCCGCCGAGCGCGGCGTGCCGGTCGCGATCCTGAACCGCGGTCCGACCCGCGGCGACTGCCACGCCGCCGTCCGGATCGACGCGCGCGCCGGTGTCGCACTGCCCGCGCTCGCCCGCGCACTGCGACCGTGAGGGAAATGTCGCGCGATCTTCACGCCCGGCGCGTTTCACGCCGGCCCGCCGCTGCGTATGTTCGCGGCAACCATTCCGGGAGTACCCATGACCTCGCGAGCGCTGTATCCGGTCCTGTCGTTCGTCCTGCCCCTCGGCCTGCTCGTCGCGTGCGCCGTCCCCGAGTCCGCCGGGGAGTCCTCGGCGACCGACAGCGAGCGGCGCGACGACCGCGACGGCCTTCACAAGGTGAAGCACGTCATCATCGTCATGCAGGAGAACCACTCGTTCGACAACTACTTCGGCGCGCTCGCCTACGCCCCGGGTAGCCCGTACCACGGACCGCACGCCGCCCGCGACCGCGATGATCGCGACGATGATCGCGACGGCGATCGCGACGGCGATCGCGACGACCAGACCGGCTGCCGGCCCGACGACCACCGCTGCGTCGACGGCCTGAGCTGCACCGTCGATCGCGCCGGCCACCTCCACTGCCGGAACTCCAACCTCGACGACGACGGCAGCACCGTGTTCGCGTTCCACGACGCCAACCGCTGCCCCGCGCCCGACCTCAACCACGGCTGGGTCGCCACCCACCAGGAGGTCAACTTCGATCACCCCAACGCCACGCGGCGCCACACGCCGATGGACGGCTTCGTGCGGGTCAACGACGCCACCGAGCAGCACGACAACGGCGAGACGCCGACCGACGACGACACCATGGGGTTCTACAACCAGGACGACCTGCCGTTCTACTACGACCTGGCGCAGAACTTCGCGATCAGCGATCGGTTCTTCTGCTCGGTGCTCGGGCCGACGTTCCCCAATCGCTCGTACCTGCTCGCCGCGACCTCGTTCGGCCACCTGACCACCAACGACGACTTCCCGCCGCCCGGCGGCTACCGCCCGATCACCGGCACGATCTTCGATCTGCTCGAGGCCAACCACGTGTCGTGGGCCGACTACTTCCAGGACGTGCCGCAGGGCGGAAGCTTCCGCGACTTCTCGCTGACCTCGCACGACCCGCACTTCCTGCCGCTGCCGGTGTTCCTCGCGCAGGTCGCCGGAGCGCCCACCGCCGGTGAGCTGCCCGCCGTGTCGTTCGTCGATCCCAACTTCGGCCTGTTCGGCATCGCCGGCGAGAACGACGAGCACCCGCCGACCGACATCCAGCGCGGCCAGGCCTTCGTGTCGCGCATCGTCAATGCCGTGCGCAGCGGCCCGCGCTGGGAGGACTCCGTCATCTTCATCGTCTACGACGAGCACGGCGGCTCGTACGATCACGTGCGGCCCGCGCGCGCCGTCGCCCCCGATCCGATCGCGCCCGGTCAGTGCGCCGACCTGTCCAACCCGCCGGCGAGCCTGCTGCCCGGCGGCGGCGCCGAGTGTCACGACAACATCCTCGGCGGCGGCACCAGCGTCGGCGCGGCGATCAGCCTGTGCCCCGAGCTCGCGGCCGATCCGACCGGCCCCTTCCCCGCGCAGTGCGCCAGCTTCAACCAGCTCGGCGTCCGCGTGCCGTTCCTGGCGATCTCGCCGTTCTCCAGGCGCCGCTACGTCTCGCACAGCGTCGCGGACCACACCTCGATCCTGTCGTTCGTCGAGACCGTGTTCATGCCGGGCCATCACCTGACCGAGCGCGACCGGCACGCCGACAACCTGCTCGACCTGTTCGACTTCGAGCACGCGCCCTCGCTCCACACCACGGTCGGCCACGCCGCTCCGCCGGTCAACGACTGCACCCCCAGCCGCGGCGGCGGCGGCGCGCCCTGAGACGTGCCCTACAGACCCGCGGGGCCGCGCGTCGATCCATAGGGGGCCTTCCCGCCCCCTCTGGACCGGCAGAGCCGGTCCATTCATCCCCGCCGCGCGTCGCGTCGCGCGGATCTTCGTCGTGCTACAGACCCGCCGGCCCGCGGAGCTTGATGGTGCGGGTGAAGCCCGGGCCGCGGCGCTTGTCCTTGAGCACCCGCAGCGTCACCTCGTAGTCATGCTCGGCCTTGCACAGGCGGAGCGCCTCGGCGCGCAGCGAGACCAGCGAGCCGAGCGACGGCGCCTCGCCCGGCTTCTCGGTGATGCACACGATCGCGGTGTCGTGGGTCTGCGCCAGCGTGGCCAGCCGGCCCTGGTGAGCGATCGGCACCACCGGCGCGCCGCTCCCGCCGAGATCGATCACCACCAGCCCGAAGCCGCCCGAGCGCAGCAGCCGCTCGGCCGCGCGCGCCGCGGCGGTGACGTCGTGCACGCGCACCACGACGAGCGCCGCGAGATCGACCCCGCTGTCCGCCGCGTCGGGCGGATAGAAGGTGGCGTTGCCGAGCGTCACCCAGGCGACCGGCTCGGACGCCTGCTGCGCCTCGACGACCAGCTCCATCGCGACGGTCAAGGTCGCCGTCGCGCCGCGCCCCGACAGCTCGATCAGGCGGCCGCGCAGCGCATCGAGCCCCCAGCGCTCGGCGAGCTCCTCCGGCCGCTCCAGCTGGCGGCCCATCTTCACCATCTGATGGATCCACGTGGTGCGCGCCGTGGCCGCCACGCCCTTCGCCTTCGCGAACAGGTCTCGGGGGTCTTCAGTCATGGAACATCTGTTCAGTATCAAATGGGTCTGACATCGCGTCCACGGAAATCCGGATGGTGCCGATCCCCTATTTGATCAGGTAGTTGAGGATGATCGGCTGGCCGCGACGCACGATATCGATCGAGATCTGCCGCGTGCTGCGGGCGATGAGCTCGCGGATCTGATAGCCCGAGCCGATCTCGGTGCCGTCGATGGCGCGGACCACGTCGCCGTTCTGGAGGCCGAGCGCCGCATACACCGAGCCCGGCCGGATCGCGTAGAGCTTGAAGCCGTGCTCGAGGCCGGGATCGAGCATCGGGATCCCCCGGCCGCCCGAGGTCACCAGCGTCGGATCCGCGGTCCACGCCTCGACCGTCGCGCGCGGCACCTCGAAGGTGGTGTCGTCGAGCTGCTTCACCGTCGCGACCAGCGGATCGAGCGGTCGCGACGACGCGCTGGCCGCGATGTCGGCGCGCCGCGCGGTGTCGAGGTCACCGTCGATCTCCCAGCGCTCGAGCACGGTCTGGCGATCGCGGAGCAGATCGACGAACAGGCTGCGCGGCCGGAGGATGCCGAGCTCGCGCAGGATGCCGGACAGCTCGGGCACCTTCGTCACCGGCCGCCCCGAGATCGCGAGGATCGTGTCGTCGCGACCCAGGCCGAGCGCCGAGGCCACCGCGGCATCGGCCACCCGGATGCCGCCCTCGACCTGGACCACCGCTCCCGGCTTGAGCCTGGCAAGATCCGCCGCCGATACGTGACGGCTCGCGGGCAGGCCGTGCGCATCCGACCACCGGCCGGCCCGCCAGGTCAGGACGACCGAGACGGCCACCGTCGGCAAGGCGATCCCGGCGAGGCCGATCGCGATCCACCGGATCCGCCGCTCGCTCTGCGACATTCCCCGAGAGCATGCGCTCAATCCCGTCGCAGGAAAAGCACCGGCACGTGGGTTGCTCCTTGAGCCGGCATGCAGCCCTCTCTCTCCCAAGATGTCCCGGGCCTCGAGGGCCCAGATTACGTGGCCCTCGTCATTGAGTGGAACGACGATGACGCCGCCGCCACCCTCGTTGGCTCCGAGGTCCCCGAGCCGAGCCGCGCCCGCACGACCCGCACGATCGTCGCGGTCCTGGGCGCACTGGGCGCGCTCCTCCTGGCTGCCTGGGGACTTCGCCGCTTGCGCGCGGCGTGATGGCACATCGAGACTGGCACATCGAGACTGGCACATCGAGACCGGCACATCGAGTGCACCTCGTGCCACCATGCCGACGCGCTCCGACTGGGACATCGTCGATGAAGCAGGGCTGGAATCGTTTCCTGCCAGTGATCCGCCTGCGTGGGGCTCGCGTCGTGCGGCACCGTCGGAGGCCACCGTGGCGCTCCCGGAGGTCCCCAGCGCCGCGCCGCGGCGACGCCGTGCACGGATTGCACTGC
>VBLP01000379.1:0-8663 GCA_005887925.1 Deltaproteobacteria bacterium | reverse complement strand
TGCTTGATGCCACAGCACATGCGCGCAAGCGCGAGCTCCCGAGCACCGTGCGGCTTCGCGCGCTGATACGATGCGAGTGATGCGCTACGAGCACGCAGTCGAGACCCTGTTCCAGGCTCCGCTCGATCAGTTAGTGACCGAGCGCAAGCGACTCGCCGCCGAGCTCAAGGCCGAGGGCGACAAGACCGGCGCGGCCAGGCTCGCCAGGCTCACGCGGCCGCCGATCTCGGCGTGGGTCGTCGATCAGCTGTGGTGGCGCGCGCGCCCCGCGTTCGAGGCGCTGTTCGATACCGCCGAGCGCGTCCGCCGCGGCGACTTCGGCGCCACCGCCGCGCACCGCGAGGCGATCGCCGGCCTGCGCGCCCGCGCGGTCCAGATCCTCGGCGACGCGCAGCACGTCGCGAACGAGGTCACGCTGCGCCGCGTGACCCAGACCCTGTCGGCGCTCGCCGCCGCCGGCGGCTGGGACCCCGACGCCCCCGGCGCGCTCACCGCCGATCGCGATCCGCCCGGCTTCGAGGCGATCGGCATCAACAACGTGATCCCGTTCCCGGTCCAGCCGCGCCGCGCGCCCGAGCCGGCGAGCGCAGCCAGCGACACCGAGACCACGGCCGTGCACCACCGCAGCGACGCCGACGAGATCAAGCGCCGCCGCGATCGCGAGGCCGCCGCCGCGCGCGCCCAGGCCGCCGCCGAGCTGCGCCGCGCCGAGGCCGAGCGCGCCCGCGCCGCCGCCGAGCGCCAGCGCCTCGAGGCCGCGCTGCGGACCGCGCAGGGCGACGTCCTGCAGCGCGAGCGCGAGGTCATCCGGCTCGAGCGCGACCTCGCCACCGCGCGCAACCTCGTCGCCCAGGCCAGGGCGGTGGTGGCCGATCTCGAGGATCGCCTCGCCCAGCTCGACAACTGACCGGCGGTTCCTGCCATCGCGATGGCCGAAATTCGGTATCGCCGTGCAGCATCCATGTAGAAGTGATGTTGTGAGCGAATCGCAAAATCGTCCTTGCGATGTGTAATCGATCGGTCAGTCTTGCATCGATCAGAGAAGGGGGAGGGGATATGAAAATTCGAATCACCATCGATTGCTTCAGCGGCCGTGAGAATCCCAAGATCGAGCTGGACGGCAAGGACGCGGAGCACGTACTCGACAAGATCAAGCTCGGGCACAGCGTCGACCCTGCGCACGCCGCGCCGGCGCGTCACCGCCTCGGCTACCGCGGGATCATCGTCGAGCACCTCGACGGCGCCAAGACCCAGCTGCCGCAGCGGTTCCTGATCAGCGCCGACCGTCTGTTCGCCGACCAGACGGCGGTGCACCTCGACGAGCCCGGGCTCGAGCACAGCTTCGTGAGCCAGGACAGCCTGCTCAACCGCTTCAAGCTCGATCACCGCGCCGCCAGCGTGATCGCGAAGGACGCCGAGGCCGCGCTGAAGCCCGGACCGGGGACGCTGCTGCCGCCACCGTGGCACTTCCCACCGATCATCGTCGTGCAGCACGAGAATCAGGCGCCGATCTTCGAGCCCACCTGGTGGAATGACGGCTCGACGCGGCAATCTGGCAATAACTGCTACAACTACGGCTCTGACTATCGATCGGACACGTTCGCTCAGCCCGGACGCGCCACCGGCCACATGTACGCAGAGATCACGGCGGCGGCGGTGAAGGCCGGCGCCGTGAGCGACGCGCTGATCGACACGCCGGCGGCGGACAACCACTTCCCCGCGGCCGGCCACCTCGTGGCGCTGGTCATCGCACCGGGCTACGACTTCCACTGGTACCGCAAGGACATGACGGGCAAGTGGTCGCACAAGCCGGGCGGCACGGCCGCCACGAACGTCGACAACTCGGGTCACGAGATCACGGATCCGCGCACGGCGAACCGCGGCGTCTACACCGAGTTCGCGACGTTCATGAACGTGAAGCATGGCCACATCAAGCTCAAGTAGCGACGCGCTGCAGGCAACCGCGCTGGTGTTCTCGGGCCGCCCCGACCCCGCATGGTCGATCGCAGGGCCGTCCGCCGCAGCGATCGTCGAGCTGCTCGAGGCCGCGCCGGTGACCGACGCCGCCAGCCCGACCGCGCCCGCGCTCGGCTACCGCGGTGTGATCCTGTCCCCGGAGGCCGGCGTCGTCTCGTGGGTGATCCATGCCGGGATGATCGTCGAGACGCGGGGGCGCTCCGCGCCGGTTCGCCGGCGCGATGACGGCCGGCGCATCGAGCGGGCCGTGCTCACCACCGCCCCGCCGGGGCTGCTCCCCGCACCGTGGCTCGACGGCCTGATCTGAGACCGCCTGGGGCTCGAAGGGGCGCTCGCGAGACGTCAACGCGGCTCGCCGTGGGCGGCCGCGAGCGGATGGGGTCGGCGGCCGCGACCGTGACCAGGATTGGCCGGGCCTTGCTCCGCACATACCTCGCGCCGCCTCCCGGGCGCTGCGCCCTACGCTACACGCGCCGCCGGCGCAGGAGGCCGAGGACGGCGAGAGCGAGGAAGATCGACGCGCCGCCCGCGGCGCTGCAGCCACCGGAGGTGCCGCCGGTGCCGCCGCCGCCGCCGTCGGGGCCGGTGCCGGGGCCGCCGGCGCCGGCATCGGTCGCCGGCGCGGCGTTCGAGAGCACGAGGTCGACGCAGGCGTAGTAGATGTCGTCGCTGGCGGTGTCCATCGAGTACGGTGGCTTGTCGGTCATCATCTGGGTCAGCTGCAGCGTGCAGTTACTGCACTCGACGCTGGGCAGCGTGACATCGAGGCTGAGCGTGCCGTGCGCGATCCGGTCGGCGATGATCAGGCTGCCCGTGGCGGGGTCGGTCTTCCCGGTCAGATTCTCGGTCGGGTAGTTCGACGCGGTGCCGCTGCCGGTCGGGCCATTGCTCATCGGCGGAACCTCGAACGTGTCGCCGTTCTGCTGGAACGAGACCCGGAACCAGCCGGGGTGCACGACGTACTCGTCCCATACGAGGTGGAGCTTCGAGCCCGGCTTGTAGGTCTGGACGTTCGCGCGCGCGCTGCCGGCCATGCCGCAGTGACGCTGCTTGAGCTGATCGGAGAGTCGCGGCGTCGGCGAGGTGATCCGCACGTGCGCCGCAGCGACGGCGGGTGCGAGGAGGACGGCGAGGGCGGCAAGGCCAGGGCGCATGATGAGCGCAGTGCAACAGCAGCGCTCGATCGCCGCCACGACTTTCCGCACATCGAGGTCTGTCAGTCGATCTCTCGGTGCGTGCGGCGCGCAGCCATTCCATGTCTGCGGGCAGACTTACCATCTTCTGTGCAGGAGATCGTGGCGAACTGCCGCTGTGGCCGTCACTTGCGGCTGCGCGGCTTGCCGAACGTGGCGGTGACGGTGAATGCCTTGCCATCGCGGACGTAGGTGATCTTGGCCTCTTGGCCGGGCTTGGCCATGGTGAGCACGAACATGAGGTCGGCGGCGTTGGCGATCTCGTGGGTGTCGATCTGGGTGATGCGGTCGCCGGCCTTGAGGCCCGCCCGGGCGGCCGGACCGTCGGGGATGACGTCGGACAGGACCAGGCCCTTGGGGCGCGACGGGTCCTCGTCGTAGGACGGCACGGTGCCGAGCGAGGCGCCGCGGCGCGGGACATCGCCGCCCATCGGCTCGGGCGGCGCCTTGACGTAGGTCAGGCCCTTGATCGCGGCGACGGCGAGGGTGACGTTGCCGGCGATCGCGGCGACGCGCGCGCCGCCGATCGCGTTGATCTTGTCGGCGTCGTCGGTCGCGGTGTGATAGTCGCTGTGGCTGCCGGTGAAGAAGAACAGGACGGGCGAGCCGGCGATGTAGAACGGCATGTGGTCCGACGGGCCGTAGCCCGAGCCGCCGACCGTGCACTCGACGCGCTGCTTGGCGCACGCCGGGAGGACGAGGTCGCGCCACTCCCTGGCCGACTCGCCGCCGTTGATGTAGAGCTTGTTCATCTTCATCCGGCCGATCATGTCCATGTTGATCATCGCGGTCACCGGCTCGCCGGTCACCGGGTGCTTGACGTAGTACTCGCTGCCGAGGTCGCCCATCTCCTCGCCGGAGAACGCGATGAAGTAGATGTCGTGGACGATGTCGCCGCGGTGCTGCGCGACGATGCGCGCGACCTCGAGCAGGCCGGCGACGCCGGAGGCGTTGTCGTCGGCGCCGTTGTGGACGGCGTTGACCTGCGGTCACGCCGGGCTGCCGGGCGGCGCCGCCGGCGCGGATCATGCCGATCACGTTGCTGGTCTCGGTGCGGGTGGGCTGGAGCGCGACGGCCAGGCGCGCCTTGTGGCTGCCCTTGGCGAGGTTGGCGGCGGCCTTGCGGGTGATGATGACGATCGGGATCTGCGACTCGCTCTCGGCGGCGGCGAGCCGGGGCAGCGGCGCCTCGTCCTGCGTCGGATCGCCATCGTCGACGACGACCAGGCCGATCGCGCCCTTGCCGCGCGCGATGAACGCCTTGTAGCGCAGATCGCCCAGCCGCGCGGTCGCGGCGGCGTCGAGCTTGGCGGCCGGCGGCACGAAGCGATGGACCAGCGCGATCTTGCCCTTGACCGACTTGCCCTGGTAGTCGTCGAGCCGGGTCGCCTCGTCGACGATGCCCCAGCCGACGGGGACGAGCTCGCCGGCGGCGGTGGCGCTGGCCGATGACGCAACGGGCGTCGCGTCGGCGGCGGCGAGGCGCACGCCGTCGAGGGCGATCTCGGTCTCGGGCTTGCGCGTGACGGCCGTGGTGACCTGGAACGGCTGGCGCCACGCGCCCGCGGCGCCGGGCTCGGTGCCGGCCGCCTTGAGCTGGTCCTCGACCCAGCAGGTAGCGGACCGCGTCGGCGAAGCGGTCGGCCGCGGCGGTCTCGGGCGACGACGGCCGAGCCTCGGTGCCCGGGGCGCCGCGCGGGCGATCGACCCACTCGGCGACGAACACGTTGGTGTCGTGCTCGCCGGCGGGGCCGCCGGTGATCCGGTAGACCTCGCCGCCGGCGGCCTTGACGACGTCGCGCCGGTTCGACGACAGCGCCAGGGTCTTGCCGTCGGGGGAGAACATCGGGAAGCCGTCGAACCCGCGGGCGTAGGTGATGCGCTCGAGGTGGCTGCCGTCGGTGTCGATCGCGAACAGGTCGAACTCGGGGCCCTTGGGCGCGAGGTAGTTCGACGCGAAGATCACGCGCTTGCCGTCGGGGAAGAAGAACGGCGCGAACGACGCGCCCGGCAGGTAGGTCAACTGGCGCGCGTCCGAGCCGTCGGCGTTGGCGATGTAGAGGTCCATCTTCGTCGGCTTGACCAGGTGCCGGGCGAGCAGCGCCTTGTAGTCCTCGAGGTCCTTGCCCTGAGGCCGCGACGACCGCCACACGATCCGCGAGCAGTCGGCCGAGAAGAACGCGCCGCCGTCGTAGCCCGGCGAGCTGGTCAGCTGCTTCAAGTTCTTGCCGTCGGCGTCCATCCGCCACAGCTCGAGGTCGCCGGAGCGGATCGAGGTGAACACGATGCTGCCGTCGGCGGGGCACACGGTCGCCTCGGCGTCGTAGCCGGGCTCGCTGGTCAGCCGGCGCAGGTTCGAGCCGTCGGCACTGGCGCGATAGATGTCGTAGTCGAACAGGCCCCAGTAGTAGCCCTGGGACATGTCGGGCGGCGTCGGGCACTCGGGCGACGCCTCGTGGGTCGACGCGTAGATGATCTCCTGGTCGCCCTTCAAGAAGTACGAGCAGGTCGTGCGGCCCTTGCCGGTCGACACCAGCTTGCGCTGCCCGGTCGCGACGGTGAGCTCCTCGATCTGGTCGCACTTGTAGGGCGCGCGGTTGGTCTGCATGATCAGCCGGTCGCCGGCGAACGACCAGTACGCCTCGGCGTTGTCGGCGCCGAACGTCAGCTGGTGCAGGTTGTGGAGGTGGACCTCCTCGGGCGTCGCCAGATCGCGGACGTCGGTGCCGGGCCGGGGCGCGGCCGCGGTCGCCGCGGTCGTCGCGGTCCTGGCGGGCTCGGGCGGACAGCAGCTCGCGAACGCGAGCAGGCAGAGCGATGCGGGGGTCGCGCGCGTCATCGCGGCTAGCCTAGCGCGATTGCCACCTCGCAGGTCGGGTCGATCGCGACGGCCTCGTCGACGAGCTCGCGCGCGGCCTCCGCGTGACCGAGCTCGCGGCGGCACCGGGCGAGCGCGAGCAGCGTGCGCGCCTGCCGGCCGTGCCAGCGCAGCGAGCCCTCGAGGAAGCCGATCGCCTCCGGCCACGCCGCCATCGCCGACGCGAGCGCGCCGAGCGCCCCGCCCAGGTCGTCGGGCTCGCCGATCGGGAAGTAGCCGTCCCAGGTGCGGACCAGCACGCGCAGGAGCTCGTCGCGCTGGGCGCCGGTGGCGCCGCCGATCAGCGATGTGAGGAACGGCACGGCGTCCGCGAGGAGCTTCGGATCGTGATCGGTGAAGCGCAGGTAGGCGATCCAGTGATCGAGCGACAGCTCGCCGTGGCCGCGCTCCATCGCCTGCTGGAGCGAGAACAGGTCGTCGGGCCGCTGCGCGTCGATCGCCTCGGCGTAGGCCGCCCGGGTCTCGACGGCGCCGCCCGGCGGCGGCCCGAGCACGAAGGCGCAGGTCGTGATCGCGTGCGGGCGGTCGGGACAGGTCAGCGCCTCGCCGCCGCGGTGGTGCACGAAGCGAGCGACCGCGTGGTAGTTGACCGAGATCGAGAAGCTGCCGTGCAGCGTGAGGTTCGTGCCGGTCGGCGCGCGGAGCGCGTCCTCGCGGGCATCGCCCTTGTCGGTCGACAGGACGAGCAGGCGGCCGCCGGCGAGCCGCGATAGCCGGGACAGGCACGCGAGCGAGGCCGACGGGAACGTGAACGCGGTGTCGGACAGGCCGCGATACTCGTCGAGGATGCGGTCGAGCTCCGCGTCGCCGTACGCACCGGGCGGCAGCGGGCAGAGCTCGACGGCCAGACGGGCGCGCGACAGCACGTCGGGGTCGTCGAGATCGGTGTCGGGATGGGTCGAGCACAGCCGGACGCGCCACTCGTGCAGCCGGCCGTCCTTCACCGAGAACCCGTCGAGCGGCAGGCTGTCGAGCACGTAGTTGGCGATGACGACGACGGGGTTGTGCACGGTCCCCGGCGCCAGCGTCGCGCCGCCGTGCTCGAGCGCGATCGCGTCGTCGCGCGCGGCGTCGAACCGCGCGAGGTCGAGCCGGCCCGACGCGAGCCACGGCGCGAGCAGGGGATGCGCCCGCCAGGCCGCGAGGTTGGGCTCGGCGACGTCGGTCATGACGTAGCGGAACGCGAGGTCGCGGAACGGCGAGCCGGCGAGCAGGCGGTCGAAGTGGCGCAGGAACTGGAACGCGAGCCGGCCCGTGCCGGCGCCGAGCTCGACGATGTACAGGTAGGCCCGCGCCATGTAGGGATTGCTGGTGACCTGATGCGGGACGACACCGTCGCTCCACGCCGCCATCCCCTGGCGCTCGTAGAACCGGCGCTGCAGGCGCCACAGCACCGACTTCGACAGCCGGCACGGCAGCTCGAGCGGAAAGCGCGACGTGTCCGCCATCGGGCGCAACGTAGCAGCTCGCAGCGTCTTAACGACATCTCGATGGCCGCCGGGGTTGTCGGTCGCCGCGGCTTCGCCGAAGGTGGAGCGATGAGTGGAGCTCCCGACGCCGACGAGCCAGTCCACAACGCCGTTCCGATCCCCGATCTCGCCCCGGTCGACGCCGCGCTGAAGAGCGGCGATCCGGCCGCGCTCAAGGCCGCGGTCAAGCAGTTCCGGCCCGCCGACCTCGGCCGCGACCTGTCGCGCCGGCCGATCGAGGAGGACCGCGCGATCCTCGACGCGATCGACGACCGCCGCGGGGCCGCGATGCTGCGCGCCGCGCACCCGGTGGTCGCCGCGCAGCTGCTCGGCCAGGTCGACGCGCCGCGCACCTGCCGCCTGCTCGCGTTCCTGCCGACCGATCACGAGGTCGCGATCCTGGGCGCGATGTCGCCGGATCAGCGCGCCCGGATCGACAGCGCCTACGCGCCCGACGAGAAGGCGACGATCGATCGCCTGCTCGCCTATCCCGAGTCGGCGATCGGCCGGATCATGACGCCCAAGATCTGGCGCTGCGACCGAAGCAGCGGCGAGTCGCCGCTGCGCGCCGCCGCCCGTACCGCCGGCGATGCGCTCGATATCCTGCGGATGAACGCGGACGACATCGAGGTCGCGGTCAACTGCTACGTGTGCGACGGACCGAAGCTGGTCGGCGTGGTGCCGCTCCGCGTGTCGCGGTGACGATCCTCGTGGTCTGCACCTGGGCCAACGCCGTCGGCGCGACGATCCCGCTCGCGGCCCAGCGCCTCGGCATCGATCCGACGGTGGTCTCGGCGCCGCGCTCGACGCCGCGGGCACCGGCATCCTCAACCAGGGCGCGGTGTCCGGCAAGCTCGCCGGCCGCGCACCGTACTTCCTGACCTCGCTGGCCCGCACCGTGCGCAGCCGGCTGACCTGGCTGATCCTGCTGTTCGTCGCCGAGACCGCCACCGGCACCGTGCTGCGCTACTTCGAGGACGAGCTCGCCAAGGTCGTCGCGCTGTCGTTCTTCGTGCCGCTGCTGATCGGCACCGGCGGCAACGCGGGCTCGCAGACCGTGTCGACCGTGATCCGCGCGCTGGCGCTCGGCGACGTCCGCACCCGCGACGTGCTGCGCGTGGTCCGGCGCGAGGTCACCGCCGGCAT
>VBLP01000376.1:13839-16978 GCA_005887925.1 Deltaproteobacteria bacterium | reverse complement strand
AGCCGAACGAGATCGAGAAGCTGCGCTCCTGGTGCGGCGAGCGGGTGAGCGCGCCGCCGACGCCGACGCCGTAGACGCCGCCCTTGTCCTCGCGCAGCACCTCGCGCAGCAGGATCGTCAGCACCTGGCCCAGGATGAACAGGTCGCGATCCTTGTCGCGCGTCCAGGTCTCGTCGCCGTGGAACAGCAGCTGGACCCGCGCCTTGGGTTCCTGGCCGAGGTGCCAGACCTGCTTGACCACGCCGCGCACCTTGCGGATGCCGAGGTCCTTCTCCTTCTCCTTGCGGCCCTTCGCCGGCAGGCTCGCCAGGTAGGTCTCGACCAGCGGGCGCAGCGCCGCCGGGTCGAACGCGCCGACGATGACGAACGTGAAGTCCGACGCGTCGCCGAAGCGGTCGCGATAGAACGCGAGTGCGCGGTCGGCATCGGCCTTCTGCACGTCGGCCGGTTCGGCCGGCTTGCGCCGCGGGTGGTTGTGGTACAGCCGCTCCTGCGACTGGATCGAGAACTGGACCTCGGGGACGCGCAGCCGGTTGCTCAGCTGCTCGATCAGGTTGGTCTTCCATACGCCGATCGCGCGCTCGTCCTTGCGCGGCGCGGTGAGCTCGAGGTGGACGAGCTGGAACATCGTCTCGA
Source organism: Deltaproteobacteria bacterium (assembly GCA_005887925.1). Taxonomy (GTDB): domain Bacteria; phylum Myxococcota_A; class Polyangia; order Haliangiales; family Haliangiaceae; genus JABFXX01. The sequence goes on along the minus strand of VBLP01000376.1, from coordinate 16,342 downwards.
GATCGCGCGCCGACGCGCTGGCCTCGATCGACTCGGTGGTGTCGCCGATGTCCGGCGCCGCCGTGACGTGCTTGCCCGCCAGCATCTTGCCCAGCTCCTCGGCGTCGTGGTCGCCGACCCCGCCGACGCCGGCGATGTCGTCGGCGAACCGCGCGTCCGGGTAGGCCTTGTCGCCCGCCACCGCCACCCCGCCCGGCGAGGTGCCGAGCAGCGACACCTGGTCGGCCTCGAAGTCCGTCGGCTTGACGATCACGCGCACGCCGTTGGACAGCGTCCACTCGGCCAGCCCGACCGCCTCGCGGCGGACCTCCTTGACGATCTTGCCCGGCGCCGGCGCTTGCTCCATCAGCTTGGCCGTCACCGCCTTGTCCTCCCACGGCTCGATCTTGCGCTTCGCGACGTCGTCGACGATCGCCAGCACGCGCTCCCGCGTCGGCAGCGACGCCTTGTCCGACTCCGGCCCGTCGATCAGGATCACGCGGTTGTCCGCGCCGCCGAACGACTTGGCGAGCGAGTTCATCTCGGCCAGCGTGATCGTCGGCAGGTACTTGCGCGCCAGGTCGGCCTCGGCCTTGCGGCCGATCACGAACTCGCCCTCGAAGAAGTGCCGGGTCAGCTCCTCGGTGTAGAGCCGGCTGTCCGCCGTCGGGTCCTCGGCCTGGTTCTGATCGTAGAGCCGCTGCAGGATGGCGCGGGCGCGGTCGAGCTCGCTCTGGGTCACCCCGTGCTGCTCGACCCGCACCACCTCGGTGAACAGGCTCTCGAGCGTCGCCTCGGCCTTGCCGGCCTTGGCCTGGGCCTCGCGGACGAACGCATCGATCTCGCGCGTCGGGCTGTCGATCCCGGCACCCGCCTGCGCGAACGGCGCGTCCGGCCGCCGGCCGATCACGGCGAGCCGCTCGTTGAGGATCGCCTGGTACACCTGCTCGACGACGATCCGCCGGAAGTCGCGATACGACGCCTCGGGGCGGTGCGGGATCACGTTGTAGACCAGCACCAGCGTCGCCGGCATCTCGCGATCGGTCTCGATCGACACCCGCGTGCCGTCCGCCTTCGGCACCCCCGCGACGGTGCGCTGCCGCTCCTTGACCGGGCCCTTGAGGTCCGCGAACCGCGCCTGGATCTCCTTCTCGATCGCCGCCGTGTCGAAGTCGCCGGCCGCGATCACCGCCATCAGGTCCGGCCGGTACCAGTCCTTGTAGAACCGAGACAGCTTGTCGCGCGGCGCCTTCTGGATCACCTCCGGCAGGCCGATCGGCAGCCGCACCGCGTAGCGCGAGCCCTTGAACAGCACCGGCGCCTGCTTGTCGAACAGCCGCTGCTGCGCGCCGCGGCCGAGCCGCCACTCCTCCATCACCACCCCGCGCTCCTTGTCGACCTCGACCGGGTCGTAGCTGACGTCGCCGGCCCAGTCGTGCAGGATGTCGAGCCCCTTGGCGATGAACGCCGGGTCGTCGCTCGGCACCTCGAGCTCGTAGACCGTGTCGTCGAAGCCGGTGCGCGCGTTGAGGTCCGCGCCGAACCGCATGCCGATCTTCTCGAGGTAGTTGACGATCGCCGCCTTGGGGAACCGCTTGGTCCCGTTGAACGCCATGTGCTCGTCGAAGTGCGCCAGGCCGCGCTGGTCATCGTCCTCCTGCACCGAGCCCGCGTTGACCGCCAGCCACAGAAACGCCCGCTTCTCCGGCTTGCCGTGCTTGTACACGTAGTACTGGAGGCCGTTCGCCAGCTGGCCGTGCCTCACCTCGCCCCATAGCGGCAGGTGCGCATCCTCGGGGTCCGCCGGCCGGGCCGCCGGAGCCGCCGGCGCGGGTGCGCCCTCTGCGCTCGCCGTGGCGGTGGCAGGGCCCGGCGCCGTCGCCGATGGCTTGCCGCCGCCGCACGCCGCGGCGATCAGGGCCAGGATGAGCGCCCGGCTCGCAGCGCGCTCGATCGTCGACTGTCGAATCATGGCCCACACCGTGCCATGCCCGCCGAGCCGCTGCCGGAGCGGCCGCGTGAAACCGTCACCCCGGCGGCGGGAGTGTCTCGTCGGCGCGCGCTCCGAGCAGCCGACGCACCACGCGGTACGTGACGATCAGCGGCACCGCCACGAGCACCGTGATTCGCATCACCAGCGTCACCAGTGCATGAGCATAGCGTGCGGACGATCCACGCGGCGCTACGCGTGGGCCTGGGCGGCGGCGGGAGAGATGTCGAACAGCTGGGCGAGCTCGTCGGCCTTGCGGGCCGCGTCGTGGCGGCCGAGCTCGATCAGCTGGGACGCGAACGTGCCGTCGAACAGGAGATAGGACAGGAGGTCGCTCTCGTGGCGGGCCTCGCCGGCGGCGAGTCGGTGGATCAGCCGGCGCGCGACGCGGCCGTGGACGCGCATGCGGCCGGAGCGGACGAACTCGGCGGCGAGCGCGCCGATATCCTCGGACGGCCGGATGTGGACGGCCTGGATCCGGCGCAGCGGGGCGCCGCGCAGCCGGACCAGCGCGTGGTTCATCATGTCGTCGAA
>VBLP01000376.1:0-13796 GCA_005887925.1 Deltaproteobacteria bacterium | reverse complement strand
CGAGGAACAGCGGCTTGGGGAACGCCTCGGCGTGCTCGCGCTGCAGCTCCTTGGTCTGGGGCGCGACGTGGCGCAGCGACACCAGGAGCAGCCGGTCGGCGCCGAGGCGGATCGCGGGCGACATCGGCGTGTTCTGGCGCAGGCCGCCGTCGGTGTAGTACTCGTCGCCGATCTTGACGGCGGGGAACAGCATCGGGATCGCGGCGGAGGCCAGGACGTGCCGCGGGCCGATCCGCGCGGCGCGGTGGCGCACGAAGGGATCGCGGCTCCACTCGCGGGGCACGGGCTCGGCGCTCGACAGGAACACGACGGTGTGGCCGGTGCCGACGTGGGTCGCCGAGACCGAGATCGCGTGGAGGTGGCGATCGCGCAGGCTGCGATCGATGCCGCGCCACGGGATGACGCGCACGACGAAGCGCTCGAGGCCGCTGGTCTCGAGCAGGCCGCCGTAGCGGAAGCTGCCGGGCTCGGGCGGGGGTGGCTCGCCGCCGAGGAGCAGGCGCGCGGCCCGCAGCACGTCGATCGGCCGCAGGCTGATCAGCTCCTCGATGCGCAGGGCGCGCCACGCGGCGACCAGCTGGGCGGCCTGCAGGTCGGGGTCGGCCATGGTCGCGGCGAGGAAGGCGGCGTTGATCGCGCCGACGGACGTGCCGCTCACGATGTCGATCGGGACGTGGCGGCCGAGCTGCTTGGCGAGGTCGGTCCTCAGATAATGAATGATTCCAGCTTCATAGGCACCGCGAGAGCCGCCGCCCGAGAGCACGAAGCCAACCTTGGGTCGCGTGAACGGCGCCTGCACCGATCCACATTGTAGACGCAATGGGCCCGGCTGTGCCCAGCGACGAAGGCTCGCCGGCGCACCTCGAGCGCGGCGGCGCGAGCGGCGCGATCAGAGCATCAGTGCTCGTGGCTCTTCTTGACCGCGGCCTCGATCATCCTGCGCTGGTCCGCGCGGAGGACGTCGCGCGCCCGGACCCAGGTCAGGATGCGCGCCTTGCGGATCACGGCCTCGCGCTGGCTGATCGAGTCGATCTTGCGCGTGATCTCGGCCTCGTTGACCGCGCTGGCGAGCAGCGCGTCGTGCAGCTCGCTCGACAGCTGCTCGAGCTCGCGCTTGGCGCCGGCGACCTCGCTGTCGGCCCTCGCGCGCAGCGCGGCGAGCTTGGCGCGCTGCGCGCCGTCGAGGCCGAGGTTCTTGAGCGAGGCGATCGCCGGCCCCAGGTTCGCCGGATCGATATCGCTGTCGATGCTGGGCGGCATCACCGCCGCGCCCTTGTCGTCGTCGTCATCATCGTCGTCGTCGTCGCCGTCCTCGCTGCCGTGGTTGATCACCGGGGCCGCGCTGGGATTGCCCGGGCCGACGCCGCGGGCGAAGTCCCGGCCGAACTTCCTGGCGACGCCCTTGCCGAACTTGTCGAGCTGGGCCAGGTCCCTGTCGAGCCCCTCCATCTCCTTCTCGATCTCGTCGCCCAGCCGCTCGACCTCGGGGCCGAGCCGATCGAGCTTGTCGAGATCGAGGCTCTTGAGCCGGCTGAGCCGTGCGCTGACCCGCTCGCGCACCGCCTTGATCCGGGCGCGCAGCCGGTCGCGGACCTCGGGCGGCACGTCGGACATGTGGTCGAGCAGGGTGGCGACGCTGTCGAGCTGCTCGCCGACCAGCTCGGCGATGCCATCGACCTCGATCTTGCCATCGTGGATCGACACCGACAGGCCGTGGCCGTGGCCGTGGCGGCCGCGGATCTGCACGGTCGGCGGCATGGGCGGCGCGGGCGGGACCGGCATCCCCGCCGGCGGCGCGGGCGGTGGCGGCGGCACGGGCGGCAGCGGCGTCCGGCCGCGTGGCCGCGGATCGGCCTGCGAGACGATCACGCCGCGGGTGGCGGTCGAACGCGCTCGCGAACAGAAATCCGCCCGCGACCATCGACGGCAGCACGGTCACGAACAGGGTGCGGATGCGGGTCATGGGACGTCTCCTTCGCTGTCCTCGAGCAACTTCTTGTAGGGCGCGAGGGGCTTCTTGATGTGGCTCCAGTGCGCGGACAGCCGGCTCGCGTGGTCGACGTCGGCGAGCTGCACCAGCGCGGCGAGGTCGTCGTCGGTGGCGCTCGGCGGCTCGGGCTCGGGGACGTCCTGGTGGGTCGTCGGCGTCGGGGCCGGCTGGGTCGTCACGACGCGGGGCGACTCGGCCGGCGCGTGCGCGACGAGCAGCACGCCGAGCGCGCCGCTGGCGACGGTGGCCGCGAGCCCGGCCGCGAGCCGGCGGCGCCGCCGCACCACGAGGCGATGCTGCGCCCCGACCGTCATCCGCGCCGAGAAGCCCAGGCCGGGGTCGACGGCGTGGCGGGCCGCGCCGAGCTGGCTCGACACGGCGAGCAGTCCCTGGCAGCCGGCGCAGGTCGCGGCGTGCTCGGACAGCTCGTCGAGCGGTTCTCCCAGCGCCAGGCGCTCGGCAACTTGATCACAAGTCGATAGCGTCATCGGTGTTCCTCCATCAGATCGCGCAGCCGGGCGAGGCCTCGCACCAGATGCGTCTTGACCGTCGCCACTTCCACGCCGATGAGCTCGGCGACCTGCGCGACTGGTAGGTCGTGGCCGTAGCGCAGCACGAGCGCCGTGCGCTGCTGCGGTGACAGCTGGTCGAGCCGGCCGAGCATCGCGTCGAGCGCCTCGTGATCGGCGAGCGCCTCGCTGGGCGCGGCGGCACCGGCGCCGTGCATGCGCTCGGCGATGTCATCGGTCCCGGTGTCGGCGGTGACCGACCCGGCATCGCCCTCGTTGTCCTTGCCCGGCCACCAGCCGAACAGCCGGCGGCGCAACCGGCGCCGCCGCAAGGTCCGCAGGCACATCGTAGTCACGATGCGCAGGAACCACGCAGGCGCGGCGGCCGGATCCCGCCGGTCCGCGATCGATTCGCACGCCCTGGCGAGGGCCTCCTGCACCGCCTCCTCGGCTTCGGCACGGTTGCCGAGCAGATCGTAGGCGATGCCGTAACCCTTGCGCGCCGGCGCGGCCGCGAGCTCGCCGAGCAAGCGGCTCCTTGCATCTGCTCGTGACACCACGTCTAGCCGAGCTCCAGTAAGCATGTGTCCTCGAACCTGCACGCAGACTATAGAGCCTCGGACTCCCGGCACGGTTGACATCTTTGCCCCACCGCGCGCCGGAGCTGCCGTATTTCCAGCTCTTGCGCGGTCGTCAGGCGCGGCGGTCAGTCGCTGCAGCAGCGCGGCGCCTCCGGTGTTCTCCGAGCGATCGGGTGCACCTCGGCCCACCCGCGACAGGCGGTCGCGTACAGTCGCGGCATGACCACGTGGTTCGCGCCAGCTGCGATCGCGCTCGCCGCGGTCGCCGCGGCAGCGCGACCTGCATCATGAGAGGGTCCCGATCCGGAAGAGGAAGGCCAATGAAGCACACTGCGATGTTGATCTCGATCCTGGCGATCGCCGCCTGCGGTGGGAAGAAGCCAGAACCCGCTCCGCCCAAGGAACCCCCGCCGGCGCCCGAGCCGCCACCGCCGCCGGCGCCCGAGCCCCCACCGGCGCCCGAGCCGCCGCCGGCGCCCGAGCCGCCGCCGCCGCCCAAGTCCATGCTCGCCAAGGCGCAGGTGATGCCGGTCAAGGGCGCGCGGATCAAGGGCACCGTGGTGACCTTCACCCAGGACGAGGGCCAGCCGGTCAACATCGGCTCGATCGGCTGGTTCGACGGCATCAAGCCGGGCAAGTACCACCTGGTCGTCCACGACGGCGCTGACTGCGGGCCCAACGCGACCAAGGCCGGCAAGCCGATCGCGAACGCGGACATCCTGTTCGCCGTGACCAAGGCGACGACCAGCCTCCAGGTCGACCAGGTCGCCTCGATCCAGCTCGAGGGCGAGGGCGCGATCGTCGGCCACACCCTGGTGCTGCACGACGACAAGAAGGGCAAGCCAGGCAAGGCGCTGGCGTGCGGCGCGATCGCCGGCGGCGAGTAGCGAATCGCCCTCCGGATCAGCGAGGCGGGTCGGCCGGCCGCGGCGCCAGCTCGACAGTGAAGCCGACGCGCGCGCCACCGCCCGGCCGATCCGTGATCCACGCGCCGCCGTTGTGCGCCACCGCGATGCGCGACACCAGTGCCAGGCCCAGGCCCAGGCCGCCGCCGTGCGACGGCACGAACGCGCGGAACGCGTCGGCGCGGCGGTCCGCGGGCACGCCCGGCCCCGCGTCGTCGACCTCGATCGCGACCTGGCGCGCGCGCCGCTCGATCCGCACCGCCACCGCGCCGCCGCCGTGCACGCGCGCGTTGTCGAGCAGGTTGGCCACCGCGCGGCGCACCAGCGTCGGATCGACCGTGGCGCGAACGTCGCCGATCGCCTCGATCGCCTCGGGCGCCACCGCCGCCGCGGTCGCGACGTCGCTGACCAGCTCGCCGAGATCGGTCGGCCGGCAGTCGAGGTTGCCGAACTCCAGGCGCGACGACGCGAGCAGCCGCCCGACGAGGTCGTCGAGCACCAGCACCTCGCGCTCGAGCTCGGCCATCGCCTTGGCCCCGCCGCCGCGCGCCGTGTCGATCAGCACCCGCATGTGGCCCAGCGGCGTGCGCAGCTCGTGCGATACCGCCGCCAGCAGCTGGCGCTGATCCACGACCTGCTGCTGGATCCTCTCGGCCATCTCGTTGATCGCGATCGCCAGCAGGCGGGTCTCGCCGCGATGGCTCTTGACGTCGAGCCGGGTGTCGAGCTTGCCGTCGCCGATGTCCTGGGCGACCCGCACGACCATGAGCAGCGGACGGGTCAGCCGGAACGCGATCGCGCCCGAGATCGCCGACAGCACCACGCCCGCCGCCACCGCGTGCCACCACCGGAGCTCGGGGAGCAGGTACATCCCGACGGCCCCTGCGGTGAACGCGACCGCGAGCCAGCTGAAGATCCGCCGGCGCATCCGGGCCTGCAGCCACCACGGACCCCACGCGCGCTTGTCCCCCATCCGCATCCACATCTCGCGCTCCTCGTGCAGGTCCCGCCACCGGCGGTGGCGCCGCTCCCAGCGGGCGCGATGCCGGGCCCGGCGCGCTTCCCAGCGCTCGCGTTGCTCCGCGTGTCGCCGCCACGCGCGCTCGAAGCGCTGCCACTGCTTGTCCTGCTGCTGCTCCCAGCGGCGCACGAACGACAGCGGATCGTCGTCGGGCTCGCCCGGCTCGCCCGGCTCGCCCGGCTCGCCCGGCTCGCCGCCGTGCGCGCGGCGGATCGCCTCGCGCTCCTCGGCCCGCGCCAGCCTTTCGGCCTCGCGCTCGGCCTCCCGCGCCAGCCGCTCGGCGTCGCGCTCGGCGTCCCGTGCCAGCCGCTCGGCGTCGCGCGCGAGCTCGGCCGCCTCGCGCTCGTGGTTCGGGTCGCGCCACACCTCGCGGTCGCGATCGTCGCCGCGGTGGCCGCCGTCGCCGCCGTCGCCGCCGTCGCCGCCGCGACCTCCGCCCTCGCCGGACCGCTTGCCGTGCTCGCCATCGTCGCGATCGTCGCTCATGCGTCCTCCACTGCGCGCGCCAGCACGTAGCCTACCCCGCGCACCGTGCGGATGCGCGTCGGCGGATCGTCGCCGAGCTTCTTGCGCAGCCGCGAGATGTGGACGTCGACCGCGCGCTCGCCGACCGTGACATCGCTCCGCCCGGCGAGCTCGAGCAGCGCCCCGCGCGGCACCACCCGGCCCGCCCGGCGCAGCAGCGCCACCAGGAGGTCGATCTCGAGCCCGGTCAGCTCGATCGGCTTGCCGTCGACCCACGCCGGCGCAGCAGCGCGGCGACCCGCGCGGTCAGCTCTTTCGGGCTGAACGGTTTGGTCACATAGTCGTCCGCACCCTGTTCGAGGCCGGAAATGCGGTCCGCTTCGTCGCCGCGCGCGGTCAGCATGATCACCGGGATCCGGTGCCCCGCCTCGCGGAGCCTGCGGAGCACGGCGAGGCCGTCGAGCCCCGGCATCATGACGTCGAGCAGCACGGCGTCGAAGCCGCCGCCGGCGAGCGCGGCGAGCCCGGCCTGGCCGCCGCCGGCATGGACGAGCGCCACGCCCTGCGGCCGCAGGTTGTCGTCGAGCAGCTGGGCCAGCCGCGCGTCGTCGTCGATGAGCAAGACCCGCACGTGACTAGCTTACGTCCTCAGCGGTAGGGGCCAAAGCCGCGCCACCACCCGCCGCGGTCCAGCAGGTCGGCGATCTGGCCGCGCTGGCGATCGTCGAGCACGCCGTGCACGCCGCGCAGCGCGTCGACCACCGCCGCGCGCACCTCGCCCGTGGCCGTGTCGACCCGGCCGAGCACCGCGCCGAGCGCCGCGTCATCGAGCGCCGGCCCGCGCAGCGCCGCGCCCAGGTCGCCGCGCGCGTCAGAAAGACCCGCCTTGGCGGCGCGCATCCGGTCCTGCAGCTTCTCGAACTCCGCGATGATCGCCCGCTCCTGCGCCGGCGACGCATCGATCCGCATGAACAGCGCGTGCAGCATCATGCGCGCCCGTGCGTGGCGCTTGCCGTGCCACCCGTGGTGGCCCCAGTGGCCATGGCCGAACGGGCCGTACCAGCCGTGGCCGTAGTATCCGTGACAGCGCCGATGGGCGCGGCGCATCGCGGCGATGCCGAGCACTGCGATTGCGATCGCGAGACAGGTCATGTGAATCGTCCTTTCACCGGCTCAGGATGGCCGCCCTGTGTTTCGCGACCCGCCACCGCTGTATGAAGAAACGTTGCAGCCCGGCTGCGCTTCTGCCGGACCCTGCCGCACCGCACCGCACCGCACCGCGGCTCGGCCGCGTTGGTGCTGAAGTCGGCGGGCAGCGCGCGGATCATGTTCTGCTTGGAGTTCTCGAGCTCGGCCGCCGGGACCTCGGTGGCCGCGAGATCGTCGACGATCTTGATCGACTCCGCGATGCCCTTGGCGGTCTGGGCCGTGGCGATCGCGCTCGCGATCACCAGCGGCCCTGGCTGCAGGCGCCAGTCCATCCCCGCGCCGGCGCCGTAGGTGATGCCGAGCTGCGGTCCGGCCCGACCAGCCCGAGCGTCGGACTGCGCCGCGCGGCCGATCGACCAGCAGCAGGCGGTGCGCGATGCGCTGCGGCGTTCTTGTCCGGTGTCCGGCCGGAATTCGGACGGCTGTCCGCCTGCCGGACAACGGGCGCTGGAACTCGCTGATTCGACATGACCCGAAACTGGCCCGCGACGTGCTGGCTGCCACAGCATGATCGCCATCGTCAAGTCCTGCACCCTGGTCGGCATCGACGCTGCCCTCGTCGAGGTCGAATGCACCATCGATCGCGGCCTGCCGCAGTACAGCGTCGTCGGGCTCGCCGCGCCGTCGGTCAAGGAGGGCGCCACCAGGATCCAGAGCGCGCTCAAGACCGTCGGCCATGACCTGCCGCTCAAGAAGGTCACCGTCAACCTCGCGCCGGCCGACCTGCGCAAGCCGGGCTGCGGCCTCGACCTGCCGATCGCGCTCGCCGTGCTCAACGCCGACGGCGTGATCTCCGACGAGGCGCTCGCCGATCGCCTCGTGCTCGGCGAGCTCGGTCTCGACGGCGCCGTGCGCCCCGTGCGCGGCGTGCTCGCCGCCGCCATGCTCGCCCGCGCCGCCGGCCTGCGCGGCCTGATCGTCCCCGAGCCGTGCGCCGCCGAGGCCGCCGTCGTCGACGGCATCGCCGTCCACCCCGTCGCCGATCTCGCCGAGATCGTCGCCGCGCTGCGCGGCGAGCGCGCGCTGCGTGGCCCCGACGGCCGCGCGCTGCCCGCGCCTCGTGCGGCCACCGTCGACATGGCCGAGGTTCGCGGCCAGAACCTCGCGCGCGCAGCGGTCGAGATCGCCGTCGCCGGCGGTCACAACCTCCTGCTCGCCGGCCCGCCCGGCACCGGCAAGACCATGCTCGCGCGCCGGATCCCGACCGTGCTGCCCGAGATGACCCGCGACGAGGCGCTCGAGACCACCAAGATCTACTCCGCGCTCGGCCTCGCCCATGGCCTGATCGACGTCCGGCCGTTCCGCGCGCCGCACCACACGATCTCCACCGCCGCGCTGATCGGCGGCGGCAGCGCGCCCAGGCCGGGCGAGATCTCACTCGCCCACAACGGCGTCCTGTTCCTCGACGAGCTCCCCGAGTTCGCCAGGTCCGCCGTAGAGGGCCTGCGCCAGCCCCTCGAGGAGCGCTCGGTCTCGATCGACCGCGTCCACGGCGCGCTCAAGGTCCCCGCCTCGTTCCTGCTCGTCGCCGCCGCCAACCCCTGCCCGTGCGGCTGGCTCGACTCCGGCGCTCGCGAATGCACCTGTGGCCCGAGCTCGATCGAGCGCTACCGCCTGCGCCTGTCGGGCCCGCTGCTCGACCGCATCGACCTCCACGTCTTCGTCCGGCCCGTCCCCCTCGCCGAGCTGCGCGCCGCCGAGCCCGGCGAGTCGTCCGCCGCCATGCGCGCCCGCGTCGTCGCCGCCCGCGACCGCCAGCTCGCCCGGCTTCGCCGCTGGAGCCTGCGCTGCAACGCCGAGATGACCAGCGCCGTCCTGCGCGCGACCTGCCGGCTCGACGGCGTCGGCGAGCGCACCCTCGCCGATCTCGTCGAGCGCCGCCGCACCTTCACCGCGCGCAGCATCGACCGGCTGATCAAGGTCGCCCGCACCGTCGCCGACCTGATCGGCCAGGACCACATCGACGCCGGCTGCCTGCTCGAGGCCGCCGCGTTCCGCGACGTCGACCCCACCGCCGACCTCGCCGCCGACCTCGCCTGACCCGAGATCTGCCATGCATCACCCGACGATTCACCATTCCGACTCCCAGCTTTGGGCTCCTCGAGCGGCTGTCGCTGCGCGATCCGCGGCTACCGTGCGTGAGCCGATCCCTCCCCTTCCCCCTGGATCGCCAGAGCGCTACGTTCATGCTTACGATGCCAACCACACGCAGGGCCGCCACCCCGAAGATCCGGAGGCGACCGTCGAAGCGACGGACGATCACGATCGAGGAGTTCGATCGCGACCGAGCACGGGCCATCGCGGCGGCCCGCAAGCCGGGTGGCGTATACGTTGTCGATTCCGAGGGCAAGCTGCGGTTCTACATGGTGATCCCGCACGATACGATCCCGGACGCGCACTGGTAACCGGCGACGAAGTCTCGATCAGGCACCTGCGCGACTGGCTGACGAGGGGAATGACCGGGTGCCAGTTCGCAAAGCTGATCGCGCAGAAACGAGAACGCATTGTTGCGGCAACGTTCCCCGGTCTCGCTTCCGACATCGATGTTTCTCGGCTGTTCGAGACCGGCACCGATACGCACCTGCCCGCGATCGCGGTGTTCACGGGGATCAGGACGGAGGCGGCGCTGATCGAGCAGCTGAGCGTCCTGGCACGAGCACCGCGGTGGAGAATCACCCGCGAGCATCCTGCGGGCCTGATCTGATGATCGGCGTGGAGTGGCAGATCGGAAACGGATGCGCGTCGTCCGTGATGGGACTGGCACCGTTTGCGACGATGCCGGTCACGAGGCGGGCGCCTCATGTCTGCCTCGCTGGCTGGCCCGGCGGCCATGACAATCCGCACTGGACTTACCACGAGCGAGACATCGTGCACTTCCTCGACACCGATCTCACGGCGCTGGAGCTCACGACGCCCAAGTACCGCTCGCTCACGAAGGCCAGCAGATCGACGACCGAGCAGCTTCTCTCCGAGCTCGGCGATGACGCGCGCTACTACCGCCGGGTTGCATTTCGGTTGCAAAGCTCGGTGGCGGCAGCTCTGCACGACCTCGGCTCATGACCGAGCAGGTCTTCCCCGATCATCGATACGCCGATGTTCTGCACCGGAGCTCGCATGGCGGCTGCGTCGACAGTGCCGGCGCCCACCATCTCGCCGGTCGCGCTGATCGGCGGCAGCTCGACCCCGGCCCAGCGAGATCCCGAGATCCCTTAGACCCCTTGCTATCGGTGCTATCAATGCTATCAATGCTATCAACGCTATCAATGGCCCAGCTGATCGTCCGCAACATCGACCAAGCCCTCGTTGACCTGCTCAAGCGGCGGGCGTCCGAGCACAGACGCTCGGCGGAGGCCGAGCACCGCGAGATCCTGCGCGCGGCGCTGCAGCCGCGGTCCGCGACGAGCCTCAGGGACCACCTGCTCGCCATGCCAGACGTCGGCGACGATTCCGACTTCGTCGTCAAGCGGTCTCGCGGTCGCCGGGTCACGCTGTGAGCTTCCTCATCGATACCAACGTCATCTCCGAGCTCCGCAAGGGCGCGCGGGCGAACGCGGGGGTTCGCAGCTGGTTCGCGTCGGTCGACGACGGCGCGCTGCACATCTCGGTGCTCGTGATCGGAGAGCTCCGGCAGGGCATCGAGGGACTCCGCCGCCGCGATCCGACGGCCGCCGCCCAGCTGGATCGGTGGCTGCACGAGCTGGTCCGGGGCTACGCTGCTCGTGTGCTGCCGGTGGACGCGGCGGTCGCCGATCGCTGGGGGCACCTCAACGTTCCCGACCGGCTCTCCGCGGTGGACGGGCTGCTCGCAGCGACCGCGGAGCGGCTCAGCGCAGGACAGCCAGGCTAGCTCGGCCGGCCGCGCAGCGTCGCGGTCGCGGTCGCGAGCGGCGCGTCGGCGAGGCCGAAGCAGTCGCGGAGCAGCGCGCCGATCTCGGCATCGGAGCCGCTCGCGATCGCCGTGCGCAGGCCCATCGCCTTGGCCATGAATGCCGGGCCGGCCGCCGCGGACTGCGCATGGAAGTGCTGGGCCGCGGCGCGGGCGTCGGACGCACCGAGCCCCAGGAGCGGCTGGAGCACCGCTCCCGCGCCATCGACATCGCCCTTCATGATCGCGGCAGCGAAATCGCGGAACGTCGGCTCGGCCATCGCCTGACGCTACTGCATGAAAGCCCGCATCGCCACTTGCTCCGCGCGTGCAACCCGCGCGATCGGGCAGGCGCGGGACGTGCGCAAATCTCCGAGCGAGCGAGACCGAATGGAGCATCGGCTGCTGGCCGAGGAGCCGGATCCGCGAAATGGCTGATCCGCGGCCACGAGAACGCTTCGTCTTGGGTCTGGCACTTGACTTGAATCGACTGCGAATTACGGAGGCGACATGGCGATCGAACCACATGTGTCCTGGGCGGGTGGATCTGCGCCGCAAGCCGAGCCCGCGGCGCGGTCGGAGCCTCCCCGAGATGCAGAGGGCGCGGCCGCGCGCGCCGAGGCCACGCTGGGCGAGCTCGCTCCCGAGCCTCCCGCCGAGCCCGATATCGGTCGCCTCGCCGCGCTGCGGGCGCTGCGCAACCTCGAAGCGACCGAGGCGCGGCTCGAGCGCAACGCCAGGCGCGAGATCGAGGAAGCTCGCGGCAAGCTGGTGAAGGAGCTGCTCCCGGTGCTCGATAACCTCGACCGCACGATCCGCGCGGCGCACGCAAGCCGCAGTGATCCGGCGATGCTCGAGGGGGTGCGCCTGGTGCGCCAGCAGCTCGAGGGCGTGCTCCGCGGCTTCGGCGTGGAGCGCATCGACGCGCTCGGCCGGCGCTTCGATCCGAACGTGCACGAGGCGATCAGCATGGTCCCGGTGGCCGACCCGCAGCGCCATGGCGTCGTCGTGCACGAGGTCGAGCCGGGGTATCGCTTCGGTGGACGCCTGCTGCGCGCCGCCCGGGTCGGCGTCGGCAAGCTCGCCACGCCGTACGATGTGCGGCCGGCAGCCGTGTGGCGATAGGGCAGCCGCACGACGCGTCGCGCGGTGGCCCGGGGTGACCTGGGGTGAAAGGACCGGCGTTGCCGGAGCCCAGAGGGCAGGACAGCAAGGGACAGTCCCCCTGTGGATCGATGTGGCGGCCGCGACCCGGTGATCGCGCCGGCCAAGCTCAGCCGGTCGCCTGGCCGCAGCCGCTGCAGAACCGCGCGCCGGGGGGCATCTGTGTTCCACATCCGGTACAGAACGCTTTGGCTGCGCCGCCGCCGACCGGCTTGCCGCAGCCGGCGCAGAACTTCGCGCCGGCGACCAGCGGCGACTTGCAGTGCGGGCACGAGCTCACCATCTCGGCGGTCGGATCGAAGCCGGCGACCTGATCGACCTGGCGCAGCTTGTCGCCGACCTGCTGGGCGGCGATCTGCGCCTGCTGCGCGGCGGCCTCCTCGGCGAGGTTGGGCGCGCAGCCCTCGCACAGCTGGCGCTGCTCGTTCCAGCACACCTCGGGGCAGACCCAGTGGCCGCACCGCGTGCACTGGTGAAACTTCGGCCGGATCTCCTCGATGGCGGCCTGGAACGCCTTGTCCCACGCGGCGCCGCGCAGGCCATCCTTCATGTACTCGCTGGCCTGGCCGGCTGCCCACAGGTTGTGGCCGCCGAACAGGCTGCCCAGGCCCTTGGCGAGCTTGGCCCCGACGCCGAGCGCCGACGCGTGGAAGGTCGAGCGATAGCCATTGCCGCACTTGTCGCAATGGAACTCGAACTGATACCCGGTCTCGTTGCTGTGGTCGGTGTAGTTACGCGTGAATGCGATGGCCCCCATTGCGGACCAGTGTACCGAAATCCGTCGGCCCTGGCTCGGCAGCGGACGTGGCAGCTTGCCTCGTCGGTGGCAGATCGTGCCGCCGCGCGCGGCGGGAACCGATCAGCCGCCCAGCGCGACCGCGAGCTCGCCGGCGACCTGGGCGTTGTGCACGGCCAGCGCGCGGTTGGCGCGGATCGAGGCACCGCCGGTCGCCTGGGCCAGGCGCGCGAGCAGGAACGGCGTCAGCCGCTTGCCGGTGATCCGCGCGGCGGTCGCCTCGGCGAGCGCGGTCGCGATCGCGATGTCGATCGAGGTGGCATCGAGCGCGGCGGCCTCCGGGATCGGGTTGCACACCACGATGCCGCCGGCCTCCAGGTCATCCCAGCGCGCCCGCGCGATCGCGGCGAGCTCGGCCACGGTGTCGACGCGATGATCGAGCGCGACGCCCGACGTCCCGGTATAGAACGCCGGGAACTCGCCGGTGCGATAGCCGATCACCAGCACGCCGAGCGACTCGAGCACCTCGACGGTGCGCGGCAGATCGAGGATCGCCTTCGCGCCGGCCGACACCACCGCGATCGGCGTGCGCGCGAGCGCGACGAGGTCGTGCGACACATCGCCCGCGTCGCCGCGGTGCACCCCGCCGATCCCGCCGGTCGCGAACACCCGGATCCCGGCGCGCGCCGCGAGCACCGCGGTCGCGCTCGCCGTGGTCGCGGCGCAGCTGCCGCGGGCGATGTGGATCGCGAGGTCGGTCGCGCTCGCCTTGGCGAACCGCGCCCCGTCGCGGGCGACCCGCTCGAGCATCTCCTCCGACAGCCCGATCTGAGCGCGCCCGTCGACCACCGCGATCGTCGCCGGCACGGCGCCGGCCGCGCGCACGGTCGCCTCGAGCTCGCGCGCGATCGCGAGGTTGTCGGGCCACGGCAGGCCGTGCGCGATAGTTATCCGCGATCGCGCGCCGGCCCGGTAGTCGTTTCGGCGTTCACACCGCGACGCGGCGCCGCCCGCGCTGCACCAGGTTCACGATGGTGAGCGCGATCGCGAACACGAACAGCCACGCCGTCGCCGCCACCATCCAGATGCCCTGCTCTGCGACCGGCGTTCCGGCGTTCATGCTCATCGGCGCGAGGATGTACAGCCCCAGGAACATCACCACGCCGAGGATCAGCGAGCGGTTGACGAGCGACATGGTCGTCCGCCACCGGAGCACGAGGCCGATCGCGAGCGCCTCGGTCGCCATGATCGAGAGCCAGGTCACGATCGCGTCGGTGGGATAGGTCCACGGGCCCGGCCGGTGCCAGCAGCGGTAGCCGGTCGGGTGCGTGGCGTTGCGCATGGTGATGAT
>VBLP01000378.1:7742-24805 GCA_005887925.1 Deltaproteobacteria bacterium | reverse complement strand
GATCGCCGAGCGAAGCCTCCGCAGCGATGAGGCGCTGAAGCAAGCGAACGACGACCTGAAGGCGGCATTCGCGAAGGCCGCCGAGAGCGCGAAGATCGCACGGAAAGCATTGCTGCGCGCCGAAGAGAGCGTGCGCAGAACGGGCCCCGAGGTTGTCATCCAACGAGACCTTGCGATGAAGGCACTCGAGAACATCGATGACCTCTATGAGCAACAGAAGACCCGTGCCGAACGACTCCAAAGAGAAATCGACAACACACGACAATAGCTAGTGAGTACAACTATACTCTACGGTGGCCGCAAGCATTTCCCAATTGCAGTTGACGTAAGGCCGCCTCTGCGACGCGATCCGGTCCGGGCACGGCGTACCTGTGCTCACACGGTCGATCGGGACTGTTCCGGCGCGAGCGCGAGCGTCGTCGACCGAGGTTCCTGAGCATCGGTCGATGCCGGTCGACGCCGTCTGGACGATCTCGTCGTGCCTGCGCGCCGTGGTATCGAGATCGCGATCCCTTTCCTGCGGCCAGCGGCCGGGCACCCCGCGCAGATGCGTGCGGGATCGAGCGCGCACGGCCCGCGCATCGGCAGCATCGTCGCCGGCGCGCGATCGAAGCTGCCGGGATCGGCCCGGCGGAGCGCTGAGCCTTCCGTCGAGCTTGCCTTCGTCGCGCGCGGCTTCTACGGTGGCCTCGCCCGATGATCCCCAACCCGCACGATCTTTTGTTCAAAGGGGTGTTCGGCCAGCCCGAGCACGCCCGTGGCGCTGCGCGCCATCGTGCCGGCGGCGCTGGCCGAGGCGTTGGACTGGTCGACGCTCGCGCTCCAGCCGGGCAGTTTCGTCGATGCGGCCCTGACCCACCAGCACACGGATCTCTTGTACGCGGCGACGTGGCGCGACGGCGGTGAGGCGCTCGTGTACCTTCTCTTCGAGCATCAATCGGCACCGCCGACCGAGGGCCGGATGGCCGAGCGTCTGCTCAAATATAAGGTGCGGATCTGGGATCGCTGGCGCGTCGATCACGCCAAGGCCAAGACGCTGCCGATGATCTTGCCGATCGTGATGTATCACGGCGCGTCGCCGTGGCTGGAGCCCCGGTCGTTTGACGAGCTGCTGGATGTACCCGCCGCGCTCCGGCCCGCGGTCGAGCCGTACCTGGTTCGGTTCACCTACGTGCTCCACGATCTGTCGACGATCTCCGACGAGGAGTTGCGCGACGGTGCGATGCGAACCGCCCTCGCCAAGCTGGTCACGATGTGCTTCAAGTACGCGCGGACGCGTGCGGACTTCCTCCAGATCCTCAGCCGTTGGATGGATGTCGCGCGTGAGGTGGTCCGAGCGCCGCACGGGCTCGAGGCGCTGGCGCAGGTGATGCGCTATATTCTCGAAGTCAACGAGCACGTCGGACCGGAGGCGCTACAAGCTCTGCTCGGACGCGATCTCGGACCCGAAGCCAAGGACGCCATCATGACCGCCGGACAGCAAATCTTCGAGCAAGGGCGCGAGAAGGGCCGCCAGCAGGGCATCCAAGAGGTGCTGCTGCGCCTTCTGCGGCAACGTTTCGGCGACGCGGTGACCGCCCACGTCGAGCAGCGCATCGCGACCGCCACCGTTGAGGAGAACGAGGCCTGGGTCGCGCGCGTGGTCTCGGCCGCCACGCTCGCCGAGTTGTTCGCCGACTGAACCCTGGCAGGGGCAACCCGCAGCCTGCGATGCCATCGTGACCGCCGGACGAAGGGCTACGAGATCTTCTCGGACGCGATCACGGACCCGAAGCCAAGGACGTCATCATGACCGCCGGACAGAGACTCATCCAGCAGGGCTTTGAGCAGGGTTACCCGGAGGGCTTTGCGCAGGGGTACCAGGAGGGCCTCAAACTGGGACGCCAGCATTACCGGGAGACTCTGCTGCGCTGCCTGCGGCAGCGCGTCGAACAGGACTTCGCCATTGCTTCCGACGACAAGCTCGAGACCTGGTTCGCGCGTGTGGTCTCCGCCGCCAAGCTCACCGAGTTGTTCGCCGACTGAACCCTGACAGGGGCAACCCGCAGCCTGCGATGCCATCATGACCGCCGGACAGCGACTGATCGAACAAGGACGCCAGCAGGGCGGCCAGTGGCTACTTCTGCTCCTTCTCCGGCAGCGGTTCAGCAAGGACGTGGACGCTCGTATCGAGCAGCGCGTCGCGGCGGCCACGTTCGAACAGATCAAGGTGTTGTGTACCCGTGTGGTCTCGGCCGCCACGCTGGCCGATGTGTTCGCAGACTGAACCTGCGAGTGGCAGTCGCCTATCCGGCGTCACCACGTGCGTGTTCACCCAGGCGCCATTGCCGACGAGCGCACATCGATCGCAGAACGTTGCTGATGGCCACCGCTCGCCGGGCACACGTGGGACGAAGCTTGGTTCCGCAGGGGGCTGGAGCGTCGGTGGAGGGCGCTGCCACTCCACGTCGGTCGCCGCCGCGGCTTCCAGACGAGCCTGTGCTCGCCTCTGGGTACTGGGTATCCACCCGCTCCCCGCTTGTGATCGATCATCGCGATATCTCGGGACCGGCAGAACACGGCAGAAGCGGCGCCGCATTGACGCCTGACGATCGGTCGCCGACAATCACCGCTGTGCGGGCACTGTCGCAGGAGACAGGGCAGCTGGTGGACGAGCTGCATCGCGCCACCCGTGCCGATACGGCGGTCGCGTTACTGGCGCGGATTGCCCGCAACGGAGAGCCTCTCGCGGTCCCGCGGATCGTGTCGCTGGTGCTCGACGATCGGCCTGCCGTCGCCTTGGCGGCGGAACGGGTCGTCGCGGCGCTGCGTCGGCGGGTCGAGCCCCGCGCGCTGGGCGCCTTCGATCGTGCGTTCCGGAACCGGTCGGCGTTCCGGGCCGACCAGGTGCGCTGGCAGCAACTGCATCCCGAAGAGGTGCGGAGCCTCGCGGCGCGACCGAGCGGCCCCATCCTCGTGCAGCTGGCGACCTGCCATCCCCGCGGCCATGTGCGCGAGGAGGCGATCCGCTGCTGCGCCGTCCGTGACGATGGCACGGAGGTCCCGTTCCTGCTGCTGCGTGCCAACGACTGGGTCCGGCCGGTGGCCGAGGTCGCCCGGTCCGCGCTGCGCGCCCGGCTCGACGACCGGCACCTCGACGACCGGCACCTCCCCGACCTGATCGCGGCGCTGCCGATGCTCGACGAGATGTATCGCTGGGGACGGCTCGGTAGCCTGAGCATCCTCCACGACATCGAGGCTGCGCTGGCGAGCCAGGCCGGGCTCGCCGCCGTGATTGCCGCGACATCGTCGCCCGATCGCTTCATTCGGCGAAGCGCATTGCGGCGGCTGCTCGAGCGCAGCCCGGCCGCGCCAGAGCTTGTCGAGCCTGCGCCGGTCGTCGCTGGGGCAGTCGACAGCTCACCCTACCGTCGCGGTTGGCGTATCTCTGATCCGGGACGAGAAGCCGCGGCCGCCGCGCTGGGCGATCCCGATCCGGCGATCCGCAACTTGGCAGGCCGAGCCCTGCTCGTCTCGCGCGACGAGGTGTTTCTCGCGTTCTCCGCTCCCTTGCTTGCCAGCCGGATGAGCGCGGTCCGCTTTGGGGCGGTGCTGCGACTCCGTGCCCTGGGGCGGATCCTGCCGTGGCGCGATCTCTTGCTCGACGATCACGCCGGGGTTCGCGGTCTCGCCCAGGAGGCCGCGCTGGATGCCGACATCGATCCCGCCGAGGAGTACCGCCGCGCGCTCTCCGCGAGCGACGACCGCCGCCTCGGCCCATGCTTGATCGGTCTGGCCGAGACCGGAAGCGTCGGCGACGCCGTGGTGGTGCGGACCTACCGGACCCACCGCCTGGCGGTGGTACGGCGCAGTTGCCTGCGCGCGCTGGCGCGGTGGCAGCCCGAGGAGATCGTCGAGCTCTGCCTCGATGCCCTCGGTGATCCCAGCCCGCGCGTCACCCACGCCGCGCGCGATCTGCTCCTGGCGCGCAGCACGTCGGTGCATCCCGAGGAGCTGTGGGCCAGGCTCGATCAGCTCACCGCAGGCAGCGGGAAGCGGGACGCCCTGACTGTGCTCGCGCACAGCGGCTACTGGCAGGGACTCCCGTACCTGCTCCGCGCGTTTCGCGGGAGTGATGGACCGCTGAAGGCCACCGCCGCGAGGTAACCCCCCAGGTCGAGCAGCGCATCGCAGCCGCTTCCCTCGACCAGATCGATGCATGGTTCGCGCGCGTGGTCTCGGCCGCCACGCTCGCCGAGCTGTTCGCCGACTGAACCCCGGGCCGGCCAGCGCTTCGCGGCTACCTCCTCGCGGACCGCACGCGGCCAAGTGTCTCGCCGCCGCTTTCTGCTTGGCTCCTCTCGCGCAGCGGACGGCATCGGCCGCGCCGGCGGCCCACGCCTAGCTCACTTTGCCGCCGAGCTCGTCCTCGATGTGGGCGCGGACGATGTCCTCGAAATCCGTTTCCGCCTTGAAGCCGAGCGACAGCGCGCGCTGAGCGGTCATGCGCTCGGGCCATCCCGTGACGATCCGGATCACCTGCTCGTCGGGCACGCGCTTGATGCGCGCGACGGTCGCCGGACCGGCGACGCGGCCGAGGGCCGCGATCTGCTCGCCGACGGTGCAGCTGACGCCGGGCATCGCGAGGTTGATCCGGTTGCCGAGCTGCTGGCGCGTCAGCGCCGCGGCATGCAGCAGGAAACCGACCGCGGACCGCGGGCTGGCATGCGTATGCCGCACGCCGTCCGACACCGGCAGCATCGCCTCCACGCCGGCGAGCGGCTCGCGGATGATGCCGGAGAAGAATCCCGACGCCGCCTTGTTCGGCTTGCCGGGCCGCACGCAGATCGTGGGCAGGCGAAGGCCGATGCCGTCCAGGAACTCCCGGCGGTGGTAGTCGGCGAGCAGCAGCTCGCTGGCCGCCTTCTGCGCGCCGTATGAGGTAAGCGGCGTCAGGTGGAAGTCGTCGGGAATCCCCTCGGGCGGGATCGGTGCGCCGTAGACGGCGATCGACGACGAGAAGACGACCTTGGGCTTGTAGTCCTTCGTCTTGCGGATGGCCTCGAGCAGGTCCCGGGTGCCGTCGAGGTTGACCAGATAGCCTTTCTCGAAATCGGTCTCGGCCTCGCCGGACACGACGCCGGCCAGGTGGAAGATGGTGTCCGGCTTCGCCGCGATCAGCTTCTCGGCCGCACCCCGGGCCGTCAGGTCGGCCGCGACAGTCTCCACCGTCCCGCCGAATTCGGGCCGCGCGGGGGCCACGATGTCCACCAGGGTCAGCCGGGTCAGCGGCTTGCCGTTGAGGGCACCGTCCCGAACGAGTCTCGCGGTCAATTTGCGGCCAATCATTCCGGCCGCTCCAGTCATGAGGATGTGCATGGCGCCGATCTATTTGTTGAAGGACGCCGCCGAGCGCCGACGGCGCGCGCAGTATATCCATCGCCTTCCGGGGCGAGAAGATCGTGCGCGCTACGCCGGCCCGTCGCGCATCGCGGCCAGCATCGAGGCGGGCAGCGCCTTGAGCATCTGCGCCGCCGCCTGCATCGCCACGATGTAGCCGTAGGTGCCGAGGCCGCAGATCACCGCCTTGACCGACGCCGAGACGATCGAGTGGCGGTGCAGCTCGTCGCGGGCGTGGATGTTCGACATGTGCATCTCGATCACCGGCTTGCCAAAAGATCTGCAGCGCGTCGACGAGGGCGACCGAGGTGAACGACCAGCCCGCCGGGTTGAGGCTCTCTCCGCTGAGCATCATGCGTGTAACATCGGCCTGAGCCCAGCGTCGATCAACGGCCGAGTCGATCAGCAGCAGGATCCCGTCGTATCACGCGACATGCTGCGTATACCGGGCCTGACGCTCGAGACCGATCGCCTCGTCCTGCGTCCACCGCAGGCTGAGGACTTTCCGGCGTGGGTAGCGTTCTCCGCCGACGAGGAGACGATGCGCTACCTCGGCGGCGCGCAGTCCGCCTCAGGCGCGTGGCGCGGGTTCTGCACCGTGGCCGGGGCGTGGTCGGTGCGCGGCTTCTCGATGTTCTCGGTGATCGAGAAGGCCACCGGGCGCTGGGTCGGTCGGCTCGGGCCATGGATGCCCGAAGGCTGGCCAGGGACGGAGGTCGGCTGGGGCCTCGCGCGCGAGGTCTGGGGCCGCGGCTATGCCACGGAGGGCGCGCGCGCGACCATCGACTACGCCTTCGACGTGCTCGGCTGGACCGACGTGATCCACTGCATCGAGCCCGATATGGGTGACTCTGGCGCAGGGCAAGGGCTCACCGGCGACGTTGCCACTGTCTCGGTAGCTCGGCGGATAAGGGATCGGCGCGGCGGGCTCGGCGGCTCGATCCGCGATGAACGTGCTCTCGTCACCGCCTTTGATCTTGATGCGCCGAGCCATGGAGCCGGCCGTCTTTGCCGAGCCTCACGCTACCCGTGCCGCTCAACGGGTCGTACTCCCCGCACCCTCCCATGTGAACGAGGGCGCCCGCCTTGGTGGGCTTCACGTTCACGTATGCGAGGAGGCAAAGCATCCGGAGACGATCGCCGTGGCCAGTGATCGAGATCAGCGCGGGACCGAGATCGTCGAGCCGATCGTTCGCCCACTGCGAGGTCTCAACGATGCGCCACCATCCGTGAAGATCCGGGTGCAGGTCGCCGCTTGGCATGACCGTGCCGAAGGTTACACCGGCACTGCTCTGGGCGCCACCCACTGTCAGTCTCGTTTCAACATTCGGTTCTCCTGCTGTCCGTCCGTTCTCGGCGTTCGTCACCCGTCTACACGCCACTGGCGATACGCTTCGATCCACTCGGCGCCCTTGGGTGGTGGACTTGGCATCGGAAGATCGAGGATCGGGAGCGCCTGCCGGTTGCCTCCGCGTGTGCAGACCGCGACGATCTGCTCGCTCGCGTTCAAGTCGATGCGCTCGACCGTGACCGGCACTCCGAGCACGGTCGTCTCGAAGGGCACGGCAAGGTTCTGGTCAATCATCGTAAACCAGCCCGTGGTCTGCTCGGACTCGCCATAGGCGTCGACCGTCGCCTCCTCGATCATCTCCGCGAGCCTCGCCTTGCTGAGGCGCACGGCTGCGCGGTTCTTCCTTCGTCTGGTGGCGCTCATTGGAGCTCGTCCATCTCCCTCAGAGACCGAAGGACCTCCTCGTCGTACTCGACCACCGTTTCGTCGCCGGGCTCGGCATACCCGAGCGGCGCCTCGCCCCTCGCGTAACCGATGCCACGATAGCCGCGCAGGCGCTTCTCGAACATTCGCAAGAGCATGGGCACCTCGCGGTCCACGTAGTCGAAGATGCGGACCTCCTTCTTCGCGGGATGCAGTCGGTGCAAGCGACCGGTGTACTGGATCAGCGTGCCCTTCCACGACACCGGCAGCGCCAAGAAGAGCGTGTCGAGGCGCGCGTCGTCGAAGCCCTCGCCGATGTATCGACCCGTGGCGAGGACGAGACGTTCCTCGGCGTCGGAAATCGCGGCGAGCCGTTCCTTCACCACGCGCCGCTCCTTGGTGCCCATCCCGCCCTGGAGCACGACGACATGCCGAACGAGCTTTCCCAGCTGCGCGGCAAAGTACTCGAGGTGGTCCACACGCTCTGTCAGCAGGATCGGCGAGCGTCTCTCCTCGAGGGCTCGGATGACATCATCGAGAATGAGCTGGTTACGCTCCTCGTCGGCGGCGAGCGCAGCGTACATCTCCTGGATCGGCATTTCGTCGCTCGAAGCCTTGAAGCCGGTCTCCCGAGCCACGAGCTTGTGAGCGAATGGCCGCTGTACCGCATGGCTCTTCGGGTCAATCGCGAAGCGGACCGGCCCGAGCTGCATCTCGGTGATCGGATGGTGGCCGTCGCGCCGCTGTGGTGTCGCCGTCAGGCCCACGACGTAACGGGCTTTCGCCTCCGCAAGCACGCGCTCGAACGAAACCGCCGGTAGATGATGGCACTCATCGACGATCACCTGCCCGTAGCTCGCGACAAGATCCTCGACCTTCTCCTTGCGGACGAGACTCTGGATCATCGCCACGTCGAGCTTGCCGTTCCCGGTCTTCTTGCCCGCTCCGATCTGGCCGATCTCGTTCGGTTCGATGCCAAGAAAGAGCGCCAGCTGGGCGAGCCACTGGTCGAGAAGCGGCCGCCGGTGGACCAGGATCAAGGTAC
This sequence comes from Deltaproteobacteria bacterium, assembly GCA_005887925.1. GTDB lineage: Bacteria > Myxococcota_A > Polyangia > Haliangiales > Haliangiaceae > JABFXX01. The sequence continues at coordinate 16,667 of VBLP01000378.1, read as the reverse complement.
TGCAGCTGCGCGCGGCGACGAGGTATGTGCCGATGACGGTCTTGCCGACGCCGGGCGGCGCGACGAACACGCCGATGTCATGCCCGAGGAGGGTGTCTGCGGCCTGCTCTTGGACAGCCGTCAACTTGCCGTGAAATCGGAAGCCGAGTGGCTCGCCGCCGACGCGTTCATCCGCGATCTCCAGGGCGACTCCGTGCCCACGCAGGAGCGCCTCGACCTCGGCCTGGCATCCTCTGGGCATACCCACGTGCTCGGGCAGATCCTCGGCGCATGCGATCACGCGCGGCGCGGTCATCGTCGACAGGCGCATGCTCTGCTTCTTGTAGAATTCGGGGTTCTGGAACGCCGCAAGCCGCTTGATCTGGTTGATCAGCGGAGATGGAAGGCCGGTCTTCTCGATGAACAGCTTCTGCGCGAGCACCGCGCGCACAGTGGGAGGGAGCGGTTCCGTGATGATCACGGACTTCGGTTTCCGGGACGGGAGCCGCGTCCACGGCGTCGCGTCCTCGTCGTCGCTTACATCGGCCAGCCGCACACCGATGACGGCCCCCTGTCGCATGGCGTCGCCCGCAATCGTCTCGACGGTTCCTGGATCGATGCGCGGCACCGAGGCGAGGTAGGCCCACTGCTGGTCATCTGCGTGTGGCTGGAGGTTGTCGTCGAGGAAGATGGAGTTCCCGTCCTTCCGAGGGCCGTGCTGGAGCGGCAGCGCGATCAAGTTCCCGAAGCCGCCTCGCGGCATCGTGTCCTGGCTGGGGAACAAGCGGTCGTAGGAGTCCATGCTGAGCTGGTGCCGCCGCGACATCGTCTCGGTGATGAGGTAACAGCCCATCTTGCGCGCGCTGATCGCCGGCACCGGGGACGAGAAGAAGAACCAGACGTGAGCGCCGTTCCCCGAGCGTGATCTCTCGATAGCAGCTGGCAGCCCGACCCGCCGGCAGGTCTCGGCGAAGGCGCTCACGTCTTCGGTCCACATGCTCTTGTCGAAGTCGACCGCGAGGAACCAGCAGGTCTCATCATCGAGAAGCGGGTACACACCCATCACGTGTTGGCCGGTGAGGTGACCGAGAACAGCCGGATCATCGACTGGGAGGAACGCCTGGCTCGGGCACTCGCCGCACTTCACCTTGGGCAGCTCACAGACGCCCTTCACGAACTTGTTCCGGCAGGCCGGCGCATAGCCGGGCTTGCCGGTCTTCTTGCTCACGAACCGCGTCGGGAAGACGTCGTCGCGTCCGCGGAACAGCGCCCGGAACAGGCTCACTTTCTTGGCGGGCGTCTGTGGTGCTGGCGCGTCCAGCACGAGGGGCAGCCGCACGCGAATCGCAGGCTCGGACCCCAGGGAAGCAAGGTCTGCCTGGAGGGAAGCGAGGCGGGCCCGGGTATCAGCCTGCTCGCGATCCAGCCGTGCGAGCAGGACCTGCTCGTTGGAGATCGCTTCGAGGAGCTCGTCGCGGCTCGCAGGTTGCCCGACTTGTTGGCCCGCGTTGCGGTTGGCTTGCCGCCCCTCGCCCTTCATCGGTTCCGAGCCTTGCGCCGTCCCTCGATCTGCCGGCGCGTCTTCTCGATCTCCTCGATGAGAACCTGCTCCTTCGGGAGCGTGGTCCGATACTCCGCGGCAAGGACCTTGTTGCGCAGGCCCTCGAGGGCGTACTTCGCAACGGCGTGGTCCTTCTTCGCGCACAAGATCAACCCCACCGGTGGATTCTCGTCCGGCATGGTCCAGTGTTCGCGCGCATAGTTGAGATAGAGATGCATCTGCCCCGCGTCGGCATGCGTGAGCTCGCCGAGTTTCAAGTCGATGACGACAAGGCAGCGCAGCCTCCGGTGGAAGAAGAGCAAGTCCACCCGGTACCACACAGCGCCCACGCGGAGCCGCCGCTGGCGACCGACGAACGTGAAATCGCCACCGAGCTCCAGGAGGAAGCTCTCGAGGTGGCGGATGAGTGCCTCCTCGACATCCGTCTCGGAGTACTCGTCCTTGAGTCGGAGGAACTCCAGCACGTACGGGTCCTTGATCTCTTCCTCGGGCGAGACCGCGTCGTCGGGCGTGGCCACAGCGCCCTTGCGGAGCATCGCCGCCTTGTTCCGGGACAGCGCCGTGCGCTCGTAGAACTGGCTGTCGATCTGGCGCCGAAGCTGCCGCACTGTCCACCCGCCGCGTAGCGCCTCGGTCTCGTAGAAGACTCGGGCGTGCTCGGATCGGGTGCGCACCAGCAGTACGTAGTGCGACCACGAGAGCCGAAATCGGCCGGCCAGCTCGGCGAGGTCAGAAATCCGAGACAGCGTCTCGGATTTTCGCGTGGCCAAGGATTTCCGAGACGCCGTCTCGGAAATCACCGCCGGCGGGTACACCAGAAAGAAAGCGCGCATTGTCTCGAGGTTGTCGACGGAAAAGCCGCGCCCGAACCGGACCGTCAGATCCGCAGACAGCCGCGCCAGCAGCTCCTCCCCGTAGCCGGCACGCGCCTGCCCGCCCTGCTCCTGTTCGACGACGCGACGACCAACCAACCAGTACGTCGCAGCCATGACCGCGTTCACCGAGCGGGCCGCTGCGCGCCGCGCTTCCTCGATCACGCGGACGACGTCTGCCAGCACAACACGGTAGCCGGCGAGCGCGTCCTGCGGCGACACCTTCGTCCGCTGCTTCGCCATCGCGGGCATCACATTGCCCCGGGCATGTTTCGAGAACAAGCTCGATAGACGCGGGATCGAGCTCAGGCCTCCGGGTTTCCATCGGTCAAGATCCCCCGTGTCCCGCGCGCGACCACGGCCGGCAAGCTCACGCTGCGGCAGCCGAGCGTGGACCATGCGCCTCCGCTCGAAGAAGAATAGCGATCCACGGAGGCCGCAGATCACCGAGGGGCGGCGCGGCAAGAGCAAAGTGCTGGCCAGGCTCACGCCGGATGAAAGCGGTCGCGTGCTTCGCGCGCTCCTCGAGCGCCACCCGGAACTCGCCGCGGAAGCGGAGGAGCTCGCTGCCGCCACGGTGACCGACGTCGATGTCCAAGCGGTCGCAGACGACGTGGAGCATGCCGTGCTGTGTCTCGACATCGACCAGCTCAACGCGCGCGCCGGACGAACGCGGTGGGGCTACGTCGAGCCTACCGATGCCGCTTCGGAGCTCCTTGGCGAGGCCATCGATCCATTCCTTGCGGAGATGACGCGCCACATCGAGCTCGCGTTCGAGGCCGCCGCGATTGCACAGTGCGCGGGCATCGTCCTCGGCCTCCATCGGTGTCGCGGCAAGAACTCGGACGAGATTCTTGGCTGGGCGGAGGACTTCCCTGCAGAGACGGCCGGTTATGCGGTTGCAACGCTGGCGCGCGACAGCGCCGCGAAGTACCGCCGCGCGTGGCGGCTACCCGAGGCCGTCGTCGATCAGGTTCAGGATTGGGCAGAGATGATCGCCCGCTGCTCGAGGCCGCCTTCTCGAGGGCGTCGACGCGGCGCTTCGTACAACACGTAGCGATCGCGAGACCATGGCGACGATTCCGCAGGCGCTGCCTGCGAAATGCACCAACCGAGATAGAACCCTCGCATTTGCTCGAGGTTGCGTTCGGACAATCCACGACCAGAGCGCTTCCGGAGCGCGCAAGGTTGGGATGTGAGCCTGCGGAAGAAGCCGGCAATGCGGATATGAGTCTCATTTACTTGTCCCAATTCGTGCTGCTGGGACCGCGTTTGTTCCTTGAGGTCAGCCCACCAAGGCGACCCAAGGAGAGAACCATGGCCAGCATTCGAACGCGACGAAGAACTGCCCGACCGCTGATGGTATGCGGGGACGTCCATCTCGACATGAAGGTCGCCTCATGGGAGGTCGAGCTCGTTGCAGCCGAGCTGACCTCGATCACCGATCGGGTCGACGGCGAACAGCAACGTGCGAAGGGTAGGAGGCAACGCCATGCCGCGGGATAGCGCGCGATCCGAGTGGATCAGCTACCTCCGCGTCAGCACGCATGAGCAAGCGGAGCGCGATCTGTCGCTGCCGGCCCAGCGGCATGCGGTCGAGGAGTACGCCGCACGCCACGGCGTCAAGATCGCCCGGGAGTACGTCGAGGCTGGATGCTCCGGAACGAGCTCGAAGCGGAAAGCGTTCCGCAAGATGCTCGAGGACGTGCTTCGACCGAACAGTACGGTCGGTACGGTCGTCGTCCATCACACATCGCGGTTCACCCGCGATTCGACCGAGGCTCGGCTGGTCAAGCAACGCCTCCGGAAGGAGGGCGTACGCGTCTTGTCGGTCTGCCAGGAGACCACTGAGGATCCGATCGGGAACCTGATCGAAGGAATCTTCGAATGCATCGATCAGTACGAGTCCGAGGTAAACGGGATGCGGACATCATTGGCAATGATGGAGTCCATCCGGCAGGGCTACTTCCCGAGTTCGTGGACTCCCTACGGTTTTCGGCGCGTGAAGGTCGAGATCCGCCCCGGTGTTGCTCGCTGGACGCTGGAGCACCAGGAGGAAGAGACCAAGACCGTTCGGGTGCTGTTCCAGTTGTATGTCGCGGGAAGCGGCGCAAAGAGTGTCGCGATACAGCTGAACGAACGAGGGCTGCTGTATCGTCGCGGCCGTCCGTGGAGCACCAAGCGCGTGCTTCACGTGCTGGACGAACCGGCGGTCGCGGGAACCTACTACTGGGGCCGATGGAGCACCAAGCGCAAGACCAGGAGTCACGAGGCGGAATGGGTCCCGCTTCCGGTGGCCCCGATCGTGACGCCGGCGGTGCACGAGCTTGCGATGAAGCTACGCAAGCAACGAGAGCCATCGCAGCGTCCCGGGCGTCCGGTCTCGCCAGCGAACCTGCTTGCGGGCATCGTGCGGTGCGGCAAGTGCGGCGCCAGCTACCAGCTCGAGACATCCGGCAAGCGCGTGCGCGGCGACCGGTACGAGTATCGCTACTACAACTGCAGCAAGTTCTGTCGCATCGGAGGCGCCGTGTGCGCGGGCTACCGGATCCCGACGCACGTGCTCGATCAGGCGGTGCTCGCACACCTGGCCGGGATCATTTGCACGCCGGAGCGCGCCGAGGCGCTCGGCCGGAAGGCACACGCGGCAAGCGCGGACCCGGATAAGCTGCGCCGAACATGGGCGGTGCTGCTGACCGGCGGCGGTCCCATCAGCCGGAGCTACGTTCTTCATCTCGTCGATCACGTCGAGGTGAGGGAGAACGAGATCCGCATCGTCGCGCGCACAGCGGCAGCGCCGGCAGAGGAGGTAGCCAAGGAAAGCGCGGCTTTGTGACCGCCGCGCTTTTCTCCCACTACCGTGCCTACATTGCTCCCCAGAGTGATCGCCCCACGTTCTTGTAGGACACCTCGTTGGCGGCGGCCGTCGAAGTCGACGAAAGAGTGGGGTGCCATCTGGCTATGGCGCAAGGGGAGTGAAGGCGGGTCCGGCGAAGACGGGCCGGGCGACTGTCGCCACCGGCCACGCAGGGGACCACTCCCACCGGGATCACCGGGGACCACGGACCCATGTACCAGACCGAGACCACGCAGTCCGGCGAGCGCCACGGCACCAAGATCACGTTCCATCCCGATGCCGATCCGGTCCTCGCGACACTCCAACGACCTCACATGACCACTGGACGGGGCAAAGCCTAAAACCGGCGTCGTCAGCGATCGCCCCCTCGTGCCAAAAGACTTCGTAGGTTCGCTGAGCCAGCTGAATCTTGTACACGAGAACTAGGCGAAAGCGCTTTGCGTTTCTTCTGGAGAATTGTAGTTCACCCTCGGTGACAAAGAACACGGGCAGTCGGCGCGTCGTACCTTTCACTTCGACGTAGAAGCAGTCGTTACCGTTGTGATTGCCGGCCTGTTCGGCCAGGAGGATATCGAACCCTGGATTGTTCCGCGGTTGAGGCTTTGGGGTGAATTTCGGAAATCGACGGCGCAACTCATCGAGCGCTACTTGCACGGCGAACTCTTCAATAGCGCGTATTATCTTCGGCGAAGCGTAGGTCGGTCCCGGTTGAACATGCATGTCGGCGTAGCCCCCTCCTACCGGTGCACGATGGCCAACAGCCTCCGGGTCCTCAGATGCAGAATCATCAACGAACTCCGCTGCGGCTAAGATTCGCGCGAACTCCTCGTCAGAAATCTTGCGTACGCCAGGCTGGAAATAGCCGCGACGATCGGCGCTCGTCTCGAAGTACTGACCGCTTGCGTCCTTGAACGGGACAGGCTTCAGAAACGCGTGATAGTCGAGAATCTCGCAGCTAAGCCTATCCGGCGCTGCCGCGTCAGGCTCAGAAGTGCCGACAACCCCTGTGCCGAAGTAGACCTGGGGGGCCCGGCTTCCGTCGTGCCTCCGTCGTCCCTTGTAGTAGACGAAGCGCTCCCCTGGCTGAATCAAGCGACGATACCGGGTTGGGTATTGATATGAGATACCAGTTCGATCAGCATACAAGATTCCTGCAGCGGTAACCTCGCTCTCTGCGAAGACCAGAGCCATTACCCCGTCCTTAGAGCACGGTTGCTCTCCGCCCTCGGCCGCGTTCGCGTAATGCGACCGCGAACCGCTAGCTCGATGCGATCCACGCAAGCAACTGCGTCTGCTTTCACCTCGTGCTCCCAGATACGGAGCACAGTCCAACCGTCTGCCTTAAGGCAGATGCAGTGTGCATGGTCACGCGCCTGGTTGCGACGGATCTTTTCTTTCCAATACGGAGACGACAGCTTCGCCTCCCACTTCTCGAACTGCCAGCCGTGCCAGAAGTCCCCGTCCACGAACACGACCACGCGTGCGCTCGCGAACACGAGGTCAGGCTTGCCGGGCAGGCGAGAAGAGTACTTCCTGTACCGAAGGCCGCGCGCGAACGTGAGGCGCCGGATGATCAACTCGGGTTTCGTGTCCGTCTTGCGGATGCGCGACATCGTCCGGCTGCGCTGTTCGGGGGTCATGTTGTCGGGCACGAGCAACTCCTCCGGCTACGGTGTTTGAGATGGAACGGTCCACACGGCCGTGCCGATCCGGTCGGCGCGGAACACCGCCGGCGCCTCTGATTCCTCCACATATGCGGCATCGATGATACGAACTGTCTGCTGAGGTTGAGGAAGTGCAGCGCCGGAGAATGTGAGCCATTCGCGGCTCAGCCTCGTTACAACAGCAGCGCCTCTTGAGCCCGTTCCACGCGTCACGTTGAGGTTGATCGAGATGAGCCGCTCGCCTTCGACCGACTCAACGACGCCCTCCACATGGGTTCCGCACTGTCCATTCCATTGAGCTTCAGCGCTTTTCCAGAAGGCCGTGCAGAAGGGAATGCAGGGACAGAAGCGGCAGGCGTCCGCGGACGGCGAAGCCCCGCTCTCGAACGGCCTCCCGACGTGCTGGTTGTAGCCGTCCAGCACGGAAAGGGCACGCCGCCCCTCTTCCGCGGCTTGCTGCGGCGAAATCGGAACCTCGGCCCGCGTTCGATCTGTTCTTTCGATCACGCCGCGCGTGATAGCGATGCCGTTCTCACTCGCGAGATAAGCGTATAGCCGAAGCTGCCGAAGCTCGCTTTCCGTGAGTGGTCCGGAGTCCCCTGCAGCCCCCGTTATGTAGTCGATCACAGTTGCGTTTGCAGCGTCCAGGACATCGGCGCGCCCTGCAACGCGGCCGTCCCTGCTGACGAGCGCCGCCTCCACTGTCGAGCCGCTGCTCCCGGTTCGCGGCGTGTCCTCTCTTGCTCGCGCGCTGGGTACAACATTAGCGTCCGCCGCCATCTGCGCCGCTCGCGCCCTGAACAAGTTGTAGAACGGTAGCCGATCCACCCCGTCGAACTTCGCATGCAGGAGCGGATGGGTGGCGGCGAACAGCTCTCGCATCTTCTCGTCGAAGACGTGCTCTGCGCCGACTCGGCGCTCATCCTCCGTCGTTCCAGAAATCACACCCGATCTCGCTCGCTCGAGGACAGCATGAACGCCGATGCCGAGCAGCGCACGGGGGTGAGGTGGCAGAAGCTTCCGCTCGCCGCTGGCGAGCCAAGCCGCGCGCGAGGTGCATTTCATCGCTGCCTCGTAGAGTGTCGGAGAGATGCGTTCGATCTTCCTGATGGCTGGAGGGGTGGGTACCAGCAGTCCTACCTCGCTACTCATACGGGAACCTCACGGCGCAAAAGACCGTGCGGAGCCTCCACCTCCAGCCCCGCGCCTCTGCCTGGGCAACAGCGCTGGCAACCTCCGGACGGAAATTCGATGGATCTTGATCCCAGAGCGGATGGATCAAGATGAGCACCTCTCCAGCGCCCGGGTCGTGTCCCGCAGGAAGGCCGGCGAGCGTCGTATGCGAATAGTTCAGGCCTTGGAAGTAGGGCGGCGCGGTCCGCTGAACGAGCGTGCTCCAGTACGCCTGCGCAAGATCGATTGGCGCTGCGGGATCCAGCGCGAGCCGCACCATGTCGAGCGCAAGCCGCCAATCGAGCAACGGGTGGTACGGCATGTTGCCGTAGTCGCGGAGGCACCGGTGACACGAACTCGAGCAGTCGGCCTCGTGGGGACGTCCGACAAGCGGGTTGTAGAAGCTTAGAGATGGAGGGCCTCCAGTTCCGAGCATGAACCGCAGCAGTTTCTCGAATTCGGCGGGAGTCCCAAGATGCGTACTGTACCCGGCCCCGTTCTCGAGGCTGTCGGAAACAAAGATCCGTGCCGACGGCGGTGCAAATGGGGTACGCATGTCCATTACCGGCTGGATACCCACGTCGAGCTCCGACTCGGCGACGTCCAGAACAACGGCCGCCGCCCGACGAGCAAGGAATCCGAACGAATACCACGCGGCTCGCGCCTCGGGAGTTGCCGGGTTCAGCGTCACACCGATAGGCGCACTCCTGATTCCGGCCACAAGAACATCCGTGTTCGCTATTGACGCGAGCGCTCGCGTCAAAGGTGCAGCTGAAACGTCGTATTGCGGGCCGCGAATCGCGCGCTGCCGATCTGCCG
>VBLP01000378.1:1620-7729 GCA_005887925.1 Deltaproteobacteria bacterium | reverse complement strand
GACGACCCAGATGTCGCCCACCGCGATTTTTTGGAAGACGAAGTCATCCCCGCCGTTGTCGTTAACCCGATGGATCCTTGCGGGGCCCCGATCGATCTCGAAGTTCAGAAGTCGCGTGGGGTTACCGGGTGCGTGGCCCATGCGCGCACGCAAGGCTCGCGGGGTAAACTCGAATACTCCGTTGTATTCGGCCTCAGCAGACCACCATGTCATGAAGCCGGGAGGTTCAGATAGATCAACGGTTCGGTAGTCGTCCCTCGTGCGCGGTGCCGCGCAGAAGGGGCAGCCGCCGGTCGGTGCGGGCGTTTCTACAAGAGCTTGGCATTTCCGGCAGATCCCGACCTGCACAGCATTTCCGAGCGGATCGGGCGAGGTTTGAACCCTTCCGCCTGACGGGAAGTAGTCGACGACTCCGACCGAGGTCAGAAGCTGATCGTCCTTTACCGTTTGTGCGCCAGGAGCGAACTGGCTGATCGCGATGTTGAGCTGTCGGTCTACAACACCTCGCTCCGGCGGCCAACCGCCGTCGGTGCTCGGAGGCCCGCCATGGAAGAGGTAGCGAACGCGCGTAGGGAACCCGAACATCGGAAGCACTCCGTGAGAGGCAAGGCGCTCGCTGAGGGCATGGTGGCCCACGCTGTTCTGCGCGACCGTATCGATGGCGGGCATCAGATCATTTGCGACATGCCGGACCATGGCTGCGATATCAGCCGCCGTATCGAGCGCTGTCCTTCTCAGGACCGCGCGGCAGATCTCCAGGACGGTCTGTGCGTTGCCGCCCACCCATGCCACGACGGCTCCTCGATAGCCGGTCCAATCGGAAACGGAGCCGAACTCCCCATGTACGTTGTCGCCGCTGTAAGGCAGCTGAAGCGGCTCAAACGCCCGTCGTAGCACCTCCTTGTTCACCACGCGCTTCGCAATCTCCGGCCGCGTAACGTCGACGTAGGGGCGCGGCGGTGGCTCGGCGGTGATGAGCTGCGGCCGTTCAAAATAGTAGTCGTCGTGGCTGCGGCCGCGGCAAAGGGTCAAGGCTGCGGAAAGCCCAAGTCCACGACGTCCTGCACGCCCAACGCGTTGCTGATAGTTGAACCGCACGGGGGGCATGTTCGCGAGTGCAATCGCTTGGAGGGCGCCGATGTCCACGCCGGATTCCATCGTGGTCGTAACGCTCAGCAGGTCGACGCCGGTTGCGATCTCAACTTCATCGGCCATGAACACCTCCTGGAACCGCCGTTGCCGGAGGCCGCGATCAATTCGGTTCGTCTGCCCCGTGAGCTCCTCGCAGTTCAACCTGAAGGGGGCGTCCGCGCATCGCGCAAGGTATTCGTAGTAGTCCGTGGGTACGCCGTTTGTCGAATGCGGTGCAGGATTCGACGGCAGCGGCTCGCGGCATGCCGTACAGCAGCCTGCAGACGCGTGCAGATGCGAGCACCCGCAGCGCGAGCACGAGTACACACCGATATTCCAGGACGTGTCCGGTCGCGGACTAACAACCGTGAGCGAGTCGGGGTCGACAAGCCACTGCCCGAGGCATCGGGGGAGGACTCGCTCTACGTCTCTCTGGAGGTCGTTGATCGTCATCCCAAGCCGCGGGGCGACCTGCTCCAGATACGTGTTGACGTACTCGGGTGGTTGCCCGCTACCCTGGGCATCTCCTCCTGTCCATCGCCACTTTTGGGCGAGCATCCGGACAACGCTCGCGGCGACTTGTTCGGTTAGCGTTGCTGGCGGCGTGGTGCTCGTCCAGAGATAGCCGAGCCCCAACGATTCGAAGTCTCTGGCAGCGGAAGCGAAGAGAACGCTCGAGATTACGCTGGCTCGAAACGAATTCTCAATCTTCGCCTGAAGGTTCTGTTCTAGCGGCTGGAGTCCAGTCTTGTACGCGGGCGGCGATGCGGACCAGTCGATGAGCTCTGTCCATACAACACGTGGTCCGGTGCGCTGCGGCTGGTATCGCGACACCGAGGGCAACGGACCACCTGGGTTCATGCCCAACGCGAGAATCCGCCGTCTCACCAGGTCCAGAACCTGCCTGAACGTCATGAACATCAGCGCGCCTGGCGTGACGGGCGCGTGCAGAACGTTTGGCGTAGATCCGCCTGCGGCTGCGTGCTTCGTGAGATCACCGACGAGGTTCGCCGGCAGGGCCGCCATCAGCTCCTTGCGCCGCTGGTTCTCTTCTTCGGAGTTACCTTCGGCCTCTCTCTTCCTCAAGAGCTCGTGGAGCTCGACGGCTTGGGCGTGGAGAATGAGCTGCTCCTGATGCTGCCGAAGCGCAGCCGCGCCCGCTTCACCCAGCACGGCAAAGGCGACCTGTCGGAGGGTGTCTCGATAGTGGGCTAGTTTGATTCCCGTCGAGAGCTTGGCGGCGTCCAGGCGAGAGTCCGAGAAGAGAACGAGCTTGCGTGCAGGGCCTGCCGGCATTTCGCGAACGATTGCATCTCCTAGTATCTGCATGATGCGCTGGAAGCCAGAGCCGAGATCCCGGATGGGAGACTTCACGCCGAGACGGCGGCCCCAGTCGGCGGCGCAATGAGGACACTTCGCTGGGAACGCGTCTGCGTCATCCACAGGTGCCATGAATACATAGCCGACTGTTTCGTTTTGGGTGGCCCTACGTCGACCAGGATTGATCGAGAGACGCCCCTCGATGATGTCAAGCGATGCGGGGCACCACTGGTACCCGGCCTGCAGATCCTGCTGCCATCGCCACGATGGACCTGCATGCGTGCTCCGCACGAGCGGCCGGTTGTCCGCGGGCCAGAAGACAAGATACTCGCCGTGGGTCCGCTCGAGAGATGCTGATCGATCCGGCACGTGTTGCAAGTCGGGAAAGTCGGGCGACAGAAACCAGGCGTTGTTGGTGTTGTCGTCTTCATCGCGGTATCCGCCGATGAAGACCTCCCCACAGGGCTGACAATAGAGCAGCTCGAGAACGCGAGCGGCGCAGCATTCGCACCGGGGCCGCGGCTCCACATAGAAACGTCCGACCGGCGGTGCTGGAGCACCCGGTGGCGTCGCGCCCGTTCGCCCTTTACATGCTGGATTGACGCAGACCCAAAGTCGTCCGGCGTTGTGGAAGAAGTAGTGTACGCGAAGCGGCAACGGAGCCACGTCTGCGCCGCCGCGAGGCTGCTGTGCTTGCACTAGAGCCCGAACCACCGCACGAGCCGCTTCTGGTGCATCGGGAGCGGAGCCGAAAAGCGCAGCGGCGATCCGATTCAGCGTGAATGGTTCGCTGGCACCCTCCTGGCGCACGCGTTCGAGGACGCCCGTTTGAGCCAGAATATCGGCCAGCTCCTGCTGGGCGTTGGCGCCGACGGCGTTGACACCAGCATCGGACGCTAGGCTTGCTACGGCCTGGTTGAGCTCGCCGGCGTCGAGCCGGCGCCCAAACGAACAAAAGGAGCTGGGACCCGGAACCGTCCCGCCGCTCGGGAACGTTGCCCTCCTTCCATCGATGATCCGAAAGGACGACCCGTCCCGACCGAAGAACTGCTCCAAATACTCGACGCTCCCCGGATCGTTTGCTTCGATCGACGCGCTCGTGGTGATGATGCGCAATTGCGTAGAGTCCGGCGTCAGCCCGAGCCGGTGCAGCAACGCGCGGAGGAGATACCCAACCTCGGTTCCCGGCGTCCCTCGGTACGTATGGAGCTCGTCTACGATCAGATGGAAACGATTCCTTGTGCGGTCGCTCGCCAGCCAGTCGCGCGTCTGGTCGAAGATCGTGCCCTCAAGGCTGCGCATCAGCATGATATTCAACATGCTGTAGTTCGTGATCAGGATATCCGGCGGGTTCTCGTGCATGTCCCACCGGGACCACATTTCGGAGCCCTGCGGGTCCTGGAAGTAGGAGAGGATCTCGTCGCTGCCCGATCGAGCCGCCGAAAGCCGTGCCCGATCCCACTTGCTTTCCATGTCCTTCATGCGCCGCTTCAGCTCCTGGCGCTTGGACGCGTTGGTTTCCGGACCGGAAACCGGCGTCGAGCCAGTGTAGCGACCAAACCAGAAGCTGTTGCCGTTGCGCTTCGTCGAAAGCCACGTGCGGCCATTGGTGCTGTCGCATGCTCGGCGGATTCTCCCGAGCTGGTCCTCGATGAGAGCGTTGAGCGGATAGAGAAAGATCGCACGGAGTGCCTTTGCCCTGCCCGTATCGTGTGCGCGCTGCGCGATGCGCTGCTGATTGCGATAGTTCCACCATAGCGCACGCGCCGAGCGGTCCGACGGCGCTTCCCATCCAGCCGATTCCTCGACCAGCGAAGCGAACACGGGGAGGAGATAGCACTCCGTCTTGCCGGAACCGGTGCCAGTCGTGACAACAACCGCTTCGCCGGATCTTGACGCGCTCCAAGCATCGAACTGGTGCTGAAACAGCTCGCGTTCGGCGGGGAACAGCCCTCCGCTCTCGAGGTACTCAGCAACCTCCTGCGGCACACCGAGCTGGAGGCAGGCAGCGCGAGCCGTCATCCCGGAGGACTCGTACGGCACGATGGGCTCAAAAAGAGGATCCCTGTAAAGCTGGCGATCCTGATCCAAGAGCTTCCGCCGCCCCTCTATGAGTGCGGGGTACCGAAGCCAAAAGGGGCTGTCCAGATAGCGCAGATACGCATTGCGTAGCTCGTCGAACGTCAGGAAGGGATCGTTCATCTCTTTGCCTCTGGCATCGGAAAGCCCTGCCCCAAGCCGACGAGCAGCGTCGACGCAACGTGCGGATCAACATTCTCGAAGAGGATGTCGCCGTCGCTTGGTGTACCGAGTCGTCCACCCGCGAGGCACGCCGCGCGTGCGTAGATCCCAGGCAGCGGAGCCCACCGGGGGACGCGCAGGCACCTGCCTTCCTGGGAGAAGCGGACAATTCGCGCGTGCCTCACGAACGCTGCGCAGTAGATCGATGCACGCTTTTCGATCTCTCGAAGGCCAGTCCTACCAACATGGACCAGGTAGCGCCGAACGTCGTATCGATTCCTGTACTCGCGAACGGTGCGCTCAAGCCTTTCGTGTACCCATCTTTCGTGCTGAAAGCACCAAGACCGGACGGACCAGTTGATTGGCTCTTGCGCAGGCTGGCCCATCTCCAATATGGCTCTGATGGAAGGCAGGCGCCCGGACAGCCTAGCTGCCGCGTCAGCAACATAGTCGATGCCAATGCCTTTGACCGCCGCAGCAACTGCTTCCGGGTCGCCGGTGACGTGCACGCGCGACAGCCCTGGGACGCTTTCGGTCAGCCTGATGGTGGCGTGAGACGCCACGGCATGGCAGAGCCGCTCCAGAAGCGATCGCGTGCGCCCGCCCACGAACAGGTGCTCGCTCCTTTCCGAGAGTCCAACCAGCGCCGGGCGCATCACGCGCCACCGTCGGGACCCCTGGACGAAGAAGTCGACGTGGCCGAGGTCCGAAAATGTGATGCGCAGCGATCGAACAAGCGTCTGCTCATCGAAATCACCCTGGGCAAGCTCCACAACCGCTTCGCGGAATGCTTCCCATGCGCCCGAGCCAAGCTGGGTCACCGTCTCCGTCTGGCGCGCTTAATCGCGCGCGCTGCTTCCATGAGCTGCCGCCACTCGACACCAAGGCGCTCAGCAGCACAGCCATACTGACAGAGGAAGTCGGGCCGCCGAACGCCGGCCTGGTAGATTGTATCTGTCCAGCGTGCGCCGCGATCCTTGGCGGATGCCCGCTGTGGGCTGCGCTTCTGCGCGAGCGCAACGAAGCCGCGATCATGAATGTGAAGGGCCTTTGCTCCGGTGCCCGATCCCACGCAAACGGCCCAATGCGTACCGAATGGCGGCCGAACTAGAGCGCCTTCAGGCGGTGCGAGAACGCTTTCGCTTTCGCCCGGTCCCGTTCCAAGTAGAATCCAGTGCCCGGCGGGAACCGCGATGGGAAAAGCGGCATCGCCGCTCGCTTCGAGCCAGGGCTGGCAGTCAGGGTGAACGGTTCCCTGGAGGACGGTCACTCTCTGTCGAAGACGATTTCCGATCTCGACGACGTGCTGGCCAGCAGCTGCGAGCAGATCGGTCTGAACTCGCCCTGCCTCGTCGAGCGGAACCTCATGCCCATCGACTCTTGCGGTGAGGTTGCGCCGGTCGCCGAGCACCGTAAG
>VBLP01000378.1:0-1535 GCA_005887925.1 Deltaproteobacteria bacterium | reverse complement strand
AGGCACCAGCCGCTCGGGATTGTATCGTCACGCCGAGGGTAGACGCGCTCGCGGCTCAGCGCCTGAAGATAGCGGGCGACCTCGTCGACGAGAGGTTCCGCGCACAGGACGGCGCACTCCGTGTCGGCTCGAAGGACTCGATCGGATACAAACCCAGTGTGCTCGGAAGGAGTGAGAGGCAGAACCCGCGCTTGACGGAGCTGGAGTAGGTAGCGGCCACCGTTGGTGCGGGTACCCACGCGGACACCGTTCTCAAGCAGCGGTCCATCCCCGCGGCCCAGCGGAACGGGTTCGTACCAGCCGTCTTGGCTCGACGCGAAGGCGAGCTCTCCGTCTTCAATCAAGTCCGGGAATCCGGTCGGCCTTCGAGCGAGCAGGTGAAGGTGCACACGTCTTCTTCGAATATCCATCCAGAGCTCGATCGTCGCCGTGCGCGCACCTGATGAATCCACCCGGCATCCGTCCCAACCTTCAAGCTCGTGTGCGACCTGGCGCACGACGAAAGGCCGGCGGTGGCGGTCATTCAGCGCGCTCTGACCTGACTCCGTAAGATAGCGCCACGGGCCCGACGCTTCGCATAGGTCGTACGCGAGCCGATCGAGCGGCGCTCGCGCGCCCGGCTCATAGCCGTAGACATCGAAGAACTGCGGAAGCCGCTCGATATCGACCTGGCGAAGAGGTACATGCGCGAACGGGTACGCAACGTATCGTCGTACGCCGACTGCGTCGGGCGCGGCGAGTTCGCGGCCGTGGTGGGTCTTCAACCATGTGGCGAGTTCATCCCAGAGTTCGAGGAACGCGTCGCCCTCAAATCCGACTGGCAAGGACCGCGTTAGCGCTAGCCCGCATCCGAGCATCTCGGCGAGCCGGGGGTAGAACGCACGACCGGTGTGCACGTCGTCCGTGCGCATGTGGAAGGCAGCGAGCACAGAAAGAGCGAGAAAGCCGATTCCGAACGGCACGTCGTTGGAGAAGGTCGACTTAAGCGCCCGAAGCTTTTTCGGGCTGCGCAGGACGCGATCGCGGTATACGGCTGCGACGGCTGCTGTGAAGTCCGCCTCCGCATCTTCGGGAGAGCATTCCCCCTCGCCAGCATCCTCGAGTGCGGCTACGAGAGTTCGGGGAGCCACAGTGAGGAGAACGGTGCCCTCGCAGGAGTCCGCAAGCAGGCAATGCTCGGCGAGCATGTAGTTCCACAGGATGTACCTGTCCTCGGTGCTCATTTCGCCGCTCACAAAGTCAACATGAACTCGGCGATCGCCTTGGTGACCAGCGGGCACACTGCGTTCGCCAGCTGCTGCTGCTTGTGGACCAGACCTCCGGATCGTCCGTTCGCGGTCCCGACAAACCGGAACCAGTCCGGGAACGACTGAAGGCGCGAGGCTTCCCTCAGCGATAGGCCTCGATGCTGGCTCGGATGCACCAGCATGCTCTTTCTGTAGTGGCCGATGGTGATCGATGGCTCGCTCCACCGAAGTCTTCGGTAGATGTTGCTGTGAGTCCGAGACACATCCGCGTAGTTCGTCATCTCGTCG
>VBLP01000377.1:11600-29918 GCA_005887925.1 Deltaproteobacteria bacterium | reverse complement strand
CCGGCGCGGATCGCCGATGCGCGCGCCGAGGTCCACGCCGAGATCGACCGGCTGTGCGCCGCGCTGACCGCGTTCGAGGCCGCGACGACCGGCATGGTGTTCGCCGGCACGCTGCCGGCGCCGCCGCACACGCCGCTCGGCGTGCTCGACGCCAGCCACCCGGCGTCGCTGACCCAGCTCGCGCGCGAGTGCAACGTCGCGCTGTGGAACGCGGCCGTCCAGCGCCGCCGGCTGCGCCTGCTCGACGTCGACCGCGCGATCGCCGAGGTCGGGGCGGCCAAGGCGTGGGACCCCCGGATGGCGGTGCTCGCCGGCTGCCCGCTGTCGACCGCGGCGCTGCGCCAGCTCGCGGTCCAGCTGACCCGGTCGATCGCCGCGCTGCTCCAGTCCACCGCCAAGGTCATCGTGCTCGACCTCGACAACACGCTGTGGGGCGGCATCGTCGGCGAGGACGGCGCGGCCGGGATCGTGATCGGCCCGACCGGGCTCGGCGCGGCGTTCGCGGCGTTCCAGGACGCCCTGCTCGCGCTGCGCGCCCAGGGCCTGTTGCTCGCGATCGCCAGCAAGAACAACGAGGCCGACGCGTTCGAGATCTTCGATCACCACCCCGGCATGCGGATCCGGCGCGAGCACCTCGCGGCGCACCGGATCTCGTGGCAGCCCAAGTCCGAATCGCTGCGCGAGCTGGCCAGCGAGCTGTCGCTCGGCGTCGACAGCTTCGTGTTCGTCGACGACAGCCCGACCGAGTGCGCCGAGGTGCGCAGCGTGCTGCCCGACGTCACGGTGCTCGAGCTGCCGCGCGACCCGGTGCGCTACGTCGAGGCGCTGCGCTCCGTGCCGCAGCTCGACCGCATGACGCTGACCGACGAGGACCGCATGCGCGCCGCCGCGTACGCCGCCGAGAAGGCGCGCACCGCCGCGCGCGCCGCGGCCGAGAGCGATCCCGACGCGCTGCGCGCCCACCTGCAGTCGCTCGAGCTCCGCGCCGCCGTGCGGCGGATCGGCGACGAGGACGTCGCGCGCGCCGCCCAGCTCACCCAGAAGACCAACCAGTTCAACCTCACCACGATCCGGCGCAGCGAGGCCGACGTCGGGGCGATGCGCCGCGATCCGGCGTGGCGGCTGTACGCGCTCGACGTCACCGATCGGTTCGGCGACTACGGTACGACGGGCCTGGTGTTCGCGCGCCGGGTCGACGACGCGACCTGGGACCTCGACACCGTGCTGCTGTCGTGCCGCGTGCTCGGCCGCGGCGTCGAGAGCGCCCTGCTCCGTATCGTCACCGCCGATCTGATCGAGGCCGGCGCGCGGCGGCTGACCGGCCGGCTGATCCCGACCCGGAAGAACGCCCCGGTGCGCGACTTCCTCCCGCGCCATGGCTTCGTCCCGGCCGCCGGTGAGGGGCCCGGCGAGGCATTCGTCAAGGAGCCGCTGCCGGGGGCGCCGTTCGACGACAGCCACGTGACCGCGCGCCTCGACGACGGGCCGCGGTGACCGTGCGCGAGCACGTCCGCCAGAAGGTCGACCGTCTTCGCGACGAGCTGCGCCGCGACGATGTCGGTCTTACCGCGCGGGCGCTGCGCGTCGCCGAGCTGTCGCTGCGCGCGATCCGGGTGTGGCCGGCGGTCACGATCGGCCACGAGCGGTTCTACGAGCTGACCTGCGCGCCCAGGCAGTTCCGCGGCCTGCGCGATCTCGGCGTGCGGCTGGCCCGGCCCGACGATGCGGCCGCGATGTCCGCGCTCGACGGCACGCCGCGCGCGCGGATCGCCGAGCGGTTCGCGCGCGGCGACCTCGGCTACGTCGCCGAGCACGACCGGCGCATCCTGGCGCACTCGTGGTTCCACCGCGGCCCGGCGCCGTTCGACGAGGACGTGCCGCTGTTCCCGCGCTGGGACGTGCCGGCCGACGCGTTCTGGAGCTACAACGCGTTCACCCTCCCCGAGGCCCGCGCCTCGGGCGTGTTCGTCAAGCTGTTCCAGACCGCGCTGCGCGAGCTGCTCACCGACCGCGGCGCCGCGCGGGTGCGCTGCCGCGTCAAGGTCACCAACGTGCCGTCGGTCATGCTGCACGAACGCCTCGGCTTCGCGACGCTCGGCACGCTGATCACCGTCGCGATCCCGGGCGCGCGGCTGCTGTCGTGGCAGGGCAGCGGGGGCGCGCGGCACTGGGTCGAGCGGCGCAACGGCGGCCACGTGATGACGTTTCCGCCGGGGGGCGCATGAAGCTCCACCATCTGGGCTGGGTCGGCGGCGACCTCGCGCGCATGCGCGCCGCGTTCGAGCGCGACGGCGCCGAGGTCATCTCGCCGCCGATCGACGACGCCATCCAGCGCGTCACCGTGCAGAGCCGCGTCGCCGCTCGCCAGCCGGCTCGGCCACGGCGGCGGCCTCGACCACGTGTGCTACGAGCTCGGCGACGGCGACGGCGCGCTCGAGGACGTCGTCGCCCGCGAGCTCAGCCGCGGCGCCCGCGTGGTGTGCGAGCCGGTGATCGCCGCCGCGTTCGGCCGCCGGATCGCCTTCGTGTTCCGCCGCAGCCGCCGGCTGATCGAGTACGTCGAGCCGCGCCGCCCGGACCAGGCGCTCTGATCAGGCCTACACTCAGGCATGTCGAGCGATGTCCCGGCCGGCCCCAGGCGCCCGCTCAGCCTCGGCGCCGGCACCGTGATCGTGCACGAAGGGCGCGTGCTGCTCGTGCGCAACATCCGCGGCGTGACCCGCGGTCGCTACCTGCTGCCGGCCGGCCGCCTCGAGCCCGGTGAGCTGCCCGATCAGGCCGCCGTGCGCGAGGCGTTCGAGGAGACCAACCTGCGGGTCGAGATCGAGGGCCTGCTCGGCGTGCGGCTGTGGGTCATGGACGACGGCGAGCACAACTACTTCTTCATGTTCCTGGCCCGGCTGCTGTCGCCGGTCGGCGACCTGCGGCCCAACCTCGCGGAGGTCGACGACGCCCGGTTCTTCTCGCGCGACGAGATGGACGCGCTGGGCAGGGACGAGACCTGGTCGGGAGCGATCGCGATCGCGTGCAAGGCGCTCGACGGCGCGGCCGCGCCGTGGCCCAACCACGCAACGCTGTCCGACCGCTCCGGCGTCGACGTCCCCGAGCGCTGGCGGATCTGGATGTAGACCCAGGCTCAGCGCGGCGCGGTCACGTGGGCCGCGATCGCGGCGTTGACCGTGTCGGCGTGCGTGATCGGCCCCATGTGGCCCATGTCGGGGAACAGCGCGAGCCGGGCGTGCGGAAGCGCCTCGGCGAGCCGCTCGAGCGTGCGCAGCTCGGTCATCGCCGTGCGCGCCCCGCCGAGCAGGAGCGTCGGCGCCGTGATCGTCGCGTAGCGCGCGCGATCGGTGGTGTCGGCCGAGAGCGACGAGACCTCCTGGTACACCTTCCACGCCACCTGGCGGAAGCCCGCCCGGGTCGGCTCGGCCAGCTGTGCCCACGCGCCGGGCCCGTTCCACCAGTCGACGAAGAACGCCAGCCACGCCTCGTCGACGCCGGCCGCGTCGGGGCGGTACTCCGGCAGCGCGAGCGCGGCCCGCGCGTCGGCGTCGGCCTCGCCGAGCACGCCGAACGCGACCGGCTCGTACAGCGCGAGCGATCGCACCCGATCCGGCGCGGCGAGCGCGAGCTGCAGCGCGAGCAGCCCGCCGTAGGAGTGGCCGACGACGTCCGCCGGCCGGTCGAGCATGCCGGCGAGCCGCTCGACGTCCAGCCGGAAATGGAACGGCACGCCCGGCGGCCACGGCTCGCCGTAGCCGATCAGGTCGGGCGCGAGCACCTCGTACGTCGGCGCCAGCCGCTGGCCGAGCTTGCGCCACTGCCGCGACGTGAAGCCTCCGCTGTGGATCAGGAGCGCGAGCGGTCGGGACACGCCGCGAGCCTACCGCGCCCGCCGTCGCGCGTCTCAGTACGGCTGCGGGCTGTACCTGCTGGTCGCCGACTGCATCGGCGTCGGAGCTCTCAGCCCGCGCGCGCGAGCCGGCGCCGTGCGGCGACGCCCTCGTAGTGCCGGCGCAGCAGGTCGTACAGCACGACCTCGTGGAGCCGCGGCGCGGCGCGGATCATCCGGTTGACGTGCATGTGCGCGAAGCTGTGCACGAGCTCGGCGACCGGCTCGCGTAGGCGGCCGGTGGCTTCGAGCGCGCGCAGCTGCTCGCCGAACGCGCGCAGCTGCGTCGAGCGCGCCGCGAAGCTCGCCAGCGCCGGCGCGAGCGGGTGGTCGCCCGGGGCATCGAGCAGGCTCGCGATCTCGGCGCGGTGCGCCCGGAACTTCTCGCCGAGCCGCTTGTGGAATGCCGTGTCGATGCCTGCCTCGGCGCCGTAGCCGGTCGCGGCCCGGGTCATCGCGGCGAGCTTGTCGTCGAGGGTGAGCCCGAGGTCTCCCATCAGTCGATCGATGCCGTGGAGCGCGAGCCGCCACGTGGCATCGCTCGCCGCATCGCCGGTGAGCTGGCCCAGCACGTCGAGGACGCATGCGCTGTCGGCGTGGAACACGGCCTCGGCAAGCTCGATCGCGGCAGGGCCGCCGTAACGCTCGATCTCGCGCTCGTAGCTATCGACCGCGACCTTCCACACCAGGCCGGCATCGCGCGCCGGGGACAGCGCCGCGTGCAGCGCCGGGAGCAGCTCGCCGGTCAGCCGCCGTGGATCGCCGGCGAAGCGCAACCGGAGATGCGGATCCGGATCGGCATAGCGGAGGAAGAACCAGCGCGAGACCAGGCCGCGCTCGGTGGCGGCGGCGATGATCGGGGCCAGGTGATCGCGGAGCACGGCATCAGCGGTCGCCCGGCCGCAGTAGATCTTGAGGTAGAGCCACGGCGAGCCGGGGAAGAAGCGCCGCTCGACGGGCGCGTCGCGCACGGTGGTCGCAGCGAGCTGCGCGGCCGCCGGGGTGGCCGCGGTCTCGAACAGCACGAGCAGCTCGTGGCACAGCGCGCCGTCGGGACTGACCGCGCACAGCTGATCGGGCGCCGGCAAGAGCTCGAGCAGCGTTGCCTCGGCGCGGCCCTTGAGCAGATGCGCGGCGCTGTCGACCATGAGCTCGTTGTCTAGGTCGACCGGCAGCTCGTTGTCACTGTCGCCGACGACGACCCAGCGCGGCAGGCGCAGGCGCTGCCGGAGCTCGGCCACCGCGGCGAGCACCCGGGTGCGGATCGCGCGGATCTGTTCCGCCGTCTTCGCCGCGTTCGAGCCGTGGAACGCCGCCTCGATCGGCGCCAGGTCTGCGGTGGTCAGCCGCCAGCGCGCGCGGGCGTAGATCGCGCGGCCGCAGCGCACGCGCGGCAGGAACGGCATCGCATCGAGCACGCCCCACGACCACTGCGCATGCCCGGTCTGCTGCTCGGCATGCGCGCACAGGAAGCGATACACGCCGAGGTTCGATGGCAGCGCGTGGTTGTGCGCCGCGGTCAGCCGCGGGATGACCTCACGGTCGAGCCGGCGCGACCGCAGCACGACGCGCTCGCCGACGACCGAGACGACGAGGTCGGTGACGTCGATCTGCCGGTCGCGCTCGGCGCCGCTCGCGCCGAGGTACGGGATCTCGTAGTCGCGCAGCACCGGGCGCAGCAGGATGTTGCCGATCCGGCCTTCGGGCAGGTGGACGATCTCGGCGAACACCGCGTCGGGGCGCTGCGCCTCCTCGGCGCGCAGGCAGCGCTCGGTCAGCGCGGCGACCTCGGGCGAGCCGTGGCAGAACCGGCCGAGCAGGCTGGCACCGCCGGTGATGCCGTCGACTCGCAGCTGATAGCGTCCGGCGGCAATCGCCTCGCTCGACGCCGCCGCGAGCTGCGCCATCACACCGGACACACCGGGCAGCGGCATCGGGGCGCGCTCGGTGAGCTGCGCGACATCGCGATCGCCGAGCTCGATCTCGATCGCGCGGTCCTGCAGCGCGCGACTGACCAGCGCCATCAGGTGGACGTCGCGCGGGCCGAGCGTGGTGTCGCCGGCGCCGAGCGGGACCGGGAACGCCAGCCCGGCGAGCAGCGGCGCGGTCCCGGCCTCGGCAGGGCCGAAGCCGATGCCGGTCTCCTCGTCCAGCACCTCGAGCAGCGGTACCTCGCGGGTCTCGTAGCGCGCCGCGAACCGCTCGCGGAACTGCCGCCACGCGTCGCCACGCGGCGCCGGGGTCATCGCGTGCAGCGTCTCGACCGCGCGGAGCAGCTCGCCGGGGACCGCCTCGCCGAGCACGGCGGCGGGCGCCGGCTTGAACAGGTCGACCTGGAACAGCCGGCTCGCGTCGACCCGGGTCGGCAAGCCGTCCGCGAGGTGGCGCTCGATCGTGCGATACGCCTCGACCGCCACGCCCGGCGCCGCGGCGTCGATCTCGCGCAGCCGGTCGCGGGCGAACCGCAGGGGCTCGGCGATCGCATCGAGCGCGCAGGTCTCGAGCGTGGCGATCATCGCGTCGGTCGGCTCGCGGCCGGTGACCGTCGGTGCGAGCTCGGGCACGACGAGCTGCACATCGATGATCTCGTCGACGAACGCGCCCGCCTCGTCGCGCGCGATCTCGGGATCGACGCACAGCGTGTCGATCAGCTCGTCGCGCGTCGCCCCGCTGCGCGCGCGGTCGAGCAGCGCATCGAGGTAGCTCGTCGGATCGACGGCGATCAGGTGGTACGATCGCGAACGGTTGGCCAGCCGGGCCTCGGCGTAACGCAGCCGGGCTGCGGCAAGGTACAGGCTCGAGTTCGGCCGGTAGCGCAGGCGCGCGCGCGAGACCGGGTCGCGCACCAGATCCGCGCACAGTGCGAACAGGAGATCGTTGTCGAGCCGTGCCGATCGCGCCGACCGACACCGCGGCGAACAGACCGAACGGTGTCGCCCGCCCTGCCATCCGCGACACGTAACGCACCAGCGCGCGCTCGACCGCAACCCCCGAGGCGGTCTCGGGATCGGCCAGCCACGCCGCGATCTGCGCGTGCAGCTCGGGCGACGCCACGAACAGCGCCTCGCGCACGACCGGATCCTCGACGAGCCGGCACAGCGCCGCGCGCCGTGTCGCGGGTTCGCCGGAGGCGGCGAGCACCGCGAACGGCAAGGTGGGTGACCGGAGCACGAAGCGTGGCAGCGGCTGATAGCGAGCCATGGTGATGCCCGCAGCTGCAGCGGCTGTACCTGCGCCGGCGCCTCGGGTCCCGCAGACTTGGCACCTCGCGCGCCGCGCGCTCGTCTCCTGCAGTCGACGGTGGCGGAGAGTGCCCTCCACGCCGGCCACCGGCCGCCTCCCGCGGCCGTCCGATGCTTACTCTCCGGCCTTGGCGACGCGCGCCGCGCCGCGGACCAGCTCGCCGAGGTCGAGCAGGTACCTGCGATCTTCGTCTTCCATCGGGCCGGTGGCGAGTGCGTCCGCCAGGTCGCGGATCTCGCGCGGCCTGGACGGCGAGCACAGCAGGCCGTCGATCGCCGGCTCGCTCAGCGCGAAGCGATAATAATCGGTGTGCCGCGGACGCCAGTAGTGATCCGGCACGCCGAGCGGCGCGTACTCGTGGTCGGCGAGGACGCCGTGCGTGCTCGTGAAGTTGTAGAGCAAGCAGTGCCGGCCGGCCGCGCGCGGCGCGACGTGGGGGAACAGATCCGCGCGCGCGCCGGGGTGGACCGGGTTGTAGCGGACGAACGCGATGTCGAGGTTGTCGCGCTCGACGACCTCGCGCGCCAGGCCGCGGTCATGGAACGACGCACCGACCGCGCGCGCGCCGACATGCTGGACCTCGCGATGTGACGCGAGCACGCGCTCGCGCTGCGCGTACTCGGGTCGATAGCAACCGCCGCCGACCGTCAGATCGATGCGCTCGAGGATCGGAACCTCCTCGAGCACCTCGGAGAACGGCGCCCACATGAACACCGGCTGGGTGACGTAGGCGGCGACAGCGACGACGATCGCATCGCGTGCGGCGCGGTTGCCGTCGAGCAGCCGCGCCAGCCCGCGACGCATCGCCTCGTACGCCGGCCAGTGCATGTCGGCCGTGACGAAGAAGAAGTTGATGCCGGCCTCGAACGCCGCCGGGATCGTGTCAGGATCGCTGACCATCCCGAGGCAGATCGGACTGACCTCGAGCCCGCTCCGTCCCAGCGGCAGCCGATCGCTCAGCCGCGGCAGGGCTCGCTTCGCTTGCATGCGGCGACGATACTACGCACCACCGCAGGCCGTGCCGAGTGACCTGCTAACGCCCGGTGACGCCCGGACCAAAGCGCGCGTTTTCGAACGGCGCCGGGTGCGCGGGGCGCAAGAGGGCGCCGCTGACCTTCTTTGCGGTGTTGATCACCCCCGGGACGACCGTGAAGCCGTGCGCCGCGGTGTTCAATGTGACCGCCGAGATCCCCGAGCAGAACCGGGCCGAGGCGACGATGCCCGCTCGCGACGCGACGACGCTCACACGCGTCGCAATGAAGACCGCCGGGGTGGCCGTGCCGCCGTTGATCGCGGCGAGCTCGCTGTTCTGGAGCGGGAGGAGGGTTTCGCGGGTCAGCGTCAGCTTGCGGGGTGCCTTGCTCATGGTCATTGCCTCTCGAAAATGGGTTGCGTTGCTCGTCGACCACCGAAGCAGGCGCCGTACCAACCACGATTGCCAATGAAGCGCGCGGAATCATGCAGTGCGCGTCGACGATTGCGTCAACTCTCGTCGGCGACCCGCCACCGAGGGTTGACGTCGCCTGCGGCCCGCACTCTCGCCCCGCACTCTCGCCGTCGACGCTCGACGACACATCGTCCGCGATTGCAGCTGCGTTTCTTTGCAGGTGCATATCGCTTGCATGATGCTCGTCGCCGTTCACCACGGGCAAGCGTCACGAGACGTACCGCGCATCGGAGGCGATGTTTGTCGCGAGGCTGCGTCACAGCAAACCCCGGGCCGATTGCCAAGCCCGCGAGGTGACGCGCTTCGCCCATTCCATTCATCGAACGCTGATGTGGGTTGCCGCCGCCAGCTTGATGGCTGCAGCCATCACCGTCGATCTCTCGTCGCAGGACCGCAACGATCGCGATCGACGCATCCTCGAACGAGCTCGTCCTGGTCAGCCGCGGCCGGCGAGGCCGGCGACCTCGGTCGGGTGCGCGACGTAGATGCCGGGGCGGTCGCCGCACAGCCGCGGGGTCGGGAACACCTTGCCCGGGTTCATGCGGACCTCGGGGTCGAAGGCGCAGCGCAGGAGGTTCATCGTGGCGAGGTCGGCATCGGAGAACATCTCGCCCATGTACATCGCCTTGTCGGCGCCGACGCCGTGCTCGCCGGTGATCGAGCCGCCGCTCGCGACGCACAGCTTGAGGATCTCGCCGGCGGTCGCCTCGGCGAGGGCCTCCTGGCCGGGGATGGCGGCGTCGTAGAGCACGAGGGGATGGAGGTTGCCGTCGCCGGCGTGGAACACGTTGGCGATGCGCAGGCCGCGCGAGCTGGCGAGCTCGTCGATCGCGCGCAGGACCTTGGCGATCTCGGAGCGCGGGATGACGCCGTCCTGGACGACGTAGTTGGGGCTGATCCGGCCGACGGCGGCGAACGCGCTCTTGCGGCCGCGCCACATGGTGTCGCGCTCGGCGGCGTCGCGCGGGACGCGGATCTCGAGGGCGCCGGCCTCGCGCGCGAGCCGGTTGGCCTCGGCCGCGGTGTGCTCGACCTCGGCGGAAGGGCCGTCGACGTCCATCAGGAGCGCGGCGCCGACGTCGGGCCAGTCGACGCCGGTCGCGGCCTTGATCGCGACGATCGCGAGGCGATCCATCATCTCGATCGCGGCCGGGACGATGCCGGCGGCGATGATCAGGGACACGGCGTTGCCGGCCTCGTCGGTCGAGGGGAACGTGGCGAAGAACGTGCGGGTCGCCTCGGGGCGGCGCAGGATGCGCAGGACGACCTCGACGACGACCCCGAGCGTGCCCTCGCTGCCGACCAGGGCGCCGCGCAGGTCGTAGCCGATCGGCTCGGCGACGGGCCCGCCGAGCTCGACCATCTCGCCGTCGGGCAGGACGATCGTGGCGCCGAGGACATGGTTGGTGGTGAAGCCGTACTTGAGGCAGTGCGCGCCGCCGGAGTTCTCGGCGACGTTGCCGCCGATGGTGCAGACCTGCTGCGAGGATGGATCGGGGGCGTAGTAGTAGCCGCGCGGCGCGAGCCGCCGCGAGATCTCGAGGTTGATCACGCCGGGCTCGACCCGCATCCACTGGTTGTCGAAGTCGATCTCGAGGATGCGCTTCATCCGCGACAGGCCGAGCAGGACGCCGCCCGGGACGGGAAGCGCGCCGCCGGACAGGCCGGTCCCGGAGCCGCGCGGGACGATCGGCAGGCCCTCGCGGCCGGCGAGCTTGACGACCGCGACGACCTCGTCGCGCGAGCCGGGCAGGACGACCACGCCGGGCTGGGCGCGGAACGTGGTGAGCGCGTCGGATTCGTAGGTGCGCAGCTCGTCGCGCCGCCAGATGCACTTGCGCCTGCCGACGATCGCTGCGAACCGCGCGATCACCTCGGGTGACAGCGGGGGTGCGGCGGGGGCTTCCATGGCGCGCGGATCATGCCACGGCTGCGCATCCTGCGCCTTCGAAGCACTACCCGGTCACCTGGTTTCAGGCGGCGTGGGCACCGAGGGCCTGATGCCGACCATCACCTCCACCGCCTGGTGGATGCGGCCCTCCGGGCGGAGCATGTCGTTCAAGATGGTGTAGTGGTTCGCGCCCGAGATTTCCTCGTGGTGCACCGGCAGGCCAGCCACGCGCCGGGCGCTCGCGTAGTCGGCGGTCTGGCGGCGCATCTCCGGCAACTCGGCGGAGCCGGCAAAGAGCTCCAGCGGTTTCGAGCTCGGTGGCAGGTTGAGCATCGGCGAGTTGCGCCGCGCCGCTGCCTCGTCCATGTGCAGCTTGTCGTTGACGTAAGACCTCACGAGCGGCGCAAGGTCGTACAGCCCGCTGATGGCCACCCCACCGCGCAGCGACGGCTCGTCAAGCACCGAGGTTGCGAGATGCCCGCCAGAGGACCAGCCGCTCACCACCACCCGCGCCGGATCACCGCCCAGCGATGGTAGCTGCGCCGCGAGATAGCGGACCGCGGCGTGCGCATCGGCGACGATCTCGTCCATGGTCGCCTCCGGGCCGAGAGGATAGCCGACCATCGCCACGCTGATGCCCTGGCCGAGGAAGCTCTCGGCGAGAAACGAGAAGTCGGCCTTCGACCGCATCTGCCAGTAGCCGCCGTGGAAGAAGATCAAGACCGGCGTGTTCAGGCCCGCGGAGAAGTAGTCGATGCGGTTGCGCTCGCGCGGGCCGTAGGGCAAGTCGAGGTGCTCGGGGTGCTGCTCGCGGACCTGAGCGCTGCGCGCCTGCCACTCCTTGAACATCTGAGCGCCCTCGGGAACCGCGGCAGAGTTGTTGTACGCGTGGTCGAGTGCAGAGCGGTCCATCGATTCCCAGGCCTTGCCGTTCGCCGGAGCAGTCGACGAGCAGGCGGTGAAAAACAGGAATCCCAATGTGGCGACGCAGGCACACGCGCGCAGGTTCTCGATCATCGTGACCTCCCGGCCGACAGATAGCACGGCTGGCGGCAATCCGCGTTACACTGGAGCAGGGGTAGATTGATGGCCGAGCCAGCGCTGGTCGTGAAGGTCAAGAAGCCCGGGCGCATGCGGTTCGGAGTACCAGGGCGGCAAGCTGCTACGCGTGAACAAGAAGACGCTCGAGACCAAGCAGATCGAAGGCGACGAAAGCTACGACGGCCAGTCGCCGCCGGCAGCGGCGGTGTTCACGTACTACCTGAAGAAGCGGCACATCTTCGGCGACCTCACCATCGAGATCCTCGACAAGGGCGGCAAGGTGCTGACGAGCTTTCCGGGCGGCAAACGGCGCGGCATCAATCGCGTGACGTGGCCGATGCGGCTGTCACCGCCGAAGCTGCCGCCCGCGGCCACCGAGGTCCGGTCGATCTACGCGGCGCTGGGCCCACGCGTTCCCGACGGGACCTACACGGTGCGCATCAAGAAGGGCGACAGGACGTACACGACGCCGCTCAAGATCGTGCAGGACCCGCGCAGCACGCATCCGGCCGCCGACCGGGCGCTGCAGCAGAAGACGGTGCACGAGCTCTACGGCATGCTGGACGATCTGACGTATCTCGTCGACGCGCTCGCCGACTTGAAGGCGCAGGCCGCCGATCGCTCGGCGCACGCCAAGGACGCCCGGAAGCCAACCGATGACTTCGCAGCAGCGCTCGAGGCCCTGCGCAGCAAGCTGGTCGCGACCAAGGAGGTCGGGTTCATCTCGGGCGAGGAGCAGCTGCGCGAGCGGCTCGGTGAGTGCTACGGCGGCGTCAACGGGTACGACGGTCGTCCCACCGAATCGCAGTTGCATCGCAAGGACGTGCTCAAGAAGGAGCTGGCCGATGCGGCCACCGAGCTCGATGGTATCGTGAAGGCCCACCTCGAGGCCGTCAACGCCGCGCTGGCGCGCGACAAGCTGCCGCCGATCACGAAGCTGTCCCGCGACGACTGGCAGAAGAAACAAACCAACTAGCCGGCGAGCGGCGCGTGCCGAGCCGCTGCCGCTGGCCGCCGAGCGGCGGGTCACGCGACGCGCCGCTTCTATCGCAATCACCGACGACACGTGTGACTGGCGCGCGCCGCTGCGATGTAGCATCGTTTCACGATGACGCATTCAGCGCTGGACTCGCGGGATCCATTACTGCGCCTGAGCGACGGCGCGCGGAAGACGTTGCGGCGATGGTGGCTGATCGCGGTGTGCGCGATCGTCGGCGGCGGATTGTCCCTCGCGTTCGCCGTGACCCGTCCGCGCAGCTTTCAGACCTGGACGACGCTGGTTTACCAGGAGCCGATCCAGCCCCAGCTGCTGTTCCCCGGCCGCGAGGAGGTCGCGCAGCGCAACATCGGCGACCGCTATCGCGAGCTGCTGCTGTCGCGCCGGAAGCTCGAGCAGATCCTCGGCGACCCGGCCCTCGATCCGTATCCCGGCGAGGCCGATCCGGAGCGCAAGGTGGACCGGCTCCAGATGGCGGTCCGGCTCGAATCGCGCGGCGCCGGCGTGCTGCGGATCGTGTTCGCCGACAGCGATCCCGAGCGTGCCAGGCGGGTGGCCGACAAGCTGACCGAGATGCTGCAGGACACCGACGAGGCGCTGCGCAAGCGCCAGACCGCCAAGACGGTCGCGTTCGTGACCGAGCAGCAGAGCACCGCGCGCGCCGAGCTCGGTCGGCGCGAGGCCGCCTACACCAAGTTCCTCGTCGAGCACCCCGAGTTCGTTCCGGACGCCAGCAGCCCGCCGGGGCTCCCGTCCGTTCACATGAAACCGACCCCGGAGAACGGCCGGCTGCAGGTGCTCGTGCACCGGCGCGACCAGCTCGTCGCGAGACTTCATGCCCCACCCGGCGCGCCTCCGACGTCTCGCATGCCACAGCAGATCGCCGCCGAGAACCTGATCCTCAAGGCCCAGCACGAGCTCGACGTCGCCCAGAGCGAGCTCGATCGCCTGCTCGCCACCGGCACCGACCGGCATCCATCGGTGATCAGTGCTCGGCAGCGCGTCACCGCCGCGACACAGCGGCTGCACGACGCCCAGGCGGCACTGCCACCCGACAGCGCACCCGATATCGCCGCGACGGAGGATCGCGCCGCGCTGGAGACCCAGCTCGCGCAGGTCGAGGCCCAGATCCGCGCCGAGCAATCCAGGACCGCTGCGCCGAGCGCTGCCGCCACCGATCGCATGGTCCAGCTCGAGGGTCGGTACAGCGAGCTGGAGCGCGCGCTGATCGAGCAGCGCCAGCAGGTGCAGCTGCTGGCCGACATCGCGTTCCGCGTCCAGCTCGACGCCAGCCAGAAGCTGGCCGAGCAGGGCGCACGGCTGATGGTCCTCGACCCGGCATTCACGCCGGCGCGACCGACGGGCCTCGCCAGGACCACGGTCCTGGCCGCAGGTATGATCCTGTCGCTGATCCTCGGCGTGCTGCTCGCGTTTGGCCTGGCGATGCTCGACGACCGGCTGTACCGCCGCGGCGATCTCGATGATCTCGGGCTGGCCGTGCTCGCGGTCGTCCCATCGACCGCGCGGGCGAGGACCTCGGGCGCACAGAACGTGGCCCGACGAAGACACGCCGCAGGCGCGTGAGCTCGCCGCTGCCGCTATCGGTCGCGGGCCCAGCGCTCGAGCGCAGCGCTCGATGCCGCGGCTCTCGATAGCCCTGGACGTCGCGTCAGCTCGTGGCGGATCAGCCGCTCGCTCTGCTCGGCATCGCCGCGGCAGCGAAGCAGCAGCTGTCTCTCGGCCTGTGAGGGTCCCCGACCAAACCACCTTCTGAACGCGGCTGCCAACCCCATGGAGTGGCTTAACGCCTGCTCGCGCCGACGGCGAGCGGTGATGCCTCGCCCGATGGCTGCCCGGCCATTACCGGAGATTGCCGACGACTGACCGCTGGCACGAATGGCGGCACGCCTCCGTACCTTCGCGGATCCGTGACGAGCGCTACGGCGTGTACGTCAGCTCCGTGCGTCACGCGGCGCTCGCCAGCGGATCCGCCGTGAGCCCCTCGCGCAGGCGCTCGGCGCGCCCGGCGATCGAGCCGAACGCCAGCGCCGCGGCCGCGGCGATCATCGCCTGCAAGAGGAAGTACACTCCCGGCGAGACCTGGCCGTAGAGCTGCGCGAACATCCCGCCGAAAAGATCGCCGACGAATATCGTCGCCAGGAATGCCCCGGTGATGGCACTCCGGGTGCCGGGCGCGGCGCGGCGATAGGACAGCTCGAGGCCGACCACGCTGATGCAGAGCTCGGCGAGTGTGATCACGAAGGTGGCGAGCAGAAGCCACCAGGCGCTGACGCGGCCGAACGAGGCGCTCGCACCGGCCATGGCCATGCCGCCCTTCGTGATCACCACGATCCAGAATCCGTAGTGCATCTTGCGACTGTCCGGCAGCGGTGATCCGCGGCGCGTTGCGAGCCAGCTCCACAGCCGGTTGAACACCGGAGTCAGCACGAGAATGAAGACCGGATTTGCGCCCTGGACCTGATCCGGCGTGATCGAGAGTCCGTGCCACAGCTCGAGATCGGCGAAGTCGCGGGCAAAGAAGATCCAGGTCGAGGCGGTCTGGTCGTAGACGAACCAGAACACGGCGATCAGCCCGAACAGCGGCGCGAGCGCGCGGATCGATGCCCGGGCCGCGGCGCGCTCGGTGGGGGTTGGCGCGCGGCGCGGTGGCTCGGCCGGGTAGTGCCGGCGTCCCGCAACGAACAGCACGAAGCTCACGGCCATGAGCGCGGCGGGCAGGAGCAGGGCGATGGCG
Organism: Deltaproteobacteria bacterium; assembly: GCA_005887925.1. GTDB lineage: Bacteria > Myxococcota_A > Polyangia > Haliangiales > Haliangiaceae > JABFXX01. The sequence continues at coordinate 14,652 of VBLP01000377.1, read as the reverse complement.
TAGCCGTACGCCTCGCGGACCAGCGGCAGGCCGAGCGAGGTCAGCGCCGAGCCCACGTTGATCGCGGCATAGAAGTAGCTGAAGGCGCGGCCGAGCAGCGCGGTCTTCTTCTCCGCTTCGTAGATCATGCCCATCAGCGTGCTCGTGTTGGGCTTGATGGCACCCGAGCCGAGCGCCAGCAGCACCAGCGCGATGCCCAGCCCGGCCCGGGTCGGAACGGCCGCGAGCACCAGGTGGCCGGCCAGGTAGGGCAGCGCGAACGCCGTGATCGTGCCGAACCGCCCCAGGACGCGGTCGGCGAGGTAGCCGCCGAGGATCGGCGTGACATAGGCCGCCGCGAGAAAGAAGGTCATGACGCTGGCGGCGCTCGCCCGCTCGAACCGCAACACGTCGAGCAGATACAGCGCGAGCACGGTGCGCATGCCGTAAAACGAGGCGCGCTCGGCGAGCTCGCCCCAGAACACGAACCAGAAACCGCGCGGGTGAGCGCGGAGCGAAGCCAGGAAAGCCGTCATCCAGATCCTCCTTTGCGGCGCGGTGCGCCGCCGATCGACCGTGGGGCGACGCGCCTCCCCGGCGCGCCTGGCCGACACCGGCACGATGCCGGCCGCCTCCGGCCGCCCGCGCCGACCGCGATGCCCGTCCGGGCGAGCGGCCATGCCTGGGCACGAGCAGCGCCGGCTGGCTCCGGAACCGCGCGATGCCCGCGCAGGCCGGACCCCCGGGCGCTGTGATCACCAGCGCATTTCGCTGCGTCGTGCTCACGCGCACGTCCAGGCGGGTCTCACCCATCTTGCGGCACGGAGCGGGCGCAGCGTCGGCGCAGGGGCTGTCCTTCCGACCGACTCCCGGACGAAGCACGCCTGGTTCCTTCCATGATGCGAAGCGACGCGCCGATGACGAGCGGTGGAACCTCCCGCGCCATTCCGGGCCGGCGTGGCCGCGGCGAAGGGGTGGAGTGCCGCCGATCGCGACGTCCTTTCCGGGCGCGATGCGTCGCGTCGCCGACTTGCGTGATCCGGCCCGCATGCCTGTGCTTGCCCGAGCCTGCGCGTTGACGGACGCCGCGCTGCCTGGTGTGCTTTCAGGCGGCGCCATGCCTGCGCATGCACCAGTCTGGTACGCCGTCGCGCAAGGGGCGCTATGTCTGTCCGTCGCGTGGGCGATCCTGGCGCTCTACCAGCGCGGCACACCGATCCGGCAGGGCGAGCCGGCGCCCACACCCGCGCGCGATGAGGGGGCGCTGTGGATGGGCATCGGCGTCGCGCTGTGGAGCGTCACCGGCGGCCTGTTGCTCCTGCCGCTGCCCGACGGCCCCGCGCAGGCGCTCCGCACGTTGCTGTCGAGCGCCAACAGCGGGTGCCTCCTGATCTCGGCATCGCATCTCGACTACGGACCGGCGCTGTTGCAGCGCGCCAGCGACTACCGGCGCTGGAACCAGGTCGCGCTGATCGGTTCGCTCGCGATCGCGCTGGTCACCCTTGCGCTGGACGCCGCGTTCGGGCCCGCGGCACACGCCGCCCGCTTGCCCGACTTCCTCCTGTCATCGGTTACCCTGTTGCTCTGGGGCTTCGGCCTGTTCCGCTCGTTTCACCGCCGCGGCTTCGCGCCGCTCGCCGTCCTCGCGGTGCTCGCGATCAGCCTGCAGTTCGCGGCGCAGCTCCCCGAGATCGTCGACGAGGCGGCGCTCGGCCTGGCCGGCGAGCGGCGCTGGATCCTGAACCTGGTGTCCAAGGCGATGGTGCTGGTCGCGTTCCTGTCGCTCGCGATGAGCTGGGTCCACGAAGTCGCGGAGCGCCCGTCGCATAGCGCGATCCGCCTGCGGTTCACCGGTCGGCGCGCCGGTGCACGCTACGTGGTCGACCTCGGCGATCGCACGCTCGAGATGCGCGAGACGCCGCACCGCGACCTCCTGTCACTCGCCATCGCGCGCGTGCGCGACACCGGGCACGACGCCGGCTGGGTGTCGTTGCTCGATCTCGTCGGCCGGCTCGACGACAGCAGGATCCGCCGGATGCGCGAGGATCTCAAGCCGGTCGGCCTCGACAAGGAGATCGAGGCCAACGGCCACAAGTCGTACCGCCTGGCGATCGAGCCGCAGCACCTCTCCTTCGATCGCGAGGCGCTGGCGCGGCTGCCGGACCTCGAGGCGGTCGCGCGACAGATTCCGTAGCTTCAGCTCGGGCGTCCCGGCGAACAAGCCGCGCAGCGAACTGGCCATCTCGGCGCGGGTCATGCCACGGCTTCTGCAGCGTGCGCCTCGCGACTGCGCGGGGAGGCACACCTGGCCGGGGTGCACGCCCATGTGGACGGCCGCGAACGCGACGGACGTCCTCGCGGTGCGTCGGAGGGTTTCCGGCGCGTCGTGCGCTGCGCGCTGCGCATCGCGGGTGGCATGACATGAAGTTCGGGATTCCTCCGAGCGGCGGGCCGACAGGCGCGCGAAATCGCTGCGATGTCCGATGTGGCGTGCGCCGTGCAGCCAGGCAGGATGTGAACGACCCGCGTGGCGCAGCTGGAGCACGTCGCGCCGGCGACGACCTCGCGCGCCGAGCGCGCCCGGCAGCTGCGCGGCGCCGCGGCCGAGCTGGAGACCAAGCTCGGCACCTACTGGCTCAGCCGGATCGGGATCGTCTCGCTGATCACGGGGACGGCGCTGCTGATCCTGACGTACTTCGGCGAGCTGGGGCCGGTGGTCCGCGTCGCGCTCGGCTACCTGATCGCCGCGGCGGTGATGTGGACCGGGCGCTGGATCGCACGTCGCCATGCGCTGCTGGGCAACGTGATCTTCGGCGGTGGACTGGCGATCGCCTACTTTGTCACCTACGCGCTCCACTTCATCCGGCCGATGCAGATCATCGCGAGCGAGGGGGTCGGGATCGCGCTGGTCGGCGCCGCGATCGGCGCGATCGTGATCATCGCGCACCGCATGAAGTCCGAGACGGTCGCGGGCATCGCGCTCTACCTCGGGCTGCACACCGGTCTGTTGACGGATGTCACCGCGCTCACGCTGGTGTGCACGACCATGCTGGCGGTCGGCGCGGTGTTCTTC
>VBLP01000377.1:6798-11578 GCA_005887925.1 Deltaproteobacteria bacterium | reverse complement strand
ACGGTGGTGGCGGTGTACGCGACGCACGCGAGCTGGGCGCTGAGCGCGGCGAGCGCGGCGACGCCGGGGCTGAGCGTGGCGTTCCTGGCGATCGACTTCCTCCTGTTCGCGAGCGCGACGGTGATCCACCCGGACATCCGGCTGCGCTCGCTGGTCGCGCTGTCGCTGCTCGACTGGCTGGGGATGCTGGCGCTGGGCAGCTACGCCGTCCGGGACGTCTCGCACGACTGGCTGTTCGCGCTGCTGTGCGCGATCGCCGCGGTGCAGCTCGCACTCGCCGCCCTGGCCCGGATCCGGAACAGTCCGCGCGGCTTTGCGGCGCTGCAGCTCGCGCTGGCGCTGGTCACGCTGGCGCTCGCGCTGCCGGTGCGGTTCGACGGCTGGCCGCTCGTCGCGGGCTGGATCGCCCTCGGGCTGGCCGCTGCGGCCGCCGCGCGGGCGTCCGCGCTGCCGGCGCTGGGCTGGATCGCCCTGGCGATCCTGGTGCTCACGCAGGGCTACCCGCGCACGGCTGACCTCGGGGCGGCCGCGCAGCTGGTGTCCGCGCTGGCATTCCTGGCCGCCGAGCGGCTCCACCCGGCGAGCGATGACCGGCTGACCCCGCGGGTGCTGTTGATCGCGGGCGTCGTGGTCGCGCTGGTCCGCTGCATCGGGCTGGCCGTGCCGGCCGGCTTCGCGACGCTCGGATGGGTCGGCATGGCGTTCGTCCTGTTCGCGATCGGCTTCGCGCTGCGCGGCAGCCGTTACCGCTGGGGCGGGTTCGCGGTGCTGGCCGCCGCGGCGGCGCGGGTGCTCGCCGTCGATCTGCGCCACCTGTCGGCGAACCAGCGCATCCTGACCTTCGTCGTCGCGGGCGTGCTGCTGCTGGTGATCTCGTTCATCTACACGCGGATGCGAGCCGCGCACGCCGGTAGCGATGCCACGCACGGCGGCCATCAGGGAGCGACGCGAGTTGCTCGTCGGCGATCGCCCCGTGGTGAACCGTAGCGGTGAACATGCGTGCCATATCTCGGCTCACTTTAGCAGACCTGCGCACCTCGGGCACGGCGAAGTAGGTCGGTCGGCCGTGACCGGATCGCGCGTTCATGCCTGTTCTCGGCGCGATCCTCGCGGCATCCTGCCGGTCGTGTCGCGGGTGAAGATGAACCCTCAACGTCAGGTCACGGCGCCTGCGAGCGTCGATACCCGTCGCGCGGATCCGCGAGACCAGCAAGACGCCACTCCATCCGCTGGCACTGGACGAGGCCGCACATGAGCCGCGCCGCGGTTGATACCGAGAAGTTGCGCGTCGCGCTCCGACGGATGACCAGGGCCCGCCTGCTCATCGTGGCCGACCGCGCGCTCGAGATCGTACCACGCGCGAAGCTGCGGCAGCTCGTCGGCGACATGGTCCGGATCGAGGAGCTCACCGAGGGGAAGCCGGGCACCGCGTCCCTGCTCGACGACGTGAGGAAATTCCACGAGGCCAGTCTGCGCCGCGAGTACTACGAGAGCTTCAATGTCAACTCGAAGAACTACATGGAGAAGTCCAAAGGCACCGACGCGTTCCTCGCCGAGTTCGACCGGCTGATCGGGAAGTGTGTCCATGCCACAGCGAAGAGGCCACGCCGCCCGGTGCGCGAGGCCTTCGAGGTGATGTTCGCGCTGCTCCGGCGCATCGACGAGGATCCCGACAGCGTGGTGTTCTTCGCCGATGAGGGCGGCTCGTGGCAGGTGGGCGCAGACTGGCGCGAAGTGCTGCCAGCCTACTTCCGGTGTCTCGCCGAGGGTGCCTCGGGCGATGAGTTCGCGCGCGAGGTGGACCGATCGATCACCGATTTCGCGGACTACGATCGGCGGCATCAGCTGATCGCCGCTCGACGGGTGGCCAGCGTCGAGCAAAAAGCCGCGCTGCGGCGCGGCGCGACGCCACGAGGGCGATCGCCGCGGTCGAGGACGTGACTCACGATGACGTCCCGGGGAGCGCCCCCGATCTCGGCTCGTCGGATCTGCGCCACGAGCTCGAACACGCTATCGCGAAGGAGGAGGCCGGGCTTGCCATCGGGCAAGCCGCGCGCAGTGCGCATCGCCGAAGCCCTGCCCAAGCGAGTCTCGGCCGTGCTGGCTCAGCGATTGTTCGTCGAGAAGGCTGGACTCGCTTCACCGCTTCTCAACCAAGATCAAGCGCCTCGCCGCTGTCCAGAACCCCGAGTTCTACAAGAAGCAGAGCATGCGCCTGTCCACCGCGATGACACCGCGCGTGATCAACTGCGCGCACGATCTGCCGCAACACGTGGCGCTCCCGCGGATTGCCGGTCCGAGCTCGCACTCGAGGAACTGCTGCGCGGCCACGGCGTCAGCCTGGACGTCGAGGACCAGCGTGCGAAAGGGACGACGCTCGACCTCCGCTTCCAGGGAACGCTCACGGCGGTCCAGGAGCAGGCCGCGCGAGCGCTCGTGGCCCACGACACCGGCATCTTCGTCGCGCCGCCGGGGTTTAGCTTCCGTGCACGTGCTTCTCAATACATGCGCTCTACTGTGGCTGGTCGGCGATCCCGCTCGCCTCTCTGCGAGCTCTGCGAGGGCTCGTGCGGCGCTGGAGAGCACCGAGGCTGAAGCTTACGTCTCGGCGATCTCCGGGTTCGAGATCTCGGTCAAACACAGGAAGGGGAAGCTCGAGCTCCCGCTGCCTCCGCGCGAGTGGTTGGCTCAGGCGTTCGAAGCATACTCTCTCTGGGAGCTACCGATCACACTGCAGATCGCGGCGTTGGCACTGGAAGTTGCCGTAGCGCACGCTGATCCTTGCGACCGGATGATCGTCGCGACACCGGCGAGCTGAAGATGGTCGTCGACATGATCCGCGTCGTGTGCGCGAACGTCGAAGCTGATCTCGCGGACATGCTCGCGCCGTACTTGTGAAAGCCGCGTGAGGCCAAGAAGGTGATTGCGAATTGCGAACGTGTTCGCCGCCTCGGGGCGTGTCGATGTCACGGCCGATGAGGTTCGCGTGAGGCTCGCCCCCGCCGCGAACCGTTCCGAGCGCGCAGCGATCCGGTGGCGCTCACCCACGTCACCGCCATGCGACTCACGCTTTCAGGCGACACGGAACGACGCCCGCTGCGCTTCGAACTCCAACCTTCATGACGATCGTCCGAGGAACTCTGGTGCTCGAGACATGATCTCGTCCGAGCCGCTGAAGTCCGCGCAGACAATCGCAGCACGCGCCACACCGCCACCGCCTGGTGCCTCGGGGTGGCTGGTCGCGCCCTCGTATCGGCCCATCGGCTAGCAAGGTCCTCGTCGACCGTGGTCGCGGACCATCCGTCACCATCAGCTTGTAACCTGGCGCACAGAGGCAGCCAGGGCAATGTCGGCAGCCCCGCAGCCCAGGGCGCCAGTTTATCTGTTCCTCCGAAGAACCCCGTATGGTCCTCCGTCATGGTCTTATGAACCGGATCTCGTCGACCCAGAGCGTACCGTTATCGGGGAATCCGTCGCCGGCCTTGAAGTAGATGTCGTTGATGCTGTTCGTCATCTGCGAACGCATCGTCGAGCCGATCGGGATATCGAAAGTCTGATAGCCGCCAGTCTGGTCGAGCACCGGCGAGACCAGGTACGTTTTCCAGTCGTCGTTGAAGTAGATGTACATGCTGCTCGTGCGCCCGGCGCTCACGTCGAGGCTGATCCGTAGACTGTCGGTACTCTGGACCGAGCTGATGTCGAGCGGCGCGGCGAGGTGGATTTGCGGCGTACCATCCCAGGTCTGCAGGTTCGTGTACTTCACCGCATTGGAGCCGCCGAGGCCCTCTGGAGCGATCGCCGCGTGATCGCCGACGTTGCCGCCAGGAAACGTGACGCTGGTCTGGTCGATGTAGAAGTCAGCGAGGCTGCTCCGGGGCGGGGGCGTGATCGCGACATTGCAGACCTGGATCGTAGCGTTGGTCGTCTCGGTCGTCGCATTCCAGGTGTCGAGTTGCCCTACGGTTGCTTGCTCGGAGCGGAATGCGTAGTTGATCGCGAGCGTCTGCTCGACGCCGCCGTTGACCTGCACGTAGGCCGAGTACGTGTGTGCGCCGCGATCAACGACAAGCCGGAAGTGGTACGTCGAGCCCGCCGCGTACGCGATCGTCGTGATGTGCTGGTACGTGCTGCCGTTGCGCGCGTAGAGATAGCCCGAGACATCGAACGAAGTGATCGCTGCGAGACCGGTGTACGCGGTCTGTACACCACTCGACAGACCAACCACTGCATCGATCGGTGTGACGCTCGGCGTGGCGTCATACTCGGCGGTGAAGATCCCGGTTTGCGTCGGATAGCCGCCGTGGATCCAGTCCAGCGTTCCGGCGCTCTGGCATGTGGTGGCGGCGGCTTGGCTGATCGTGAACGTCTGACCGGCGATCGTCAGCGTGCCGGACCGCGCGGCGCCCGTGTTCGCGGCCACCGTGTAGGTCACGCTGCCATTGCCGGTACCGCTCGCACCTGCTGTGATCGTGACCCACGTGACGTTCCCGGTCGCGGTCCAACTGCAGCCGGCGCCGGCCATCACCGTAACATTCGCGCTGCCACCTGCTGCGGACGCCGCGACACTCGCTGGACTGATCGCGTAGCTGCAGCCGGTGCTGCTGTACTCATAGGCGCCGATGTCGAGCACGTCGGCGGTCGGCCGTGGGGTCGCGGATGTCGGGTTGGTGTGCACCGCGGGTTCGTTCACGGGTGGGTAGAGCGGGTTCGGAAACGGATGCGTCGAAAAGCTCGGGGCGCTCGTGGTGCCGTGATTGATCAGCGGGCTGCTCGGGGCCAG
>VBLP01000377.1:3467-6758 GCA_005887925.1 Deltaproteobacteria bacterium | reverse complement strand
CGGAGACCGCGCGGCCGGTCGTCCACTGCGCTGGATCACCCGCGTTGTCGACCAGGATCGTCAGCGGTGTACTCGGGCTGTAGAAGACGTTGTCGTGCACCTCGAGTGATTCGAGCGCGCCCTCCGCCTTCATCACCGCAGCGGTCGTGCCGGCCGGCATGAGGAACGTGTTCGCGACGAAACGGTAGCGGCCGTGCGAGCCCGGTAGGCCGCTGGCCTCGACCCAGTCGTGGCCGATCCGCACTGCGGTCGTGTCAATGATGCCGATCGCCGGCTGTTCGATCACGTTGCCGACGACATCGGAGTTCATTGGCCGCGGCGGCGCGTCGGAGGAATCGAGTCCGATCAGCTCGACATCATGATACGCGCTCTGCTGGATCCAGTTGTAATAGATCTCGTTGCGCTCGGCGCGGCTCTTCAAGAGGTTGCCGCCGGTGCCGTCGTGCACATAGGTGTATTGCATCCGGAACACGGCGCCCGGGTATGCGAACGGATCGGTCTCTATGTACAGAGGGTGATGCGTGTCGAGCCCGCCGCTGCGCGCGATCTCGCTGTATTCGAGCGTCAGCGAGCCCGAACCATCGTCCGCGCTCGCGATGCCGTGTGCCGGGCAGTCGTGCACATAGAGGTTGCGCAGCGTGATCCCGCCGCCCTGGTGAAAGATGCAGCGAAACGTCCCGAGCGTACCATCCCAGCCATTGCCCTGGCCCGCCGATCCATCGATCTCGAGATTCTCGAGCACGTAGTAATCGGCGTACTTGATGTGGACCACGTTCGGCTGGCCCGCGGCGTTGACCGCGGACTTGATCACCGGCCGGCGACCGGTTGCATCCGGAACGCCGTGGATCCTGATCGGATTGCTCGCTGTCCCCGTCACCGTGAAGGTCACGCCGGCGGGGTAGGGCGTTGCGCTGTAATCAACGTTCACCGTGTCACCAGGTTGGAGTACCCCCACGATATCCTGCAGCGTCTTGTACGTGCGCGTTGGGCCGACCGCGTACGTCATGACAGCGAGCTCGGTGTACGCGAGCTGCGGCGGGCCCTGGCATGAGGGTACAAGACCTGCGAATGCGACGATGCCCGCTGCACGAAGCATGAACAGCTCGCGAGACATAACCACCTCCTTGTGCGGCTAGGGCATTCAATCCGCGTTCCGCGGTGAGTGAGCGGTAGCGCGCACTAGGCGCTCTGATATCTGGGTATCCAGAAATGGCATCTCTGCCTATCGCGTCCTCCTGCATGGGCTACATGAGGTCGTTTGAAGTCCTGATCGGCACGGTCGATGGGGAACGAGCTTCTATCTCAGCTCACGCCAGAGGCCGGAAGAGAGGCACCGGAACGCCGTGATTCAGCTCTCGAGCGTTTTGATTTAGGTGACATTTTCCACCCTAACTGACACAGCATACCCCCGAGTCGCAATCACGATACCGATCGAGCCTCCTCGCGTGCGTCCGCCGTGCCCTATCGCACGGTGAGTTCCGGGTGAAGTATGAGCACGACCCACCCAAGCCCGAGGGCTCCGACGCTCGCTGATCTCGACGCCCTGCCGCCAGGCGTCGTCGGCGAGATCATCGAGGGTGTGCTCTACACGATGACCAAGCCGCGCATGTGGCATCAGCGCACCGGCACAAGGATCGGCAGCGACCTTGTGAAGCAACCGAAGTAGAACCCATGGCGATGCCGATGACCGCGTCGTGTGCCAGAAGTCGATCGCGGGCTCATGCGGGAGTTCGCCGGCCTCGTGACGCCCGAGACGATCCTGCGCTGGTACCGCGTGCTGATCGCCCGGAAGTATGACGGCTCGGCGCGCCGAGGAACCGGTCGCCCGGCCGCCCACGACTCGAGGAGCTGCGCGCGCGCCTTGCTCCGGTCTTGCTGCGGCGCACGCGCGAGTCCGTGCTGCAGCAGTTTCCCTGCACGGACGACCGAGGTCGTGCGCATCGCACCGACCGGCGAGCAGCTCGAGATCCACGACGGCAACATGCGTATCGTCGCGCAGATCGTCCGCAAGCCGTACTTGACCGAGATGGACCTGCTTCGCCTGCGCAAGGCGCTGCTGTGCTGCCGGATGGCAGCCGACAGCACATACCTGGTCGACAAGAAGACGCCGGCGTACTCCAGCAAGCTGGCCGAGGGGGCCGAGGGAGCCTGCCCCCGCTGACGGCCTCGGCCGGCCCGTCGAGCAGCTTCGGAGTCGTTCACGTCACGATACTGCCATCGTTGTCTCGGGCCGGGCAGTCCTCGGCGGATCGCGGAACAGCCAAGGATACAGATACAGTTCTGTGAAAGGCTTTTGCGCCTTCTGCGAAAGGCTTTCGTGCCTTTCGAAAGCGCCCTCGCGACTTTCGGAAAGGCTTTCGCGACTTTCCAAATCACCGAAAGCCCTGGTGCGAGCGCCGGGACTCGAACCCGGACCTTGTTAAAGACAGGAACCTAAATCCTGAGCGAGATCAGCGATCTGATTCATGATTGATCAGCTCGATGAGGATGCGTTGCTCGGCAGGTCGGACCTCGAAGTTGAAGTGTCGGAGGAAGTTCATTCCAAGCAGCCCGTCGACGCCCTCATGATCGAGGTCGAACACTTGCAGCGCAAAGTTCGGCGTCGATACGCCGAGCGCAACGAACTTGGCTACGTGCAGCCAATAGCCCTCTTCCTCCCCGAGCGCGCTGTGAACCTTGGATAGTTTGTGGCCATCGCGAGGGCTATATCCGATCTCCTCGATCACGTCGGGAGTCAGCGTCGTCGCCTCTGCGCCGGTGTCGAAGACAAGCCGCCTGTTCGTCGATCCGTGTGGCCCGGTGATCTCCGCCTCGACGATGACCAGCTCGCGCCTACGAACAAAGGGACTTGAGAGCTTCGTCATCGAGGATCAACGTGGGGCGTCGCAGGGGCTTGGTGCACTCGCCCGTAAACACGATGGACCAGCGTGAGTACTTGCGTGTGTCACGGATGGGATCGAAAGCGGCCCGACGCGTTGGGCCATACCCAACGATCCGTGCCGTACGGATCTCCGGGCTCCGAGGCTCGACCGGCCGGACATCGACCAGGCAAACGAACTGGTCGGGATACAGCGCGCAGATCTCCACCCACGTCAGTGGCTCGGTCTCGATGGGAGGGAGCTGTGCGGCAGTGTCCATGCGTAGATCTCTCTGGGCACGGTCGCGATGTCAAGTTTTCTGCCAGGCGCCTGGATCGATCGTTAGCCGAGCTGGGCGTAGGCGGGGATGGTGAGGAACTCGGCGAAGTCGTCGCGCTCGACGAGGCCGTCGAGCAGCGCCTTGGCCGCCGGC
>VBLP01000377.1:2613-3457 GCA_005887925.1 Deltaproteobacteria bacterium | reverse complement strand
CCACCCCCCATCTCCTCGCTACGCTCGTCGAGCACGCCGCCGTGGTGGACCCAGAACCACAGCTGCGCGCGCGAGATCTCGGCGGTCGCGGCGTCCTCCATGAGGTTGAAGATCGCGACGGCGCCGTTGCCGCCGAGCCACGCCGCCAGGTACTGCAGCGCGACGCTGATGTTGTTGCGCAGGCCGGCCTCGGTGATCTTGCCGCCGGGCACGGTCAGGTCGAGGAGCTCGGCGTCGGTGACGCGGACGTCCTCGCGCAGGCGGTCCCGCTGGTGCGGCCGATCGCCGAGCGCCGCGCCGAACACCTCGGCGGCGGTCGGCACCAGATCGGGGTGGGCGACCCAGGTGCCGTCGAAGCCGTCGTTGACCTCGCGCAGCTTGTCGTCGCGCACCTTGGCCAGCGCGGCGGTGTTGATCTCGGGGTTCTTGCGGCTCGGGATGAACGGCGCCATGCCGCCCATCGCGTGCGCGCCGCGGTGATGGCAGGTGCGGACCAGCCGCTCGGTGTACGCGCGCATGAACGGCACGGTCATCAGCAGCTGCCCGCGGTCGGGGATGGTCAGCCCCGGGCGGCGGCGCAGCTTCTTGATCAAGCTGAACAGGTAGTCCCAGCGGCCGGCGTTGAGGCCGCTGGCGTGCTCGCGCAGCTCGTGGAGGATCTCGTCCATCTCGAACGCGGCGGGCAGGGTCTCGACCAGCACCGTGGCGCGCACCGTCCCGCGCGGGATGCCGAGCGCGTCCTGCGCGGCGATGAAGACGTCGTTCCACAGCCGCGCCTCGCGGTGGCTCTCCATCTTGGGCAGGTAGAAGTACGGGCCGGTGCCGCGCTCGATCAGCGCGCGGG
>VBLP01000377.1:0-2363 GCA_005887925.1 Deltaproteobacteria bacterium | reverse complement strand
ATCAGCATCTTGCGATCGGTCGGCCCGGTGATCTCGACGTGGCGGCGCTGCAGGTCGGCCGGCGTCGTCGCGACCTTCCAGCTGCCGCGGCGGACGGCCTCGGTCTCGGCGAGCAGGCCGTACGACGCGCCGGCGGCGATCTCGGCGTCGCGCCGCTTGCGCTGCTCGAGCAGCTCGGTGCGGACGGGCCCGAACCGGGCCTCGAGCTCGCCGACGAACTGCAGCGCCTCGGGGGTGAGCACCCTGGCGCCTTCAGCCGTGATCGGTCCGGTGATGTCGATCGCGTGGGGCATCGTGGACTCCTCGGCAGCGACCGCCGCCGGTGACTGGCGGCGCGATGGTGGCGCGGAAACCGCCCGCGGCCAAGTCCCTTCCATGCAACGCTGCGTGTGCGCCGGTGCCCGGTTGACCGTCGGGAATCCGACACCCACACGCGACCCGATCGACGCCGAGCGGCGCGGCGGCGCTACCCGAGCGTGAAGTAGAAGGTCGCGCCGCGGTCGGGGGCGCCCTCGGCCCAGATCCGGCCGCCGTGGCGGTGGACGATGCGCTGCGCGATCGCCAGGCCGACGCCGGTGCCATCGAAGTCGGCCGCGGCGTGGAAGCGATAGAACGGCGCGAACAGCCGATCGGCGTGCGCGTCGTCGAAGCCGGCGCCGTTGTCGCGGACGAAGAACGCACCGTCGCGCGCGCCGAGCTCGATCCACGCATCGCGGCGCCGCGACGTGAACTTCCAGGCGTTCTGCAACAGGGTGGCGAGCACCGCGCGCAGCAGGCGCGGGTCGCCGTGCGCCGGCAGCGCGCCGGGGATGACGACGTCGACCTTGCGCGCGGGCTCGGCGGCGCGGAGCTCGTCGACGACCTCGCGCGCCAGCGGTGCGAGATCGAACGCGCGGCGCTCGAGCTCGCTGCACGCCATGCGGGCGAAGCGGAGCAGGTCCTCGATCGTCGCGGTCATCCGTCCGGTCGCCGCGCGGATCCGCTCGAGGCGGCGCACGCCGTCGCCGAGCGGGATGGCGTCGTCCTCGATCAGGGCCTGGCTGAACCCGGCGATCGCGCGCAGCGGGGCGCGCAGGTCGTGCGCCACCGCCACCGAGAATACCTCGAGCTCGCGCCGGGTGGCCTCGAGCTGGGCCGTGCGCTCGGCGACGCGGGTCTCGAGCTCCGCGATGCGCTGGACGTTGGTCGCCGCGATCGTGCCGGCATCGCCGAGCGCGCACAGCAGGCGGATGCCGGCCTCCGAGGGGTAGTGCGGCGCGGCGCGCTCGATGATCGCCGCGATCGCCGGGACGTCGCGGGCCGCCGCGAGCGCCTGCACGGTCTCCAGGAGTCGCTCGATGCTGCCGGGCTGGGCGCTGTCGGTCACTGTCGACAGGCTCGGCCGCGGCAGCGGCAGCGGTCAGCGAACGCGCGGGTAGCGCCGGGGGCGACTCCGAGAGCCTCGCACGGTCAGTATTGTCCGTAGCGGCCCTTGACCGAGTCGAGCAGCTTGGCCGGGTCGAAGCCGACGCCGTCCTTGAACACGATCTCGACGTTCTCGATGTCGGCGATCCGCGCCGCCGGGTTGCCCTTGACCACGACGAGGTCGGCGGCCTTGCCGATCGCGATGCTGCCGATGCGCTCCTGGCGGCCGAGGTAGGTGGCGCCGTTGAGCGTGGCGATCTTGATCGCCTCGACCGGCGAGAACCCGGCCTCGACGAGCAGCTCGATCTCGCGCTGGTCGCCGAAACCGGGCAGCACGCCGCCGTTGCCGGTCGGATCCGGGCCGGCGAGCAGCAGGCCGCCGGCGGCGACGAACGCGCGCTCGAGCGCCATGTCGCGCTGGAGCGCCTCGGCGGGATCGGCAGTGCGCGGCGGCAGCGACGCGGGGCGCTTGCGCGCGTACAGGTAGGCCTGGCGCGCCTCGGGGCTCATTGCATCGAGCTGCTGCTGGCGCAGCGGCGGCCGGCCCGGCACGCCGGACTCGAACACCGGCAAGGTCGACGTGATCGCGACGTGCTTCTTGACCAGCTTGGCGATCAGCGCCCTGGCCTCGGCGCTGTCGGGCGCCATCTTCATCAGCGTCACGCTGCCGGACGTCCGCGGGCAGACGTCGGGCTGCTTGTCGGGATCGAGCTGGGTGTTGACGTAGAAGCCGTGCTCGAGGTCGTCGATGCCCAGATCGGCCGCCTCCTCGTAGGTCACCGAGCACAGATGGCCGGTGACCTTGATGCCGCGCTTGTGCGCCGCCTCGATCGCGGCCTTGAGCTCGGCGCGCGTGATGTTGATGTACGCCTTGAACGACGTCACGCCGCGGTCGGCCCAGTAGTTGACGATCTGGCGCGCCTCCTCGGGGCTGGTCAGGTGATGCATCTGGATGCACG
>VBLP01000060.1:8835-13370 GCA_005887925.1 Deltaproteobacteria bacterium | reverse complement strand
CTCGACGATGCCGCGCACGTCGTCGTCGGTCTCGGTCGGCAGGCCGATCATGAAGTAGAGCTTGAGGCGGTGCCAGCCGCGCGAGAACACCCGCCGCGAGCTCTCCTCGATGTGAGCCTCGGTGACGTTCTTGTTGACCACGTCGCGCATGCGCTGCGTGCCGGCCTCGGGCGCGAACGTCAGGCCGCTGATCCGGGTCAGCGCGAGCTCGTCGAGCAGGTCCTCGTTGAGGCCGTAGGCGCGCAGCGACGCGACCGACATCGACACGCCGCGCCTGCGCAGCTCGCCGGCGACCTGCTTGACCAGCGGCGTGATGCTCGAGAAGTCGGCGGTCGACAGGCAGGTCAGCCCGGTCTCGTCGTAGCCGGCGCGCTCGACGCCGCCGAGCAGCGACTCGACGATCGACCGCGGCGAGCGCTCGCGGACCGGCCGGTAGATCATGCCGGCCTGGCAGAACCGGCAGCCCTCGGTGCAGCCCCGCGCGATCTCGACCGACGCCCGCTCGAACACGGCCTCGGCGTACGGCACCGGCGTGTCGCTCGGGAACGGATAGCGGTCGAGGTCGGCGACCATGGCGCGGCCGACCCGCGGCGGCACCCGCGGATCGAGCGGCGCGCCGACCACGGTCATGCCGGTCGCGTCGTCGGTCTGGGTCGCGTACAGCGCCGGCACGTAGAGCGGGAACCGGCTCGCGAGCTCGGCGAGCGCGTCGCGCCGGGTCCGCGCGCCGGCCGCGATCTGGCGGCGCAGCTCGGCCCACGCGAGCACCAGCGGCGGCAGGAGCTCCTCGGCCTCGCCGATGTACGCGGCGTCGATGAACGGCGCGATCGGCTCGGGATGCGACGCGGTCGGCCCGCCGATCAGGACCAGCGTGGCGTCCTCGGCGCGGTCGGCCGCGCGCAGCGGGATGCCGCCGAGGTCGAGCAAGGTGAGCAGGTTCGTGAACGTCAGCTCGTACTGCACCGACACGCCCACGAGATCGAACTCGCACAGCGGCCGCTGGGTCTCGAGCGAGACCAGGGGCAGCCCCCGCGCGCGCAGCTCGGCCTCCATGTCGAGCCACGGCGCGAACGCGCGCTCGCAGGCGATCCGCGGATCGCGGTTGAGCAGCGAGTAGATGATCTTGGTCCCCAGATGCGACATCCCGATGTCGTAGACGTCGGGGAACGCAAGGCACACGCGCGCCGCGACCCCGTCGCCCTTGACCACGGCCTGGTACTCGCCGCCGAGGTAGCGCATCGGCTTTTCGACGCGGTCGACGAAGTCTGCGTAGAGGTGGCGCATGGTCGGGAGGTGCGTTGTATAGCGTGAAGGCTGTCACCGCGATGGCTACTCGCGCAGCCAGTCCGTCGCGCGGCGCACAGCGGCCCGGAAGCGATCGAGGCGGCCTGCGGAGTTGTCGCGCAGTCGGGTGGCTACTTCTGTAGCCAGAGATACGTGTACCTCTCGATATGTAAGCACTTGCCCACTCGACGCCGCAGCAATTTCCCCGATCGCGAGGCAGATTGCCCGACCAACGGGCCCGCTGCCCTCCCGAGCCCGAGCAAGGAACGCCATCGATGAGACAGAGCTTCGCACCGTTTGCCCTCCTCGCCCTGAGCGCCGTCGTCGGCTGCGCCGCGGCCGATCAGACCAACGGATCGCTGACCGCCGGCGACGTCGTCGTCGCGATTCCCCGCGATGTCGACGCGTCCACGGTCGCCACGCGCGACGCCGCGCTGCAGAGCCGGAGCCTCGCCAGCAGCGCCGATCGCAACGAGGACTTCTTCCTCGCCGTCCGCCGCAACACGCTCGATCAGCCCTGGTTCCTCTCGGTCTACCTCAAGGAGCTGAGCCCGTTCGGCCCCAACCCGGCGACGCTGGGCACCAAGATCGTCCGGTTCCGCGAGCAGAACGGCAAGCTGTTCGTGTTCGAGGCCGACGACCGGCTCGCGACCAGCGACGTGTTCAGCCCCGATCTCATCATCGATGCGTTCCCGATCGTCGACAGCGGCCGGTTCAACGCGATGCCCGGCTCGGGCAGCTACCTCCTGATCGACCCGGCGGCCGGCCAGAACCGGTTCAGCGCGCTCGCCGACCTGTTCGCCAGCGGCGCGCCGGTGCGCCTGGCGACCGAGCTGTCGTTCGTGCAGTCGTTCAAGCGGTTCGACGACGGCGCGTCGTTCGAGCAGATCATCACGACGTACGCCGATCAGCCGATCGGCGATCCCGGCGACGTCGATCCCAACGAGTTCCGCCTCGCCGCCACGCTCGGCATCAGCCTGCGCCGCTACGCCGAGTCGCGGGAGTTCGCGCCGGTCGCCACCCCGCCGCGGCCGCACTTCTTCCTGAGCGACCCGGTCAACGTCCCCAACACCGGGGCGATCTCGCAGACCCCGGTGCACTGGGCGTTCGCGCCGGGCAAGGCGCCGGTCAAGTGGCTGATCTCGCCGGTGCTCGCCAAGATCGCGGCCGATCCGTCGCTCGGCGGCGCGGACCTCGTCGCCGCGGCCAAGCGCGGCATCGAGTCGTGGAACGACGTGTTCGGCTTCCCGGTGTTCAGCGCCGAGCTCGACACCCACGACACCTCGTTCGCCGAGGACCACGTCAACTACCTGATCGTCGACCCGGACGCCAGCAAGGGCTTCGCGTTCGCCGACTGGCGCACCAACCCGATCACCGGCGAGACCCGCGGCGCCAGCGTGTACTTCGGCGGCGGCTTCTTCACCCCGTTCGACGACGACCCGCCGCCGAGCGGCACCGCGCTGCCCGCGCCGAAGGCGACGACCAAGGTCCGCACGCTGCAGTGGCAGGACAAGACGCCGCACCCGCTGTGCGTGCTGTGGGGCCCGAGCTACCAGACCCACCTCGGCGCGCCCGGCAACCGCCAGCTCACCGGCAAGCAGAAGCTCGAGGCGTACATCCAGCACGTCGTCGCCCACGAGGTCGGCCACACGCTCGGTCTGTGCCACAACTTCAAGGGCTCGCTGATGCCGCCGACCTCGTCGGTGATGGAGTACAACGTGGTCGACGTCGCGATCGTCCAGCCGACCCCGGGCCCGTACGATCGCGCCGCGATCGCCTACCTCTACGGCAAGTCGACCCAGCTGCCGACCCAGCCGTTCGCGACCGACGAGGACACCCTGTTCGATCCCAACGCCGTGCGGTTCGACGCGCCGTCGCCGACCCCGCTCACCGACTTCCAGATCCCGCAGTACCAGAGCTTCACCGGCGCGCTGTTCGGCGGCGTCTTCCCGCCGCAGATCGCGCCGCTGATCGTCCAGTTCTTCGGTACCGAGGTGCTCGGCTACGCGCGGCGCGGCTCGCCGGCCGAGGCCGCCGCGGCGTGGAACGCGGTGCTCGCCGGTGCGCGCTCGCCGCTCGCCGATCCGCGGACCGCGCCGGCCGCGGATGCGCTGTCCGCCGCCGTGTTCGACGAGCTCTACCTCCACACCACGGGCGCGATCGCGGCACCGCCGAACAACCCGGCCGTGGTGGCGGCGATCGCCAGCGACGCCAAGAGCGTGCTGATCAGCAGCGACGGCTCGCGCAGCTTTGCGACCCGGCGCCTGGTGGTCGACGCGCTCAAGAAGGCGCAGAACGACAGCGCGTTCCTCGCGCTGCGCGACGCGCGCGATGCGATCAACGGCTCGCTCGGCCAGATCAACCCGGCCGACCGCCCGTTGACCGACGACCTGCTCGCCCGCATCAACCAGGCGCTCAACCCGTACTACCGGTAGCCGCGTTGCGCCGCGCGCCGCGGCGGGATGCCCTGGCGCACGCCGATCACGCACCGGCCCGGCCGTCATGCCCGTCACGCCCCCTCGGGTCGCGGCAGGGTCGACCGGACCGGATGCGGTCGCTCCGGACCTTGCGCGCCGCGGTCGTTATTGTACGGTCGGCCCCATGAAGAAGCTTGCGCTCGCTGCTCTCGTCCTTGGGTCCGTCGCCTGCTCGAAGACCGACCAGACCGCGTCCAGCGCTCCGAAGGATCCGGCCTCGGCCACCGCCGCCGCGCCCGCCCCGGCGCCGGCGCCTGCCGCGCAACCCGCGCCCGCCCCGGCGCCCAAGGTCGTCCAGGGGCCGACCGCTGCCGCGAGCGATCCCGCGAACCTGCCGCCGGCCGGCTCGCCACCGGCGGCCGTCGTCGTCGACAAGCAGCTCGACGCGATCTGGAACGCGCCGATCCACACGCTCAAGGGCGAGCCGACCACCCTCGCCCACTACAAGGGCAAGGCGCTGCTGCTGGTCAACGTCGCATCGAAGTGCGGCAACACGCCCCAGTACTCCACGCTCGAGGCGCTGCAGAAGAAGTACGAGGCCAAGGGCTTCACCGTGATCGGCTTCCCGTGCAACCAGTTCCACGGCCAGGAGCCGGGCACCGCCGAGGAGATCGCCCAGTTCTGCGCGACCAACTACGGCATCACGTTCCCGATCATGGAGAAGATCGAGGTCAACGGCGACGGCCGCCACCCGATCTACAAGGCGCTGACCCCGATCGCGGACGCGAGCGGCCACGAGGGCGACATCCGCTGGAACTTCGAGAAGTTCGTCGT
>VBLP01000060.1:3530-8809 GCA_005887925.1 Deltaproteobacteria bacterium | reverse complement strand
GAGGCCGCGCTGCCGCACTGAGCCGTTCGTCCGCGCCACGTCCCACGCGAGGAGATCCCGTGACCACCGAGACGATGTGGAACGCGCCGATTCACACGCTCCAGGGCGAGTCGACCACGCTCGGCCAGCACCGCGGCAAGGCGCTGCTCCTGGTCAATGTCGCGTCGCGCTGCGGCCTCACGCCGCAGTACACCGGACTCGAGGCGCTGCACGAGAAGCTCGCCCCGAAGGGCTTCGCCGTGATCGGCTTTCCGTGCAACCAGTTCGGCGCGCAGGAGCCAGGCACGCCCGAGCAGATCCAGACGTTCTGCTCGACCAGCTACGGCGTGACCTTCCCGCTGACCGAGAAGATCGAGGTCAACGGCCCCGGCCGCCACCCGATCTACCGCGAGCTCACCGCCGTCGCCGACGCCGCCGGCCACAAGGGCGACATCCGGTGGAACTTCGAGAAGTTCGTGGTCTCGGCCGACGGCTCGAAGATCACGCGGTTCGATCCGCGCACCGCGCCGGACGACCCGGCGCTGATCGCGGCGATCGAAGCCGGCCTGCCGCGCTCCGCTGGGCCGCACTGACTTCGGTCAGCGTCGCTGCCCCGTATCGATCAATAGGGGACGATTTCCCGTCGGCCGGCGGCTGGCCCGGCAAAGCCGGTCGGATCATTCACGACTGGCGACCGCGCGTCGCGTCGCGCGGCCCTACTCCTGCCGGCTCTGTACTCTCCCCTGGAGTCCAGAAACGCCGATACTCGACGTACACTCGCGGCCCGGAGACCCCATGACTAGAGCACTTTCTCTCGTTGCTCCGCTGTTGATTGCTGTCCTTGCGTGCTGCGGCGGCTCGCAGCCCGCGCAGTCCACGACACCTGCTGCCCCGGCTGCTGCGCCGACCGAGCCGGCACCGGCGGCGCCCGCGGAACCCGCCGCGCCCACCGCCGCGACGCCCGCCAAGCCGATGGCGCCCGGTCCCAACCTCACGCCCGACGGCGTGGTGTTCGTCTTCAAGCCCGAGACCACCGGCAAGAAGAAGATCTTCCTCGCCGGCACGTTCAACGACTGGCACCCGGATGATCCCAAGTTCCTCATGGCCGACGCGGGCAACGGGACCTGGACCATCACCGTCAAGCTGACGCCGGGAACGTATCAGTACAAGTACGTCGCCGACGGCCAGTGGATCAAGGACCCGTACTCGCCGGGCGACGCGCCCGACGGCTTCGGCGGCCGCAACGGCAAGTTCGACGTCAAGTGACGCTGCTGCCGGCGCGCCGCGCGGCCCAGGTGTTCCTGGTCCTCGCGGTGGGCTACTTCCTGTCGTCGGTGATGCGCGCCGTGACCGGCACGCTCGCGCCGACGCTCGCCGCGGAGCTGACGCTCGGCGAGGGCCAGCTCGGACTGCTCGCCGGCAGCTACTTCCTCGGCTTTGCCGCGATGCAGCTGCCGCTCGGCGCCTGGCTGGATCGCCACGGCCCGCGCCGCGTGCTGGTCGGGCTCCTGTCGGTGGCCGCGGTCAGCTGCGTGGCATTCGCGCTCGCGGGCACCTTCTGGTCGCTGCTGGTGGCGCGCCTGCTCGGCGGGATCGGCGTGAGCGCCTGCCTGATGGCGCCGCTCGCCGGCTATCGCTCGTGGCTCGCGCCCCACCTGCAGATCCGTGCCAGCTCGTGGATGCTGATGTCCGGCTCGGTCGGCCTGGTCGCCGCCACGCTGCCGGTGCAGTGGGCGCTGCCGGTGATCGGCTGGCGTCCGCTGTTCGGCATCCTGGCGGCGCTGTTCGCGGTGACCATCGCCGGCACCGCCTGGCAGCTGCCGGCGTGGACCGCCGCCGGGGCCGCGCCGCCGGTCGCCGCTCGTACCGGATACGGAACGATCCTGCGCAGCCGGTACTTCCGGTCGATCGCGCCGCTGGCGCTGATCCCGTACGGGTCGGTGATCGCCGTGCAGACCCTGTGGGCCACGCAGTGGATGACCCACGTCGCCGGCTATTCGCCCCAGGAAGCGGCCAACGGCCTGTTCGCGATCAACCTGACCATGCTGGTGATCCACTGGCTGTGGGGCACGATCACGCCGCGGCTGGCGAGCGCCGGCCTGACCGCCGACCGGCTGATGCGCTGGGGCGTGCCGCTCGGCGTGAGCGCGCTCGCCGCGGTCGCCCTCGCCGGTGACCGCGCCGGCTGGGGCGCGCTCGCGGCCTGCCTGGCGCTGGCGAGCTCCCTGTCGATGGCCCACCCGGCGGTGGTGATGGCGTTCCCCCCGCAGCAAGCCGGGCGCGCCGCCACCGCGTTCAACCTGCTGCTGTTCCTCGGCGCGTTCGGCTGGCAATGGCTGATCGGCGTCTTCGTCGATCGGCTGCGTGCCCGGCAGTGGTCGGACATCGCGTCGTACCGCGCCGCGTTCGGCGCGCTCGCCGTGGCGTGGGCGCTGGCCTATGTCTGGTTCGCGGTGGGAGGGCTTCGCCGCGACCGCGCGCCCCCGCGCACCTGACGCGGTGCACGTCGCTGTCCACCAGGCAGTCGGCTCGGGGATCGATACCTGGTCGGCGCCCACGGGTCACCGCCCCGCCTGCTGACCCACGACCCCGGCGTCGAGCACGACGTCGGCGGCTGGTCGCTCGACGGCCGCTCGGTGTTCTATGCGAGCAATACGTGATGGACGTCCAGACCCATGGTGCTGCCCGACGAGGGCCACGGCTTCGCCAAGCAGGCCAACCAGATCCGCGCGTTCGAGGAGATGGTCGCGTTCCTCGACACGCTGCGCGCCGACCCGCGCTCGTCAGCCGCGGGCGATCCGGCGGTGCGGCACGACCTGCGCGGCGTCGGCCCACGCCCCGGCACGCACCAGCGCGGACCCGCGGGACCGCACGTCGGGTGCCAGCTCGCCCGCGAGCGCATCGCCGAGCGCCTCGGCGAGCTCGGCGGCCGAGGCGAAGCGATCGACGGCGTGCTTGGCCAGGCCGATCGCGAGCACGAGATCGACCTCGTGCGGCAGGCGCGGCGCCAGATCGCTCGGCCGCCGCGGCGCGGTGTGGACCACGCGGTACAGGGTCTCGGCGAGGTCGCCCGAAGCGTGCGGCGCGTGGCCGGTGAGCGCGCGGTACGTGATCGCGGCGAGCGCATACAGATCGGTGGCGTGATCGACGGTCGCGCCGGTCGCCTGCTCGGGCGCCATGTACGACGGCGTCCCGACGATCTGGCCGGCGGTGAGCGTGTCGCCCTGATCGAGCGCGCGGGCGACGCCGAAGTCGAGGATCTTCCACAGCTCTCCGTGGCGGAACAGGTTCTGCGGCTTCAGATCGCGGTGGACCACCCCGGCGGCCGCTGCGGCGGTGATGCCCGCGCCGACCTGGCGCACCAGGTCGAGGACGTCCGCGGTGGCCATCGCGCGCCGCGACCGCAGGAGCTCGGCCAGGGTCTTGCCCTCGAGCCGCTCCATCACCAGGTACGGCACCGGGTGCTCGCCGATCTCGAGCACGCGGACGACGTTGGGCGCGTCGATCGCCGCGGCGGTGCGCAGCTCGCGGAAGAACCGCATGACGTGGGTCGCGTTGCCGAGGCCTCGTAGACCTCGCCCATCGCGCCGCGGCCGAGCACGCTGCCGAGCGCGTACGCGCCGATCTGCTGGCCGGTGAACCGGCCGTGGCCGGGGCGCAGCGCCCGCTCGAGCTGCTCGCGGGCCTCGATCAACAGCGCCTCGCGGTGCGCCGAGATCCGGACCTCGCGCTCGAGCTCCTCGACGGCGAGCCGCTGGGCGCGCCGCGACAGCCGCGCGATCACCAGCGTCATGGCGAACACGAACTGGACCAGGCCCTGGATGATCAGCTGCTGGCGGAGATCGAGGTTGCCGGCCTGTACGAGGCCGATATCGGGAGCGAGGCCGGTGATCGCGAGCAGGCCGACCGCGCCCTGGACGCCGGCCGCGAGCACGTAGAGCACCACGGCCATCCGCGGGCTCTTGCCCAGGCCGGTGAAGTAGATACCGAGCACGAGCACCACCGGCGCCGGCGAGAACGCGCCGAAGAACGGGATCGCCGTCGTCGCCCCGGCCGCGATCACGACCCAGCCGAGCGCGGTGCTCGGCCGCCGGAACCGCACCGGATCGCGGGTCCGGTACAGCATGAACGCGACCGCAAACGCCGACGCGGCGATCGCGAGCAGCATGATCTGCATCGCCGTCCGGTTGCCGTGCAGCCAGCCCAGCGAGCCGCCCGCCACGACCGAGATCACGAACGCGACGTAGCAGAACCAGCGCGTGCGGCGGATCTCGTCGCGCTCGAGCGCCTCGAGCGGCGCGCTGACCGTGGTGGCGGTGGTCGCTGTGATGCTCGACGAGATCAGCGAGCTGCTCGGCCGCGGCTCGCGCCGCCCGCGGCGAGCCTGCGGGAACGCGACGGTGGGTTCTTCCGGCGGTGCGCTCACCGCCGTTGAGCGTAGCGTCTTACGGAATGCCGCGGCGCAGATTCTGAGAGTCGCGATTCCCGATCAGGTGATCCCGATTGTGTCTTGTGCATCACAGGCCGAGCTTGTCCTTGAGCGCCCCGGTGCGCTCGCGGGCCACCGCCGGCTCGGTCTCGCCGTCGAGCCGTGACGCGATCCGCCCGGGGGCGCCCGCCGCCAGGACCGCCGCCATCGCGCGCCGCTCGCGCTTGCTCCACTGCGATATACTTCGCGCCGATGAGCGAGCGCTTCGAGCTCGGTGCGCCGACGCAACCCTCCGAGCACGCCGAGCTCCTCGCGCTGGTCCGGCAGAGCCTGGGCTTCCCCGCCGACCGCGCCCAGGACTGGCTGCGCCAGCTCGGACCCGAGCACGTCCGGATCGCCAGGGCCGGCACCCGCGTCGCCCGCCGCCCGCCGCCGGATCCTCCGCCTGCTCGCCGATCACCGATCGATGGCCGATCACGCGATCGTCTAGCCTCGCGGAGCGATCCCCTGCTGCTGCTGCTGCCCGGCGAGGAGCCGCGCCGCATCGCCGATCACCTGCGCTGGATGGTGCGCGTGCTCGACGTGCCCGCCGCGCTCGAGACCCGCGGCTACAGCGCCTGCGTGCGCGGCGAGGTCGCCCTCGACGTCCGCGACGATGTGGTCCCCGAGAATCAAGCCACCTTCGTGGTCTCCGTCGAGCACGGCCGCGCATCCGTGCATCGCGCCCGCTCCGTGCCGCGCGCCGTCGCGATCGACGGCGACGACGACGACCTCGCGCGCCTCACCTCGCTGTTCACCGGCCCTGCCCGCTGGATGCCCGAGATCTTCTGACCACGCGCCCGGCGCCGCATTCAGCAGACAGGCGAACATC
>VBLP01000060.1:0-3518 GCA_005887925.1 Deltaproteobacteria bacterium | reverse complement strand
GGCAATCCATTCCATCGAGTCAAGCGGTGCAGTGCGCGGTGCGCGCTGCTCGACCACGTGGCTCGGTAGCCTGCTCGACTTCTGTGACCACCGCGCGCATGCGCCCGCGATCGACTCCGGCGCGGCACGCGCGGGCGGGCGGCGCATCACGGCGGGAGACGCCGCGCGGGTGACCTGGACGCACCGCCCGTGACCCCCTACACTCCGGGCTCATGCAGGCGGACGCACGCGGTGATCTGTTTCTCGTTCTCGAGCCTGGCAATCACATGTACCTGGTGATCGAAGCCGCGCACCGGCAGGGCTTCACCGTGGCAGTCTGCCACAGCCAGCCGGTGTCGCCGCCCGCGCCGTTCGATCAGGCGCTGCCTTGTATCTCGCACTTCATCCCGGTCGAGGGCTGGCGCGACAGCGATTGCGCGCTCGATACCATCGTCCGCTGGTGCGGCGATCGGCCGGTCCGCGGCACGTACGCCGGGTACGAGATCACGCTGCTCACCGAGGCGCGGCTGCGCCAGCGCTACGGTCTGCCCGGCATCGACCCGGCCAGACTCGACCTCTTGCTCGACAAGGCGCGCGTGCGCGCCGCGCTGCGCGAGGCGTCGCTGACCAGGCTGCGCGTCGTCGAGGACGACGAGCTGCGACGGCTGACCGAGTGGCCGTTCCCGGGGCGTTCGGCGTTCCTCAAGCCGATCAACGGCTCGGGCAGCATCTACGTGCGGCGCTGTCAGTCGCTGACCGACGTCCGCGAGCACCTGGCGGAGTGGGACGCGCGCAGCCGCCACATCAAGCGCTTTGTCGCCGACCATCTCCAGGGCGGCCGCGGGCTATTCCTCGAGGAGGAAGCGGTCGGTGAGCTGCTGTCGGTCGAGGGCTACTGCTACCGCGGGCGCTACGTGCCGCTCGGCATCACCGACCGCACCGTGCTGGCCCGCGACGTCTCGGTCGAGATGGGGACGACGTTCCCGTGCCCCCACCCGCGCCGCGACGAGGTCGTCGAGAAAGCGCGCAGGGTGCACGAGTGCCTTGGCTTCGAGCACGGGCCGACCCACACCGAGCTGATCGTGCCGCCCGCGGGCGACATCGAGCTGGTCGAGCTGAATGCGCGGTTTGCCGGCGGCGAGATCCTCCAGCTGATCGATAGCGCGTTCGATGTCCGGTTCGAGGACGGCCTCGTCGCGCTGTCGACCGGGGACTGTCCGGCGCCCGTGCCGCGCGAGCCGGTGCGCTACGCGTCGGGGCAGGACTTCCTCGCGCCCGCGCACCTCGAGCGCTTCGACTCGATCGACATCCCCGGTGACGACGTGTTCTTCAAGAAGGTCCTGGTCAAGCCGGGGACGACGCTGAAGTCGACCAACTTCCAGACCGATCAGGTGGCATCGTTCGCGGTCGCCGCCGACAGCTACGCCGGTGTGCTCGCGCGCGCCAACGAACTCCGCTCGCAGGTCGCGATCAACGGCGTCCGTCTGGGTGACGACCCCAACAACGTCGTCGTCAACTACGCGGATCGCTGGATCTCGGCATCGTGAGCCTGCTGTCGTCGCCGGCACAGCGCAGGCTGTGGAAAACATATGTCGGTATCACGGTCGTCTATGCGCTGATCAACGGGCTGTATTCGTCGTACACGTTTCTCTATATCAAGCACAGGCTCGAGCACGCCGGCGGCGTGTCGGGGAGCATCCTCGACAACCTGCTGTTCATCATCATCGCCTCGATGGTGTTCGAGTTCTTCGCCGAACCGATCACGGGCGACTGGGCGGATGCCCACGGCCGGCGCCGCGTGCTGGCCGGCACGTTTCTCGGGCTGTCGCTCGCGTTTCTGACGTACTGGTCGATCTCGGCCGCCGCGATCACCGAGCTGTCGCCCGCGGCCGAGCTCCGCATCGTCATCGCGCTCGCGCTCGCAGCCGAGTTCTTGTTCTCGGTGTCGTCGGCGCTGTTCACCGGCGCACTCGATGCGTGGTTCGTCGACGAGCTGCGAATCGCCGGCGGCCCGGAGGCAGGGGCACTGCTGCCGCTGTTCGCGCTCCAGCGGCGGTGGTTCGGCGTGTTCATGGTGACCGGCGGCGTCGTCTCGCTGTGGATCGGCCGCTCGGTGATCCAGGGCGAACCGACCACCGGCGGCCTGTTCGCGATCCCGGCGCTGCCGTGGCTCGCCGCCGCCGGCCTGACCGCGATCACGGCGCTGTGGATCCAGCTCGCGATGTCGGAGCGTCGGACGGCTGCACCCGGCAACGAGCCATCGTACCGCCGGATCTGGCTGAGGCTGCGCCGCGCGCTGAGCCTGCGCGATCTGCGAAACGCGCTGCTGATCTCGTCGGTGCTTTACACCTGCTGGATCTGCTTCATGTACCTCTTGCCGGTGCTCCTGACCGAGAAGCAAGTCCGCTCCGAGGCGGGCCCCCTCCGGGCCGTTCTCGACGATTACTACTGGTTCTATCTCGCCATGGGGACCAGCCGGTTCATCGGCCCGTTCCTGTCGACCCGGTTCCGGCTCGGCGGCAACCAGATCAGACAGTTTCGCTGGTGGGGCGTGCTCAACTGCGGTGCGCTCGCGATCGGCGGCTCGGCGCTGCTGTGGCGCGCGCTCGACGTCGCGCACCCGGGAGGGCGCATGGCCCTGGTGCCGCTCGCACTGGTCGCGTTCTGGGTCGCCAAGGTCGCCGAGGAAGCGTTCAAGCCGGTGCGCTCGACCTACCTCAACCACCTCGTGGTCGACAGCGCCGATCGGGCGTTCGTGCTGTCGATAGCCACGCCATTCGGCGCGGTGATCATCCTGGTCGGTATCGGCCTGCTCGCCGCGGCGCAGCACGTCGTGCGCGCGCTCGACGAGATGCAATTCTCGGTCCCGCTCCTGTTCGTGATCCTCGGCGCGCTCGGCGTCGCGGTCACGGTCAACCGGTCGCGCGGTTCACGGCGCCCGGTCAGTCGATGACCTCGACGAGCTTGACGCCGAGCTGGGCCTCGACCTCGCGCCGGAGCTGCTCGGTCGTTGCAACGGCCGCTGCGTAGTCGGCGGCGGTGACGCGGACCACGCCGTAGAGGTCGTAGTTGCCGTCCATCTTGCGCAGTGCCTGGCCGGCGGCGACGTCGACCGATCCCGACGCGATCCGGGCCTTGAACGGATCGAACCAGTTCGCGGGCAGGTCGCTGCGAACCACACAGTCCTCGTAGGCCGCGATGAACGTGTGGCTGGTCGCGCCCGAGCACGAGAATCGACGGGTCGCGATCGGCTCGCCGGCGTAGATCCGGATCAGGTACTCGAACAGGTCCTCTCCGGTCGCGGTCCGGATCAGATCGGGGATCGCGCCGCCGGCGATCCGGGGATTGACCTCGACCAGCCGCGGCCCATCCTCGGTATAGATGAACTCGAGGTGGAACACCCCGACATCGAGGCCGACGGCCTTCACGACATCGATGAGGTAATCGGCGGCAGCGTTGTACTGGGCATCGCTCAGGTCGCCGGGGATCGTCGATCCCAGCTCGAGCACGGGATTGTGCCTTCCGACCTTGCGCTTGAG
>VBLP01000375.1 GCA_005887925.1 Deltaproteobacteria bacterium | reverse complement strand
CTCCGCGTTGAACGGCGCCGGCGTCTGGCCGAAGAAGAACCGCTTCAGCACGCCGTACGATTGGGCGGCGATGGTCGAGGCTTTCTGGACCGCCAGCCAGCGAAGCTTCGCCGCCCGGCCTTTCAGCATCCCCTTCGCATGGGCGACCGACGCCGTGCACGGCCACAACAACCTGTTCGGGGCCACGATCTTCCCGCACAACATCGGGCTCGGTGCGACGCGTGATCCCGAGTTGATCCATCGAATCGGCCGGGTGACCGCTCGCGAGATCGCTGCAGGAGGCATGGACTGGACCTTCGCGCCGACGGTCACCGTCTCGATGGATGCCCGGTGGGGTCGGTTCTACGAGGGGTACTCGCAGGACACCGAGATCGTGTGCGCGTTTGCCGCGCAGATGGTCCGTGGTCTCGAGGGCTCCGACGCCGGCTCCGATCCGGACACGCGCATCCTGAGCAGCATCAAGCACTGGCTCGGCGACGGCGGAACGCGCTGGGGCATCGATCGCGGGACCACGTTCGCGAGCGAGCGCGAGCTGCGCGACGTCCATGCCGTGCCGTATATCGCAGCGCTGAAGGCCGGCGCACAGGTCGTGATGCTGTCGTTCTCTTCATGGGAACACGAACGAAACTACGACTTCTGTCCGGATCAGGGCGCTCCGTACAATTACAAGCTGCACGGCAGCCGTTACCTCATCACCGACGTCCTGAAGAATCGACTCGGTTTCGACGGTATCGTCCTGACCGACTGGGATGGCCAGTGCGAAGTCTCCAAGTGCACGCTCAAGGACGCGCGCTACTGCATCAACGCGGGCGCGGATGTTCTGATGGTGGAGGCGCGGGGAGACTGGCTGGCGATCCTCGAGCAGACCCGGCGCGATCTCGAGCGCGGCCTCATCACGCAGGATCGCATCGACGACGCCGTTCGGCGCGTCCTCCGCGTGAAGCAGCGAAGCGCGCTGGCCGGCAGGATCGAGCCCACGCGGCGCGCGCTCGTGCAGAAGGCGGCGTCGGTCGTGGGATGCAAGGAGCATCGCGATGTCGCCCGGGAGGCGGTGCGCAAGTCGCTCGTCTTGCTGAAGAACGACCGCGGCCTTCTCCCCCTGGACCCGAGCCGCCGCGTCCTGGTCGCCGGCAGCGCCGCCCGGAACCTGTCGAAGCACACCGGCGGCTGGAGCCTGAGCTGGCAGAGCACGGACATCGGACCGGAAGACATCCCTCATGCGACGACGATCGCGGCGGCGCTCGAGGCTGCGTTGCCGGCGGGGAACTGCATCGTCCTCGAAGATGACGGAGCACCGCTGCCGGAAGGCGTCCAGGTCGCCGTCGTCGCCATCGGGGAGGATGCCTACGCCGAGATGATGGGCGACATCCGCCCATGGCGATCGCTCGAATATGCTGCCCTCAAGCCGAGCTACCGGAAGGATCGCACGCTCCTGACGCGCCTCCGGGATGCCGGCATCCCGACCGTCTGCGTCTTCTTCGGCGGCCGTCCGCTGTATGTCACCGAGGAGATCAACCTCTCGGACAGCTTCGTGGTCGCGTGGCTGCCCGGCATCGCCGGCGAAGGAATCGCGGACGTCCT
Source organism: Deltaproteobacteria bacterium (assembly GCA_005887925.1). GTDB lineage: Bacteria > Myxococcota_A > Polyangia > Haliangiales > Haliangiaceae > JABFXX01. The sequence continues at coordinate 12,284 of VBLP01000375.1, read as the reverse complement.
TGTGCGGGACGGAATGGGTCGTGTGCAGCACGACTTTCACGGTCGATTGCCCTGTCCGTGGCCCAAGACCCCGTACTCGTTCCGTCTTGCGAACAGCTCGGGAGATATGCCCGACGGTGGGCATCCCGAGTACCAGGGCGACAGCGAGGCGCTGTTCCCGCTGGGCTTCGGGCTCGACTACGCGTCGCCGCGGCCCGACGTCACGGCCGACGTCGCGGCCCCCTACCCGGAGTACGTCCACCGAAAGCCGCCTTCCCCTCCGAAGGCGACGTCCACGTTCGTCCTTCTGGGCCCGGGAGCGGATCCCGATCTGACGTTGCGCATCGCCGGCAACGGCTTCTGGGTCGGCGCCGACGTGTCCCGCAGCGAGCCCACCGATGCCCTGCTTGGCCGTCTGGAGCCGATCGATCACCTCGGAGCGAAGGACGCCTTTCACGTCTACTTCAACGGCCGGATCGCCTCGCTCTATCTCAAGTTTCCCGGATGGGCCACGCGAGATCTGCGCGGCTACCTCGACGCACGGGCGGACCTCGTCTTCGACCTCCGCATGCATGCGCCGATGAACGGTCCCGTCCGGCTGTCGGCGCACGACTGCTATCCGAGCGAAGGAGTGCTTCGGGCCGAGCGCTGGTTCCAGCGCGCGCCGATGGGCGAATGGACCTCGATCCGAGTCCCCTTGACCGACATCGCGAACGCGGGCTCGGATTTCGCCAAGGTCAACGTGCCGTTCATGCTGCACACCGACGCAGAGATGACGTTCGACATCGGCAACATCCGGTGGGAGTTGCGGCCGTGAGATGCTCGATCATCGTACCGACGTACAACCGGGCCGATCTGCTCGCGTGGACGCTCCACTCGCTCGTCGAACAAGACCTCGCGAAGGACGACTTCGAGGTCCTCGTCGTCGACGACGGATCGAGCGACAACACGCGCGAACGAGTCGCCGAGTTCGAGTCACGCCTCGGGCTGCGTTACTTCTACCAGCCGGACGAGGGCTATCGGGTCGCAAAGGCACGGAACGTGGGCATCGCGGCCGCCCGCGGCGTGGTCTGCGTTCTCGTGGACTCGGGCGTTCTGCTGGCAAGCGGCGCGCTGCGCGCGCATTGCGAAGCGCACGAGAACGCGGCCGGGCCGCTCGCCGTCTGCGGCTACGTCTATGCCTTCAACGAGAACAACGAAGATGCGGTTGCCATCCGCGCGTCGATCGATCCGTTCAAGGTCGACGAGACCATCTCGAGATTCAACGAGGCGCGCCTGTATTCCGACCTGCGGGAGGAGTTCTACGCAAAGTACGGAGACGACTTCAACCACTTGCCCGCACCCTGGCTGGTCTACTGGACCTGCAACGTCTCCGCGAAGCGGAGCGTCCTCGAGGCCGTCGGATCGTTCGACGAGAACTTCAAGACGTGGGGCGGCGAGGACGTGGAGCTCGCGTATCGCCTTCACCGCTACGGCTGCTCGTTCGCGCTCGCGCGCGCTGCGGCCGCGATCCACTATCCGCACGAAAAGAGCTACGAACGAAACATGAACGACGCGCGGACGAGCTATCGCTATTTTGCCGCAAAGTACGGGACGCCGATCACGGCCCTCGTGGTATGCACGCATTTCTTCGTCCTGAACGACATCATCATCAACGAGCGCATCCCCAGCTGCGAGGAGTTCCTCCGCGGCCGCAGGCAAGGCTCGCCGGCCGAGGGGACGCCCCTGAATGGAGACCATGGCTGATCTCGATGCTCGAAAGCTCGTCGTCGTGTTCGCGCCTCATCCCGACGACGAGGTGATCGCGACCGGGGGAACGATCTGCCGGCACCGTGAAGCGGGGGACCGCGTCATCATCGTGTTCGCGACCGATGGGTCCGAATCGCACGCGGCCGTTCTCGGCATTCGCACCGATCCGAGCCCGACGGAACTGGCGCTGATACGTCAGCGGGAAGCGATCGCGGCGGCGGCGGCGCTCGGGGTTCCGGCCGACGACGTCGTGTTCCTCCACCGACAGGATACGCAGCTGGCGAACGAAGCCGGCGAGCTCGCCGCGGGCATCGAGGAGGTCTTCCAGAAGTATCGCGGCGTGTCGACCGTCTACCTTCCCGACCCCGATCGAGAGCTCAACGCGGATCATCGGATGACCGGGCAGACGGTCCTTGCCCGTGTGCGCGCGGCCGGGCTCACCCCCAGGCTCCTGAAGTACGTCGTCTGGGATCGGGACGTCGAGCGCGCGTTCCAGTTCGAGAACCGCCTCGACGCGCCGGCGCAGATCGACGACGCCGAGGAGGTCGAGCGCGTCGACATCCGGCACCATCATCGACAAAAGCTCGAGGCGATGTCGAAGCACCGGACGCAGGTCGAGCTGTTCTCCGCGAGTCAGACGCGGACGGTCATCCCCAGGGAGCTCAAGAACAGAATCGAACGACAAACCGTGGAAACGTTTCGCGTGCACGAGTGGGGGTTCTGAATGGCTACGATTCCATCGGCGGTCGGCAAGAAGCGCGAGCTCTCGGTCGTTGGCAAGAAGCTCGACCTCGTCGACAAGCTCTATCAAAGGTCGATCCTGCCCTCGGTCATGAAGGTCGCACGCGGTGAGCGACTCAGCGCACCGCTGGTCGTCGATCTCGACCCGACCTCGTTCTGCGACCTGTCGTGTCCGGAGTGCATCAGCGCGAATATCTTGAACGACGGACAGATCGAGAGGGACCGGATCGAGCAGCTGGCCGAGGAGCTCGCCGGGAGCACCGTCAAGGCCGTCATCCTGATCGGCGGCGGAGAGCCGTTGATGCACAAGAGCGTCGGCAAGATCATCGCCACCCTCGCCGGGGCCGGCATCCGCGTCGGCCTCGTGACGAACGGCACGTTGATCCATCGCTACATCGAGGACATCGCGGAGCACCTGTCCTGGACTCGCGTGTCCATGGACGCCGCCACCGCCAGGACCCACCGGATCTTCCGCCCGAGCGGTCGGCTGCAGAGCGTCTTCCCGATCATCGTCGAGAACATGCGGGCACTGGCGAAGAAGAAGAAGGGAACGCTGGGCTATTCGTTCCTCCTCATGAAGCGAGAGCTGCCGAACGGCGAGATCACCACCAGCAACTACGGCGAGCTGCTCGCTGCCGGGAAGCTCGCGAAGGACATCGGCTGCGACTACTTCGAGGTCAAGGCCGCGTTCGACGAAGGTCACTTCGTCCTGCCGGCGTCGCCGCAGCAGACCGAGGAGCTCCGGGAGCAATCGCGACTGCTCGCGCAGCTCGAAGACGACGGCTTCCGCGTGCTGCGCTCGTCCACCTTCCGGTCGATCCTCGACGGCAAGGAGCGAATCCAGCCAAAGGAGTACGCGAGGTGCCTCACGGCGGAGCTGCGAACGACGATGACTCCGAGCGGCGTCTACGTCTGTCCGTACCACCGCGGAAATGCGCAGGCGAAGATCGGTGACATCCGGAAGGAAGCGTTTCTCGACATGTGGAAGCGCGCGGACAGCTCGATCGTCGACCCCCGGCGGCAGTGTCAGTTCCACTGCGCGCGCCATGACACCAACCTCGAGCTCGCCAAGCTCGTGCAGGTGGACTTCGACGAAGACCAGCTCGTCGACGACTTCGACCTGTTCATCTGAGCCGTGCAGTCCCATCGCATCGACGAGCTCCTGTCATGACCGCGCGGGCTAGGACGGCCATCCTGGGTGCGGGCCCCGCCGGGCTCGTGGCGGCGAAGCTGGCGCGGGGCCGAGACCACGCCGTCACGGTCTTCGAACGGTGGTCGCAGATCGGTGGCATCTGGAACCCCGCCAGCAACGGCGCCTACGAGAGCGTCCTCACGCAGACGTCGCGGATGGCGTTTCATTACTCCGATCATCCGCCGTCCGACTCGCTCGGATCGACGTTCCTCGATCGCCAGCAGTTCTACGAATACCTGCGCTCCTACATCGAGCGGTTCGACCTCGACGGCTGCATTCGCCTGGGGCACCAGGTGATCAACGTCGAGCGATCGAACGACCAGTGGCTGGTCGCTGCTCGACGCGACGGGCACACCACCGTCGATTTCTTCGACCGCGTGATCGTTGCCACGGGAGAGCTCTGGGAGCCCTACCTACCGGCGGGAGCCTCGCGGCCTGCCGCTCAGACCGCCAAGGAGTATCGGAACCCCGGGTCATTCCGGGGCGCTCGCGTCCTCGTGGTCGGAGGCGGTGTCAGCGGCGCGGACATCGCGGCGGAGCTCTCGGGCGTCGCGAAGCAGGTCGATTGGTCGCTGCGACGACGACACCTCCTGCTCCCGCGGATGTGGGGCGACGTTCCGAACGACGCTTGCTTCTCCTACCTGGGGCGCTGGCTCGTGAATTCCTGGGCGCGCGATCGCTTCCTGCGTTTCCTCGAGGACCGCATCCCGTCGTACATGCAGACCTACGAGCGCGCCGGATTGCTTCCGTCGCGATTCATCAACAACGCCGTGCACGTGAACGATACGGCGATCCCGGCCGTCGCCTCGGGCCGGGTCCGTGTGAAGTCGAGCCTCGAGAGCTTCGACAGCTCGGGACGGGTGGCGAGGTTCGCCGACGGAGCCGAACAGACGTACGACCGCGTCGTCGTGTGCGCGGGGTACCGGCCGCCCGACTACTCCTTCATCAAGGGGTTCTCGGGGGACAAGGTGTATCGCGACTTCTTCTACGCGGAGGAGCCGACGCTGGCCATCCTCAACACGCCGGCGTACGCGGATGGGTTCGGCACGGCGTGTCCGTTCTTCGAAGCCATCGCGTACTGGATCCTGGAGGTGTTCGACGGAAGGTACCGGCTGCCCCTCCAGGAAGAGATGTTTGCGTGGTGCCGGGAGCAGCGCAGCCGCGAGGGCCGCAGGGTCTTCTACGACTGCTGGCTCGAGACCATACGGATCGGCCTCGAGAGCGGCCAGCTGCCGGGCCCCGCGCAGGACTTCGCGTCCTACTGGAAGATCATCTCGAACAGCGTGACGCCGCTCAACCTGCGCCGCGATCCCGTGACCACCCTGCCCGCGGCGTTCGACGACCTGACCGACATCGAGGGCGCTCGGTTGCGCATCCTGGCCTCGCTCTCCGAGGGAACCCTGCGCGGGCTCGTCGACCGGCAGCAGATATCGCCCGAAGACGCGTCGCGCGCGTCTCGACTCCGCCATGTCGCGCTGAGCCCGCAGCTGATCGCTCCTGATTGACGAGACGTCAAGCGGCGAGGATCTTCTCGACCTTCGCCTGCTCCTCCTCCGAGAGCGGAGGCAGCTTGAAGCCGGCGTGGATCTCCTCGATCTGCGCCACCTTGCTGGCGCCGATGAGCACCGTCGTGACCTCGGTCCGGCGCAGGAGCCAGAGCGTGGCGAGCTGCGCGAGCGTGGCGCCGCGCTGCCGGGCGAGCGCATCGAGCGCCTTCACCTTCACGAGAACGGCGGGCGTGACCTCCTCGGCCTGGAGGAAGCCGCTGGGCTTGCCGGCGCGCGAGTCCTCGGGAATGCCGTCCAGGTAGCGGTTGGTCAGGATGCCCTGCGCGAGCGGCGAGAACGGGATGCAGCCGGCGCCGATCTCGGTGAGCGCGGGCAAGAGCTCCGGCTCGACCCATCGCTCGAGCATGTTGTACAGCGGCTGGTGGATGAGCAGCGGCACGCCGTGGTCCGCGAGGATGGCGGCGGCCTGGCGCGTCTGCGCGGCGCCGTAGTTGGAGATGCCGGCGTAGAGCGCCTTGCCCGCCTTGACCGCGTCGGCCACCGCGCCGATCGTCTCCTCGAGCGGGGTCTCGGGATCGGGCCGGTGCGAGTAGAAGATGTCCACGTAGTCGAGCCCCATGCGCTTCAGGCTCTGATCGAGCGAGGCGCGCAGGTACTTGCGGGAGCCCCACTCGCCGTAGGGCCCGGGCCACATGCGGTAGCCGGCCTTCGTCGAGATGATGAGCTCGTCGCGGTGCGCGGCGAAGTCCTGCTTCAGCAGGACACCGAAGTTCTCCTCCGCCGAGCCGGGGGGCGGGCCGTAGTTGTTCGCGAGGTCGAAGTGCGTGATCCCGAGGTCGAACGCCCGACGCAACATCTCGCGCTGGTTCTCCAGCCTGTCGACGCCCCCGAAGTTGTGCCAGAGGCCAAGCGCGAGGCGCGGTAGCTTGAGGCCGCTCCTTCCACAGCGGACGTAGGCCATGGCGTCGTAGCGTCTGGGATCGGGGCGGTAGCTGGTCATGGGGGAGGTGGATCAGGGCACGTCATCGGGGAGGTGGATCACGGCATCGTACAGAAGTCGGTGGCGATAGACTGGGGTGTGCTGCAGCGGATCGTCGAATCCGGCTGGGTGCCCGAGCCGGTGCTGCGCGGGGCGATCCGCGCGGTGTGCGCGCTCCGGTTGCGCCAGGAGCGCCGCCGGCCGCCGGGATACGAGCAGGCGCTGGTCGCGAGCCTGCGCAGCAGCGACATCGCGATCGAGACGGCGGCGGCCAACACCCAGCACTACGAGGTGCCGGCGGCGTTCTTCGCCCGCGCGCTCGGCCCGCACCTGAAGTACTCGGCCTGCTACTGGCCGGCGGGGGTGGCCACGCTGGGGGAGGCGGAGGCGGCGATGCTGGAGCTGACCGCGGCGCGCGCCGAGCTGGCGGACGGCCAGTCGGTGCTCGACCTGGGCTGCGGCTGGGGCTCGCTGAGCTTGTGGGCCGCGGCGCGGTTCCCGCGCAGCCGGTTCACCGCGGTGTCGAACGCGCGGTCGCAGCGCGACCACATCGCGGCCCAGGCCCGGGCGCGCGGGCTGGCGAACGTGACGGCGCAGGCGGCCGACGTCCGCACGCTCGCGCTGCCAGGCGGCGCGTTCGACCGCGTGGTGTCGATCGAGATGTTCGAGCACATGCGCAACTACCAGGCGCTGCTCCGCCGGATCGCGGGCTGGCTGGCGCCGGGCGGCGCGCTGTTCGTCCACGTGTTCGCGCACCGCCGCCATGCCTACCCGTTCGAGGACGCCGGCGCGTCGGACTGGATGGCCCGCGAGTTCTTCACCGGCGGGCTGATGCCGTCGACCGGCCTGCTCCACCACTTCCAGGACGACCTGGCGATCACCCAGGACTGGCAGCTCGACGGCACGCACTACGCGCGCACGGCCGAGGCGTGGTACCGAAACCTCATGGCGCACCGCGCCGAGGCGGCCGCGCTGCTGGGCAGCCGGGCCCAGGTCGAGCGCTGGCGGGTGTTCTTCCTCGCCTGCGCCGAGCTGTTCGGGTTCAGGGCCGGCCGCGAGTGGGTGATCGCGCACTACCGGCTCGCACGCCGGCGGTGATTCCTCGCCCGGTCGCGCCGCCGGCGCAGTACAGTGGAGGGGCGTGGTGGCCGACACGGCAGCGGTGCGCGCCTGGCGGTGGATCGCAGCGGTGGCCATCGCGGCCGCGCTGGGCTGCGGGGCGTCGCGCGCCGAGATCCGCTACGGCTCGCTGCAGATCGGCGAGCGCAGCCTGCGCTACGACCACGGCGTCGAGTCGTTCACCCTGCCCGACGGCCTGGTGGTCGCGCTCGCTCCCGACCCGCGGGCCAACCTGGTGACCGTCGACGTCCGCTACCGGGTCGGCGCGGCCGACGACCCGTCCGGCAAGTCGGGGCTGGCCCACCTGGTCGAGCACGTGATGTTCCAGCCGCGCAGCCAGCCGGGCGGCCCGTCGCTCGCGGACCGGCTGTCGGCTGCCGCGCTCTATCACAACGCGAGCACGAGCTGGGACGCGACGCACTTCCGGGCGATCGCGCTGGCGGGCGGGCTCGACGAGCTGCTCGCGATCGAGCTCGCCCGGATGACCGGCGGCTGCGCGGGGGTCGATGCGGCGGCGTTCGATCGCGAGCGCGCGGTCGTGCTGCAGGAGCTGGTCCAGCGCGGCCGCGACGAGCTGGTCACCGCGATCGTCGGCGATGTGTACGGCGGCGATCACCGCTACGTCCTGGGCGAGGGCGGCCGCGACGTCGCCCACCTGACGCTGGCCGACGTGTGCCGCTTCACCGACGCGCACTACACGCCGGACCGCGCGATCCTGGTGATCGCCGGCCGGATCGACGCAGCCGCGGTGCGCCGCCGGGTGACCGCGCGGTTCGGCGCGCTCGCCCGCCGCGCGGGCGCTGCGCCCGTCGAGCTCCGGCCGCCCCGGCTGACCGGCGAGGTCACCGAGCACGCGAGCGATACCGACGAGGCCGGCGCGGTCGTGATCTTCCCGGCGGCGCCGTGGGGCAGCCTGGAGGCGCTGGACGACGAGCTGGTCGACCGCCTGCTGGTGCTACGGCTCGGAGAGCTCGATCACGACCGGCGCTGGATCACGCGCGTCGACACCGGCACGCTCGGCGGGCCGCGCAACGGCGCTCGCTACTTCACGCTGTCGGTCGCCGATCCGGCGGACATCGACGAGGCGGTGGCCGAGCTGTTCCGGATCGCCGCCGACCTGCCCGGCAGCGACAGCGGGGTCGCGCTCGGCGCGATCGCCGCGCGCTGGCGGTCGCGGCTGTTCGACCAGTTCGAATCGGTCGCCGACCGCGGGCTGCGCTGCGCGGAGTACCTGCAGCTCACCGATCACCGGATGTTCCACCTGCGCGAGCTGGCGGCGCTGCAGGTGATCGATCCGGGGCGGCTGCGCGAGCGCGCCGTGCGGATGGTCCGCGAGGCCAGCCGCGTGGTGCGCGTGCGGCCGACCGGGCACGCCCGGGTCCCGCGCCCGCGCCTGGTGTCGGTGGCCGCGATCGACGCGCCGGCGTGGCAGGCCGCGGTCGATCTCGCCGAGGCCGCGCGGCCCCTCGCGCTGCCGGCCCCGCCGCGCCCGCTCGCGGTCCGCGAGCTCCGCCTGACCAACGGCCTGCGCGTGCTGCTGGCCTCCGACTTCACCCAGCCGGTGTTCGAGGCCCGGCTGGTGTTCCCGGTCGGCGACTTCAACGCGGGGCCGGGGGGCGCGCCGCTCGCGGACGGCGCCGCGGAGCTGCTCAACCACGACGTCCAGCGCGCGTACCCGCCCCGCGACCTCGCGACGCTCGAATGGGTGATGCGGCTCGGCGCGCGGCTGTCGGCCGAGGTCGACGAGACCACGACGTTCGCGGTGCGCGGCTCGTCGACGTTCGCCGACTGGCACCTGTGGCGGCTGCACTGGCTGCTCGAGAGCGGGATCTACGCCGCCGACGACGTCCGGCGCGCCAACCGGGCGGTCGCGCGCGACGCCGGCCACCGCGACGCCGAGCGGACCTGGCGGTGCGCGCTGCGCGAGGCGGTGTTCGGGCGCGATCACCCCTATGCGCGCGACGCGGGCGCGGCCGTGCTCGACGGCCGCGCGCTCGAGGCGTTCCGCGACGCCCACTACCGCGCGAACGGCGCGACGCTGATCATCGTCGGCAAGTTCGACGCCGCGGCGATGACCGCGACGGTGACCGAGCTGTTCGGCGCGTGGTCCGGCGATCCGCCGCCGCCGCTCGCGCCGACCCCGGCGATGCGCCCGGTCGCCGGGCCGCGCTTCCTCGCGCACACCGACCCCGACGCGGAGCAGGTCCGGATCACCGTCGCGTTCGCGACGACCTCACCGCGCAGCGCGGCGCGCGGCGCGCGCACCGTGCTGACCGAGATGCTGCGCGGCCGGCTCGACAAGATCCGGACCCGCCTGGGCGCCAGCTACGGCATGCAGACCTCGTATACCTGGACCGCGGCGGGCGACACGATCACGCTCGACGGCTACGTCGACGCCGACCGCGCCGGCGAGGTGCTGCGCCGCATCCAGGCCGATCTCAGCGGGCTGCGCGGCGGCGATGCCGCGTTCACCGCCGACTTCATCCGCGCGCGCCGCACCGCGCTCGCCAGGACGCTCGCCGACCCGATGCAGTCGAGCCTGGTCGCCGACCAGCTCGAGGCCGCGGTGACCCATCACCTCGCGATCGACGAGTCGGCGACCTTGCCCGCCGCGATCGCCCGCACGCTGCCGGCCGCGGTGCGCGACGTGATCGCCGCCGACCTGCGCCCGGCGCGCATGGTCGTCTTGCTCAGCGGCCGGCCGAGCGACGCCGGGGCTGCGTTCGCCGCCGCCGGGATCACCGGGTGGGTGCCCGTCGGCGACGGTGCGCCCGCGCCGGCCGATCCCACGCCGCGCGATACGGCTTCGCGGATCAGGCGAACGCCCGCTCGATGAACGCCTTGGCGCTCAGCGGCCGGTCCTCCGGCGCCTTGGCCAGCGCGGACAGGATCGCGGCCTCGAGGCCCGGCGACACGTCCTTGCGCAGCTGGCGCGGCGGCACCACCGGCTCGGAGATGTGCGCGAAGCCGATCGCGATCGGGTTGTCGCCGGAGAACGGCGGCCGGCCGCACACCAGGTGATAGGCGAGCGCGCCCAGCGCGTAGACGTCGGTCCGCGCGTCGACCGGCTTGCCGCGCACCTGCTCGGGCGCCATGTAGTGCGGCGTGCCGAGGATCGCGCCGGTCGCGGTCAGACCCTCGCCGAGCGCGGTCGTCGCCAGGCCGAAGTCGATGATCTTGACCATGCCGCGCTCGCCGATGAGCACGTTGCTCGGCTTGAGATCGCGGTGGATCACGCCGGCCTGGTGCGCCGCCTCGAGCCCGGCCGCGATCTGCTGCAGCATGTCCTGCACGTCCTTGAGCGGGACCACCCCGCGCTGCGCGATGAGCTCGGTCAGCGTGCGGCCGGCGAAGTACTCCATCGACAGGTAGAGCAGCCCCGGGCGGGCCTCGCCGAGGTCGTGGATCCGGATCACCGACGGTGACGACACCCGGCGCGCCGCCGCGGCCTCGCGCCGGAACCGGCCGATCATCGCCTGCTCGTCGGCCGCGAACGCGCTCGAGATCACCTTGAGCGCGACCAGCTCGCCGAGCACCTCGTCGTCGGCGAGGTACACCACGCCCATGCCGCCCTTGCCGAGCAGGCGCTGGATCCGGTAGCGCTGCGCGAGCACCTGGCCCGGCTCGAGCGTGGTGGTGATCGGCGACGGCCGCACCGCGTGCGCGGTGGCCGTGCGCTCGAGCGCGGGCACCGCGTTCCCCGTGGTGCGCCCGGCGGGCCGGCCGGCGGCCGGCGGTGCCTGCGGCGCTGGCGACGTCGGCGACGATGCGGGGTCACCCGCCGGCAGCATCAGCGAGCGATGCTCGTCGATCATCTTCGCGAGCTTCTGGTTGAGCTCGAAATCGACGCTGCACACGATCGACTCGAGGTTCTCGACCCGCTCGCGCAGCAGCTTGTTCTCCTCGGCGAGCTGCTTGGTCTCGTCCTTGTTGCCGCCGCCGCGCCGGGCCTCGAGCTCGAGCTTGCGCTCCTCGAGCTTGTGGCGACCGCGCAGGTACACGATCGAGGGGCCGATCGAGAACGCGCCGATCACCGCGAACAAGCCGATCAGGTCCATCAGCTATACGCCTCGATCGGAGGACATGTGCACACCAGGTTGCGATCGCCGTAGGCGTTGTCAACCCTCGCGACCGGCGGCCAGTACTTATGCACGCGTAACCAGGGCGCCGGAAACGCGGCCTGCTCGCGGGAGTACGGCCGGTCCCACTCGGTCGCAGTGACCGTCGCAGCCGTGTGGGGCGCGTTCTTGAGCGGGTTGTTGATGCGGTCCATCTGACCCGCCTCGATCGCCGCGATCTCCTGGCGGACCGCGATCATCGCGTCGCAGAACCGGTCGAGCTCGGCCTTGCCCTCGCTCTCTGTGGGCTCGACCATCAGCGTACCCGGCACCGGGAACGACATGGTCGGCGCGTGGAACCCGTAGTCCATCAGGCGCTTCGCGATGTCCTCGGCCTCGATCCCGGCGGTCTTCTTGAACCCGCGGCAGTCGAGGATCAGCTCGTGGGCGACCCGGCCGTTCTGGCCCGTGTACAACACCGGGAAGTGCGGGTGCAGCCGGTGCGCGATGTAGTTGGCCCCCAGGATCGCGGCCTGGGTCGCGCGGCGCAGCCCCGGCTCGCCCATCATCGCGATGTACGCGAACGAGATCGGCAGGATCGACGCGGACCCCCACGGCGCCGCCGACACCGGCCCGACCGGCTGCGAGCCCGGCGCCGCGAGCGGATGGCCCGGCAGGTACGCCGCGAGGTGCCTGGCCACCGCGATCGGCCCCATCCCCGGCCCGCCGCCGCCGTGCGGGATGCAGAACGTCTTGTGCAGGTTGAGGTGGCAAACGTCGGCGCCGATGTCCGCCGGCCGGGTCAGCCCGACCTGCGCGTTCATGTTGGCGCCGTCCATGTAGACCTGACCGCCGTGGCGATGCACGACGTCGCAGACCTCGCGGATCGTCCCCTCGAACACGCCGTGGGTCGACGGGTACGTCACCATCAGCGCGCCGAGCTGGTCGGCGTGCTTCTC
>VBLP01000374.1:11542-21762 GCA_005887925.1 Deltaproteobacteria bacterium | reverse complement strand
GCATTTGCGGGTTGATGGTAACCATCGAGCGCCGGCCCGGATCGGGCGAGGATGTGCACGACGATAGCTCCGATGTCCTGCTGTTGGACGACACCTGCCATGGTCGCAGCCGATGGAATCGAACCATCACGGCCGCGGGTATGGGCCGCGCCGGTGCCCTGCACTGGCTGCGCTGCACAGGGACGCACTGACCTTCGGTCAGCGTCCCTGTTCCGCCTCGATCGATAGGGGGCGATTTCCCGCCGGCCGGCGGCTGGTCCGGCGGAGCCGGCCGGATCATTCACGACTGGCGACCGCGCGTCGCGTCGCGCGGTGAGGCTGGCTCGACCACGAACCCACGCGACTATCTTTGGTATCCGTGGCGGGAATCGCACCCGCGCCGCCGGTTGGAGAGACCGGCATACTGCTGCTATACGACACGGACGTATCCCACGAGAGAATCGAACTCTCCTCTTCGGTGTGAAAAACCGATGCACTGACCACTGTACGAGTGGGACCGGAGACGAAGTGACGCGGGACCGGCTGGAGTCGAACCAGCACCCTCCGTTTAACAAACGGCCGCTCAGACCACCTGAGCTACAGTCCCAAATACCGGTGTGTTGTCACACCGGCAGCGGTCGCCGGGGCCGCGCCTTCGCTCGAGCGCGCAGGGGTCTACGCGCGAGCGAAGTCGGCAATGACCGGAGGCGTCGCCGTGTCGAAACCGACCACGTCGAGCATTCCGGCGTCGTCCGGATCAGCAATGCTGAAGCCGTTCGACGTCATCCCGACCACGACCAGCTTGGCCGGGATTCCCCGTGCGTCTCGGTATGCCCGCAGAGCCTGGGCCGGGTGCACGCTGCCCGCCCAGGTCTCGTTGTCGGTGTAGACACAGAACGTGTCGACATCGACGCGGTTCTGCTGCGCCCAGAGCATCGGCAAGGCGCAGTCGGTTCCTCCCATCGGCAGCCGCTCGACCTCGGCGACCACGTCGTCGAGCCGCTGGCGCGGCGAGATCGACAGGGTCGTGAGCTCGGTCGAGAACGCGACGAACGTGGAGCTGCGCTCGGTCGCGGCCGTCACCAGCGCCATCGCGGCGCTGCCGATCCGCGGCGTCAGGTTCGGCACGCCGGCGATCGCGCCGCATCCCATCGAGCCCGAGACATCGAGCGCGAGCAGCATGCGCTTGCCCGCGGCCTCGACGAAGCCGAAGCTCGCATAGAACGCGGTGTCGAGCGCGTCGGCGATCTGGGCGACCGGCGACCAGGTTCCACCGCCGCGAGCACCGTGGCCCGACCGATAGGTCAGAAGGGCCGCGAGGACCGCGATCGGATGGACCCGCGCGCCGGCGAGCCGCCTGGCGTCGGTGAGCTGCTCGGCGATCCGCCGGGTAGCGGCCGACCCCGGCGCGATCAGCCCGACGCGCGTCATCGTCGCCAGGTTGCGGATCATCGCCGTCATCGGCATCGCCGCGGCCAGCGCGTCCCAGATTTCGGCGTGCACCAGCAGCTGCGTCGGCACGCATTCGCGCGGGATCCGCGCGTCGCGGATCAGCTTCGCGGCGGCCTTGACGTCGGTCGTCTTCGCGAGCTCGGCCATCGCGACGATCAGCGCCAGCGCCGGGTCGTCGGCCGCGGCCTCCGGCAGCTCGCCCTTGACCGCCCACGCGAACAGCCGGTCGTGCGACGGTGACGCCGCGCGCGGGTGCGCGAGGCGCAGGAGGTCGCGGTTCGACCAGCCATCGCGCGACTGGTACTTGGCGAGCTGGAAGGCGAGGTCGGCGGCCGGCTTGGCGTTGAACCAGGCGCCGACCGCCTTGCGCATGCCGCGACCCCAGCCGCCGAAGCCCTGCGCGTAGTCCGCGAAGTGCATCAGGTGGGTGCCGATGCGGCACACCTTCGGCAGCGCCGCGTACGCCGCGCGCCGCGTGCGCTCGTCGCCGAGCTTGGCGGCCATCGCGAGCGCGAAGATCGCCGGATCGTTCCTGGGCGCGCGTCCGGCATCGGAGATCGCGACGATGCGATCGACGGTCCGGACGCCGTCCGCGGTGATGCACCGGCGGACGGCCTCGGCGTTCTCGACCGTCAGCTTGTGCTCGCTGATGTAGTACGTGCCGCCCTCGCTGCCGAGGATCAGGAAGCGATCGAGGCGGGCCCAGTCGTCGACGCGCCACGTGAACCCGCCGGCCGAGTTCGGAACCTGGTGCGAGCCGGGAATCGGCTCGCGCTGCGGCGTGGCCTTGGTAGCAAAGAACCTGGTGAACTTGAACATGGTGATTCCTCCGGCCCACCTGCGGTGGACGGCTGTGGCGAACCGATCACCGCGCGCCGCGCCGGGCTACCGCCTGCGCGCAACGGCGATGTCTGCTCGAGCCCCCCGTCGGAATCGAACCGACGTCCTGCCGCTTACGAGACGGCCGCTGCTACCTGCTGAGCTAGGGAGGCGAGATTGTCGATCGGCGAGGGCCCTCGCGATCGGTCGAGCGGGTGGTGGGAATCGAACCCGTTGGGGCTGGTTTGGAAGACCAGCGTGTCGACCACGACACGGCCACCAGCAATGAAACGAGCATGGGTGGGTTGGAAAGGAATCGAACCTTCGTGACGGCGGAGCAAGAATCCGCTGCAAAGCCAGCGTTTGCTACCAACCCTTGGAGGTCTCTCGTCATCTCGAGCAGGCGATGGGAATCGAACCCATCGAGACCGGTGTGGCACACCAGTCCGTCACCTTGAACCGCCTGCATCAGGTCCCACCCTCTGGAATCGAACCAGAACCTCTCGGTCTTCAGCCGAGCGCGCAGACCAGCTACGCCAGGGTGGGATGTGTGCTGCGCGAGCCTTGCGGCGCCGCGCAGCGAGTGTGGGTGCTTGCCAGCACCCTCATCGTCATCACTCTTCGGTTGTCATAGATCCCGCTCGCCGTGCGCGGGGCGCACCTCGGGCGGCGATGCGTCCGCGGACTGCGCGGTCGCACCTGTCGCGGCCGAGATCGAGAATGTGAACTCCCGATCTCGAGTCGCAGAATCAGTTGTTGGGTGACGTCGGGCGTCCGGTGGTGGGGAGCTGCCCGAAACGTCGAAGGGCCACCTGGTCTTCCCGGGCGGCCCTTCAGTGCAGTTGATCAGCTAGATCACCTGCCGGTAGGACCTCCGCGGGCACCCGTATCGAACCCCTCGGCGCCGACGCTGCCACCAAGCCGCACGGGCTTCTGCTCGAACATCGGGCATGGCCACGACGCACGAAGGGCGGCTTCGGTCACCAGGGGTTGATAGCTATGTGTACGTAGATTCGACACGGGACCTTCTCGATCCGTCCTGCTCGCGAACACAGCTGCGAACTGGACGATGTTGAGACGAATAGCTGTGCCAATTCGATCTGTCAAACGAATTTTGGGAGATAATCGCAAGGACGCGTGACGCCTGGTGTTCTGTCGGAGCGGACGAACTTCTTGCCACATCGACTGCCGCCATGACCATCGAGCGAGCGCGCGCGGCCCGGCGCTGAGGCGACCGGCGATCACGGGTGGTCGTAGCCGATGATGTCGGCGAGCGCGGGCGATTGCGCGATCGCGTGGGCGGCGAGCCGGCCCGACATCACGGCGGCCTCGACGCAGCCGACGTTGAGGCCGCACGCGGTCCAGTCGCCGGCGATGGTGAGATTGTCGTAGGTGGCGTCGAGCGGCGAGATCCGGTACGCGGCGGTGCCGGGCAGCGACTGGACGTAGCGATCGGACGGATTGATGTTGGCGGTCCAGAACTGGGTCGCGAAGCGCTCGGGGCCGGCGTGGACCGGCGCGGTGCCGTCGTCGGTGGCGGCGTCGGCGAGCAGCTCCCAGCGAAACCCGCCGCCGGGGCGAACGGCGCGCGGCCACAGCGGCTGGATCTGATGATCGAGGAACGCGATCGCGGCCCGGCGGACCCGCTCGCGCTGGACCGCGGGGTGATCCGGATCGTCGGGCGTGCCGGGCGGCGTGGCCAGCGCGCCGCAGAAGTAGGCGATCGCGCGCGGCGGATGGCGCCAGGCCTCGACGTCGATCAGCTGCGGCATGTCGGCCCAGGTATCGAACGGCTTGGCGTAGCCGCACAGGCTCGGCGACGGACCGGGCCAGCCGAGCTCCGCGAGATCGGCGCGCAGCCAGAGCTGGAACGACTGGGTGGCGACGGTGGCGACCCGCTCGGTCATCGCCCGCCAGCGCGCATCGCGCGCGACGAGCTCGCGGCAGACGTGGGGGATGGCGCCGAGGCCGACGCCGAGGACGACGAGGTCGAAGTCGTCGCGGACGCGCAGGGTGCGGGGCTTTGCGCGGCGGGTGTCCCAGAACGACTCGGGCTGCCAGCCGGCGGCGCGCAGCGCGGCGCCGTCGACGAGCTGGTCGAAGTCGGGCTCGGCGGGCCAGCACGGCATGCCGGCGACCTCGACGAGCGGGCGGTAGTCGCCGCGCAGGGTCTCGGCCTGGACCGACATCTCGAGGCCGGCGACGTGCGAGGCGTCGGCGGCGAGCTGCACGTTGTCGAGGCGGTGGAAGAACCGGAACTCGACGCCGCGCCGGCGCAGCACCTCGTAGAGCGGCGCGAACACGACGTCGCCCATCCCGCCGCGCATCTTCCAGAAGAACGAGCCGCGGTAGGTGAAGAACATGCGGCACGCCGCGCGCAGCGCCTCGCCCGCGGCGAACGAGGGCCGGTCGGGGTCACCGCCGGCGTAGGCGAACGAGAGATCGTAGAGCCCGCCGCGGAAGTGATCGGAGGCGAGGGTGAGCTCGGAGGCGCCGTGCAGGCGCAGCCAGTCGCGGAAGTCGAGGTGGTCGATCGCGTCGAGGCCGCGCGGGTCGAACGCGATCCGATCGCGCAGCATGCCGCGCACGGCCGTGAGCACGAGGTCGACCATGTACCAGCGGCGGCGAGCCTCGCCGTCGGCGGCGAGCGTGTCGATCCAGCTCCGCGCGGTGGTGGTGAGCCGATCGAGCAGCACGAGCAGCGGGCCGGGGGGATGCTCGGCGGGGCGGGCGAAGAACCGGCGCAGGATGTCGCCGGCCTCGGCGAGCCCGGCGAGGGTCGCGAGGCGACCGAACGAGATCAGCGCGTCGATCTGCTGGCCGAGGCTGCGGACCGGCGCGTCGGCGGGCGGCGCGCGGTCCCACGCACCCGCGGCGTCGGGGGCGCCCGATGCATAGACGTGCAGGTCGCGCAGCGCGGCGAGCAGCAGCTCGACGGCGGAGCGCAGGTAGCTCGCGATCGTGAACGGCCCGCCGGTGATCGGGTCGCCGGGCGAGCCCGGGCGCTGCGGCAGGTAGGCGAGCAGGCTCGACCAGCCGCCGCGGCCGTCGCGATCGGTGACGCCGATGTAGGGATCCGGCAGGAAAGCGTCGCGCCAGTGCAGCGCTGGCCAGGCGCCGGGGCTGGCGGCGAGCTCGCCGTAGCAGTCGCGCAGCAGGCGAAACGCGTTCTCGTACCAGCCCATCCACACGTGCAGGCCGTGCTCCTCGACGCGGCCGGCCGGACCGCGCCCCGAGGCGCCCTTGCCGCCGAGCCGCCAGCCCTGCTGGTAGACGGTGATGCGGTAGCGGCCGCCGTGCTCGGGCCGCGACTGCTCGAACGCGGCGGTCAGCGCGGCGCAGCCGCCGCCGATCACGGCGACGCGGATCGGCTCAGACATCGGCGCCGAACGCCCGGAGCATGTCGTAGAACGCGGCGTTGACCTCGGGCTCGCACACCGCGGCGCCGGCCTTGCGCACCGGCGCGGTCCACGCGCCGCCGTGGCTGCGCACGGCGAGGCTGGTGTTGCACTCCTGGGTGACGTCGAGGGTCGCCCACGCGTAGCCGGTCGCGAGCACGTTGACCATCGAGCCCTCCCAGCCGCGGCCGGCGCGCTGGCTCTTGCCGTGCTCGAGGCGATCGATGTCGAGCCCGAGCCGGCCGACGAGATCGAGGCGGTCGGGATACTGGTGGATGCGGACCTCGAGCGCGTCGCCGCTGAACCGCCAGCCGTACGGGCCCGACTTGCGGGACACCAGGTTCTGGCTGAACCATTCCTCATAGGCAATGGCCTCGGGGTCCGTCGCGTCGCGGATCCGGCGGCGGGCAAGCGTGCAGAACCGCATGTCGCCTTCGGGGACCGGAGCCGTCGCGGTCGGCGCGGCGGCCGGCGGATGCAGCGCGAGCACCTCGAGGAGGACGCGCTGCTTGGCCTCGGCGTCGACGTCCATCGCCGGCAGGATGTTGGTCGCCAGCCAGAGCAGGCGGCGATCGGCCTCGGGGCCGGCGTGCTCGAGCCACGAGTCGGGTGGCGCGTAGAGGTCGGCGGCGATGACCTCGGGACCGATCTCGCGCGCCGTGGTGGCGGCGATCTAGCTGTCGGCGAACGTGACCGCCGACACCAGCGCGGGGAGCTTCTCGCCGTCGGGGCGGATCCAGGTCAACGGCACCATGAACGAGACCTGGCGCTTCCACCACCAGCCCGCGCTGTTGATCTGCGCGCCCATCTCCTCGGACGTGGTGACCAGCATCAGCACGCGCCGCTTGTCGGGCGGCGGCAGCTCGAACGTGCCGACCTGGGGCGGCGGGTCCCAGTCGCGCACCGCCCTGGCGAGCCCGTCGGTGACCGGCAGCCCCAGCATGCGCATGGTGAGCTGGGGATAGTAGTAGGGCGGCGCGGGGATGGCGCGCGCGCCCCAGGTCGGATCGAACAGCCCCGGCTGCGCGCCGGGACTGCCGGCGTCGCCGGTCGCGACCCACGTCGTCGCCGCGCCCGAGGCGGGTGCGCCGGCCGCGCGGCGGTGCCACGCGCCACCGACGATGTGCGGGTTGCGCCACGACACGGTGTCGCCGCGGCCGTACTCGAGGTCGCCCTCGAGCCAGAACGGAAATAGCGGCGCGACCGTGACCCGGCCGTGCTCGATCTCGTCGCCGGAGGTCAGGCCGTCGGGGAACCGCTCGAGCCGGGTGTCGCCCGGAACGCCGGCGGTGTAGCCGCGGATCGCGACGTCGCGGGCGTCGGAGTGCTGTTCCTCATTGGAGACGATGAGACCGAGCGTCTCGACGATCGGGAACAGCGGATGGCGGTGGATGTGGATGCGGTAGCCGCCGGTCGGGTCGCCGAGCATGATCCGGCCCTCGCCGAGCAGGCCCATGCGGTGCAGCGAGGTCAGCCGCATCGGCGACATCGTGACGGCCTGGTACGACGCGATCGTGGGATCCTCGAGGCTGCGCACCTGCTTCAAGTTGGCGCTGTAGAACCACGGCGAGGTCCCGCCGAACAGCACGCGCGAGCCCTGGAGCATCAGCGGCAGGTAGATCGCCGCGTCCTGGATCGCCGCCGCGGACCCGATCCGCAGCGCCTCGCGCCACAGCGTGAGCATGCCCCACCACGGGTTGTCGAGCGCGAGCGGCGCCTGCCACAGCGCCGGGCCGATGCTGAGCGGCGCCGCGCGATCGATCTCGACGACCGGCACGCTCGCCGGCCGCTCGCTGGCGTACGGCGTGATGAAGGTCTGGGTCGCGAGCGTCAAGAGGTTCTCGCGGTCGGCCGGGCTGCCGCTGGCCCAGCTGTTGACCTCGCGCTGGAACTCGGCGGGCTGCTTGGGCCAGCCGTAGACCTCGCGGCCGACCTCGATCGACCAGCCCTGGTCGACGAAGATGAACGGCGCGACCACGCCCGAGCCGATCCGGCCGTAGTTGAGCAGCGCGAGGATGACGTACGGCGCCGCCGGCCGGAAGTAGAGCTCGTCGGGGAACAGGTTGAGGTAGGTGTCGCACAGGTGCTGCAGCGTGTGGGCGTGAGCGCGCAGCGGGAACATGCGCGTGGTGACGCCGTCGAAACTGAACGGTGGTCCGCTGGTGCTGGCAACCTGGTCCATGGCTCCCTCAGCTGGTGCGCTCGACGACCCACGTGATCAGGCCCTCGAGGAACGCGCGGTCGCGCGACGGCGGCACCGGCGCGAACAGCCGCGCATACTCCTCGAGCGCAGCGCCGGCCATCGCGTGGGCGACCTGGCGGGCGTAGTCGATGCAGCCGTAGTGATCGATGCGGTCGCGGATCCACCCCACCTCGCGGCCCGTGCGCGCGGCCATCGGCGTGCCGAGGTGGGCGACCAGGCGGACGCGCTCGTCGGCGGTGGCGAGCTGGAGCAGCCGGATGATCATCAGCGTGCGCTTGCCCTCGCGCAGGTCGCCGGCGGTCTCCTTGCCGTAGACCTCGGTGTCGCCGGCCAGGTTCAGCACGTCGTACTGGATCTGGAACGCGGCGCCGAGGAAGAAGCCGAAGCGGACGAACGCGGTCGGATCGACGCGGCCGGCGACCGCGATCAGCGCGCCCAGACGCACCGGGTGGATCGTCGCCAGCCAGCAGGTCTTCTTGAGCACCATCTCGAAGTAGTCGCGCTCCTCGAGGGCGACCACGTTGTCGGCGCGCCAGCCGAGCTCGAGGGCCTGGCCCTCGGCGGACTCGCGCGCCATGTGCTCGGTCTCCTCGAGGATGCCGAGCGCGAGCAGCGGATCGGTGTGGGCGGCGACGTCGAGCAGCGGGCGCAGGCTGGTCATCGCGAGCGCGTCGCCGGCGTTGATCGCCATGGCGTTGCCCCACAGGCTATGCAGCGTGGGCTCGCCGCGGCGGCGGTCGCTCTCGTCCTCGATGTCGTCGTGGATCAGCATCGCGTTGTGCATGAGCTCGATCGACGCGGCGGCTGCGATCAGCAGCGGATCGAGCGGCGCGCCGAGCGCGCGGGCGACGGCGATGCACAGGCTCGGCCGCATCATCTTGCCGCCGCGGCCGGGATAATCGGCGACGAGGTCATAGAGGTAGCGGCGCGGCTCGGCGGGCGGGAGGTAGGCGCGCACGGCGTCGCGGACCACCGCGCCGTAGTCGCGCAGGACCTCGCTGACCACCGCCGGTGGGGTCATCAGCTCAGCCGCACGGTGAGGGTGCCGCACGCACGGCCGGCGCTGAGCACGGCGCCGGCGTAGGTGCCCGCGGGGTGCTGCTCGAGCGAGCCGAGCGTGACCACGGCGCAGCCGTCGGTGATCGCGATCGCGACGTCGGTGATCGGAGGCGCCGCGGCGGCGGGCGGCGCGACCAGGCCGTGGACCTCGAGCGCGCCGGTCACGGGCGGCAGATCGAGCTGCACCCAGGCCGCGCGCGCCGTGCGCAGCTCGACGGTGAAGCGCAGCGCGCCGGCCGACGCTGCGGGGACCGCCGACGGCGATGGCGGCGAGCCGGCCTGCGCGGTCGGCCCGGGGGGCCACATCGCCGCGCCCTCGCCGGGCATGACCGAGCGAGCCATCCCCGCCCAGGCATCCATCCACTGCGCCCACAGCGTGAACGCGCCGGTCATCGCGTCGACCCACTGCCCGGTGGTCCACGGCCCCGGCCGTCCGCTGGCCCACGCCGGCCAGCTCGCTCCCGGCGCGCTCGATCCCGATGCGCCCGCGCCCGGCGGTCGGCCCAGGCCGAAGCCGCGGCGCACCGCGGTCTCGACGACGTCGCAGCTGGCGCGGACGGCGCGGCTGACCGGATCGTCGGGCCACGTGTACGGCTGCGCGGCGCGCGGATCGCCGGAGCCGGACGGCGCCGCGGCCTCGCCGCGGAATGCGCCCGACGCCTGGCGCACCGGATCCGTCCGCACCGGATCGGGGCGGCGTTTACGCTCTCCTTCCGACATCCCGCGCCAGCTATATCACAGCGGCGCGGCCGACTGCGCCAGCCCGCGATGCCAGGCGATCGCGTCGCGGAGCGTGACGCTGAGCGGCCGCGGCACCGCGCCGAGCGCACGCTGCGCCGCGCCGACCGGGAGTGACGCCTGGCGCAGCGCGAGCATGGTCAGCAGCAGCACCGGCGGTGTCACCGCGCCCGGTCGTGCGAGGTCGAGCGCCCATCCGGCCCACGCAGCGACGCGGGCCGCGGCGGCCGGGAACGCCCGGATCGTCACGCGGATCCCGGCGAGCTCGCCGATCAGCGCGCACAGCTCGGGCAGCCCGATGTTGTGGCCGGTCAGCCGCAGCGGCTCGCGCGGCTCCGCCTCGGCGATCGCCGCCACCGCGCGGGCGACGTCGCGGACATCGATGATGTTGACGATCTGCGACGGCATCGCCGGGACCTGGCCGGCGAGCACGCTGGGTACCAGGCACAGCGCGGCCGGCCGGCAATCCCACGGGCCCATGCACAGGCTCGGGTGCACGAGCGAGATCGGCACGGCATGCGCGGCCGCGGCGAGCACCGCCTCGCCGGCGCGCTTGGCGGCGAAGTACGGAT
>VBLP01000374.1:0-11382 GCA_005887925.1 Deltaproteobacteria bacterium | reverse complement strand
CGTCGCCGAGCGCGTCGGCGACCGCCAGGCCGGCGAGGTTGCGGGCGTCGCTGCGGCCGCGGCGCGCCGCGGTGACCGCCCAGCCGCGCGCGAGCAGCTCGCGGACCACCGCGTTGCCGACGTGGCCGGACCCGCCGAGGACCAGCGCGCGCCGCGCCATGGTCACACCGCGGGCAGCTCGGCGAGCAACCGGCGCGCCGCGGCGAGGTTGCGATCGTCGAGCCCGGGCGCGAAGCCGCGGCACACGGGATCCAGCACGGCCACCGCCTCGGCGGGGTGCTCGTCGCGCAGCAGCGCCGCGAGGTCGGTGGCGATCCGCAGCGCCATCGTGCGTGCGCCGCGCTGCTGGGCCATCGCGAGCGCCTCGGACAGCACCGCGCGCGCCCCTGCATGCGCCGCCGCATCGCGCGCGAGGATCAGCTTGCCGCGCAGGCGCAAGAGCTCCGGCTCCTGGCCGCGATCGACGCTGGTCCGGCACACCTCGAGCCCCTCGTCGAGCGCGCGCCCGGCGCGGTCGAGCTGGCCGACCGCGATCGCGCCGTCGGCGAGGATGCTCAGGAAGTACGGGTACCAGACCTTGATCCCCATCCGCTTGCTGCCCTCGGCGGCGGCGATCAGGTCGGCCATCGCGCGCTCGGCCTGGCCGCGCCGCGCCAGCGCCCAGCCGCGGTGGCCCATCGCCGAGCAGATCATGTACGGGAACTCGTAGCGCGCGGCGAGCGCGAACATGCGCTCGGCGATCGCCTCGGTGCGCGCGGCGTCGCCGACGGAGATCTGCACCATCATCTCGTAGGCCAGCGCGCTGGCCAGGGCGTAGGGATCGAGCGCCTCGGCCTGGGCGACGGTGGCGCGCAGGTGGCGCCAGGCGTCGTCGAGGCGGCCGGTGTGCCACAGCTGGCCGATCGTGATGATGTGGCCGTAGAAGCCGCCGCACCCGCCGTAGACCTGCACCACGCCGGCGTGCTCGGCGGGATCGAACAGCGCCATGGCGCGCTCGAGGTGCGGACCGGCGAGCTCGTAGTCCGCGCGGGCGTAGCGGTAGGTGGCGATCGAGCAGTGCGCCATCAGGCGCTCGACCGGCGAACCGCCGCGATCGATCACCCGCTCGAACCACGCGAGCAGCGGCTCGACCTCGGCGGGCGAGCCCCGCATCAGCCGCACCGCCCACAGGCCGTACTTGACCGGCAGCGGCATGTCGTCGTGGCGCTCGCACAGGACCTCGGTGCGCCGGGACGAGCGCTCGAGCTCGGCCGACGCGTAGCCCTCGGTCGAGATCAGCACGGCGCCCAGCTGCATGCGCAAGGCGATCTCGCTGCGATCGCGCGCGTCGGACTCCGGCAGCTGGTCGAGCCAGCCCAGCGCCTGGCGCAGCAGCTCGCGGGCCTCGACCCGGGCATGGCGGGCCAGGACGCGCAGCGCCGCGCGCTGGGCCGACGCGATCGCCTCGTCGAACCGGCGGGCGCCGGCGAGGTGATGCGCGATCAGCTCGGGGCCGGGATCGCCGCCGGCGCGCTCGTCGGCGAGCAGCGCATCGGCGAGCTTGTCGTGGAGCTGGCGGCGGTCGGCGGCGAGCAGCTCGTCGTAGGCGGCCTGCTGCAGCAGGGCGTGGCCTAACTGGTAGAGCGCCTCGCGGCCGCGACCGCGGCGGCGCAGCAGGATCTCGACCGAGACCAGGCGCTCGAGCTCGGCGTCGACCGCGGCGCGATCGAGGCCGCCGACCGCGGCGATGACCGCGGCGGTGAACTCGCGGCCGGCGACCGCGGCGACGTGAGCGACCGCGGTGGCGGCCGGGCCGAGCTGGTGCAGCCGCGCGGTGAGCGCGTCGCGCAGGCTGCTCGGGACCTCGCCGGCGCGACCGAGCTCGAGGGCGGCGCGCACCAGCTCCTCGGCGAACAGCGGCACGCCGCCGCAGCGCTCGGCGATCGCCGCTCGCTCGCCGGCCGACAGCGCGCGCCCGGCGCTGGCGTGGCCGATCACCGCATCGATCGCGTGGGCCTCGAGGCGGCCGAGGTGGAGCTGGGTGACCGCGGCGCCGGCCGGCCACGGCGGCGAGAAGCCGGGCCGCGTGGTCATCAGCAGGAACACCGGCGAGGCCGCGACGTCTCCGATGATCAGCGCGATGAGATCGAGGGTCGACGCGTCGAGCCAGTGCAGGTCCTCCACGACGAGCAGGGTGGGCGCGGCGTGGCCGGTGCCGACCAGGACATCGCGCAGGCCACCGAGCAGCTGGTGGCGCGCCCGATCGGGAGCACCTGGTGGTGGGTGTGCCGTGCAGCCCAGCAGCTGCAGCACGTGCTCGGCCTCGTCGGGGGCGGTCAGCGCGCGGACCCGCTCGGCGACCTGATCGCCGGGAACGCCCGCGCCGAGGCCGACGAGCGCGGCGACCGCCTCGGCGACCGGCTCGAGGGCGGAGCGCTGGCGGTGCGCGCCGCCGCGCAGCACGATCCGGCGCGGCTGGTCGCCGGCGATGGCGCCGGTGAGCTCGCGGATCAGGCGCGACTTGCCGATGCCGGCCTCGCCGATCAAGAGCGCAACCTGGCCCTGGCCGGCCCGGGCGCGCCGCCAGCCGCCGAGCAGGAGCTGCATCTCGTGCTCGCGCGCCACCATCGGCCGGTCGTGCTCGCCCGAGCCCGCGTCGCTGTCGTCCGTGACCAGCGCGCCGGCCCAGCGGCGCGCCGCGGTGACGCCGTCGGCCAGGGTCGCCGGCTGGTCGAGCCGGAACGCGGCCTCGACCAGGCGGGCCGCTGATCCGCTGAGCCACAGCTCGCCGGCGGTGCCGAGCTGGAGCAGGCGGAGCGCGGTGTCGAGCGTAGCGCCGAGCACCAGCTCCTCGCGCGCGCCGCGGCCGCGGCTCACCGCCAGGCCGGTGTGGACCGCGCCGGTCGCGGTGAACCGGGCGCGGGCGTGGACCGCATCGGACGAGCGCAGCTGGACGGCGGCGTCGAGCATCGCGCGGCTGGCGAGCACCGCGCGCCGCGCGGCGTCCTCGAGAGGCCGCGGATGGCCGAAGCACGCGACGAAGCGGTGGCCGAGCGCGCTGATCAGGAGGCCGTCGAACCGGCCCAGGACCTCCTCGACCCGGGCGCGGAACGCCGGCAGCACATCGGCGAGCAGCTCGGGATCGCCGTCGGCGTCGTCGCCGGCGGCGCGCAGCTCGATGCACGCCAGGGTCACCTGGCGGCGCTCGCCGCTGCCCGCGGTCGGCGATGCGACGCGCACCGGGACGGTCGGCTCGGTCGGCGCGGGCGCCCGCGGCTCCGGGCTGGCCAGCTCGCGCAGCCGATCGCGCACGATGCGCGCGCTGTCGGGGCGGCGCGCCGGGTCCTTCTCGAGCAGCTGATCGATGAGATCGGACAGCGCGCGCGGCACCTCGGGCACGAGCTGGCAGGCCGGCGGCTGGCGGTCGTTGAGCACGCGGAGGATCGTCACGGCGTCGTTGCCGGCGGCGAACGGACTCGTGCCGGTGACCAGCTCGTAGAGCATGACGCCGAACGAGAACAGGTCCGAGCGCGCGTCGAGCTCGCGGCCGTGGATCTGCTCGGGCGACATCGCCCGCGACGTGCCGACGGCAAAGCCGTCGCGGGTCAGCGACTCCTCGGGGCCGTCGTCGCGCGCGGTGGCGGCGCGGCGGGCGATGCCGAAGTCGGCGATCTTGGGCTGGCCGTCGGCGTCGAGCAGGATGTTCTCGCGCTTGAGGTCGCGATGGATGACGCCCTGCTGGTGCGCGTAGGCCAGGCCGTCGGCGACCTCGGCGGCGATGCGCAGGACGTCCGCGATCGCCATGGGGCTATTGCCGGTCAGTGCGTGCAGGCTCGGCCCCGGCACGTACTCCATGACCAGGTGATCGACGTCGTCCTCGGTGACGAGGTCGAAGACCTGGACGATCGCGCGGTGGTTGAGCCGGGCGGCGAGCCGCGCCTCGCGGCGCAGGCGAGCCCGGAACGTGCGGTCGCGCTCGAGGCCGGGCCGGATCCGCTTGATCGCGACCCCGCGGCGCAGCGTGGGATCCTCGGCGAGGAACACCTCGCCCATGCCGCCGCGACCGAGGCGCGTCAGGACGCGGTAGCGGCCGAGGCAGCCGCCGAGCTGGTCGGACGCCGGCGCCGCGCGCTTGCCGATCGGGGTGCCGGCGGGCAGCGACGGCTCGCTCGCCGCGCCGGCCCCGACACCCTCGACGGAGAACGGCTGGGTCACCGCGGTGCCGGCGCCGACGCCGGGCGCGCCGCGGTCGCGCGGCCGGCCCGCGCGCGGCTCGCCGACGCCGTTGCCCACCGCGTGGGTCGCGTCGCCATCGGCGAGCATCGCGTGGGCCTCGCGCATCGCGATCCCGGCGCCCGGATCGGCGACCGCGCGGACCACCTCGACCAGCCGGTGGTCGGCGCCCTCCCCGCCCGGCGACCGCGCGGCGACCAGCGTGCACAGCAGGCGCCCGAGCGCGGCCACGTCGCCGTGCGCGAGCGCGGTGTGGTCGGCGATGCCGAGCGCCGCGACGCCGGTGCCCAGGATCTGCGGCGGCCGGTCCGGCGCCCACAGCACGTTGTCGAGCTCGAGCCCGCCGTGGACCAGCCCGCGGTCGTGCGCGGCGGCGAGCGCGGCGGCGAGCGCGGCGCCCAGCGCGCGCGTCTGTCCGGGCGGCGGACGGCGGGCGCGCAGCGACGCCAGCGCGTCGTCGATCACGTCCGCGATCAGGAACAGGTCGCTGCCGTCGTGGTCGAGGTCGCGGAACCGGACCAGACCGGGGTGCACCAGCTCGCGGTGCAGCACGAGCAGCCGGCCCAGCGTCTCGCGCCGCGCGCCGGCCATCTCGTCCGACAGCAGCTGCAGGGTCGCGCGCGCGCCGTCGTCGTGCCGCCCGACGTAGTAGATGCCCGCAAGATCGCGCCCGAGCGTGCGCTCGATACGCCAGGGACCCAGCCGCATCACCGTTGCATTCATGAGCCGCGTCGCTCCGGATACCACGCCCGCAACGCCACTCAGATCCGTCGATCTCGCATCCACCATGGTACGGCGCCCGCGCCCGACGTCGCAAGGCCGTCATCGAGCAATGCGCCGCGTCGTGCAGCACGCCTGCAGGTATCGGCGCCGGGGTGCTCCGCCCGTCCGCGAGGCGGTCCATACTCGCCGCGATGACCATCGTCTCGGACGGCGACGAGATCCTCGGAGTGCGGCCGCGCGCGGTGTACGCGCCGGCGTCGCTCGACGAGGCGGCCGAGGTGATGGCGATGGCGGCGCGCGAGCGGCTGCGGCTCGGCTTCCTCGGCGGCGGTACCGGGCGGCTCGCCCGGATCGTCGAGCACGCTCCCGCCGACCAGGTGGTGATCGTCGAGGCCGGCGCGACCCTGGCCCAGGTCCAGGCCGCGCTCGCCGAACACCGCCAGCGGCTCGCGCTCGAT
Source organism: Deltaproteobacteria bacterium (assembly GCA_005887925.1). Lineage (GTDB taxonomy): Bacteria > Myxococcota_A > Polyangia > Haliangiales > Haliangiaceae > JABFXX01. Next base: position 5,989 of record VBLP01000374.1, on the reverse strand, counting down.
GCTCCGCATCCGGAGCGCGCGACGATCGGCGGGCTGGTCGCGACCGCGGGGTTCGGTCCGCTGCGCGCCCGCTACGGCGCGATCCGCGACCTGATCATCGGGGTGACGCTGGTGCGCGCCGACGGCGAGGTCGCGCGCGGCGGCGGCAAGGTGGTCAAGAACGTCGCCGGCTTCGACCTGCCCAAGGTCGCGTGCGGCTCGCTCGGGACGCTCGGGCTGATCGCCACCGCGACGTTCCGGCTGCACCCGCTCCCCGAGGCGGTGCGGAGCGTTCGGGTCGCCGGCGTGCGAGCCGAGCAGGTCATCGCCGTGCTCGCCGCCGCGCGCACCGCCCAGCTCGAGCCGACCTGCGCCGTCGCGCTCTCCGCGCCGGAGCGCGACCGCTCCGACCGTTTCGATCTGGGGGTGCGGTTCGAGGGCTTCGACCGCGGCGTCGCGCAGCAGGTGGCGCGCTTCGTCGAGCTCGCCGGCGCCGCCGCCGCGCCCGCCGAGCCGCTCGCCGGCGAGGCCGCCGGCGTGGTACGCCGGCCTCGGGCTAGGGTTCGCCGGAGGCGCGGTCGCCGACGCCCGTGCCACCACCGCCGCCGCGATCGCCGCGCGCGCCGCGCTGGTCGCCGGCCGCGGCTCGCTCGTCGTCGAGGCCGCGCCCGCCGCGCTGCGCGCCGCGCTCGATCCGTGGGGGCCGCCGCCGCCGAGCTTCGCGATCATGCAGCGGCTCAAGCAGCGCTTCGATCCCGACGGCCGGCTCAACCCCGGCCGCTTCGTCGGAGGACTATGACCGCCCGCCGCCTGCTCGACGACTGCGTCCACTGCGGCTTCTGCCTGCCGGCGTGTCCGACCTACCAGTCGTGGGGCGAGGAGATGGACTCGCCGCGCGGCCGGATCCACCTGATGCGGATGATCGCCGACGGCAAGGAGCCGCTGACCTCCGCCGCGGTCGAGCACTTCGATCGCTGCCTGGGCTGCATGGCGTGCGTGACGGCGTGCCCCTCGGGCGTCCAGTACGACCGGCTGATCGAGGACACCCGCGCCGCGATCGAGCGCAGCCACCCGCGCCGGCTGTCGGATCGGCTGTTCCGCGGCATGATCTTCGCGCTGTTTCCGTATCCGCGGCGGCTCAAGCTCGCGGTGGCGCTGCAGCTGCTCTATCAGCGTCTGGGCCTGCGCTGGCTGGTCCGCCGCCTCGGCCTGGCCCGCCTCATGCCCCGCCGGCTGCGCAACCTCGAGACGCTGATGCCGCCGGTGACCGCCCGCCAGCTGCTCGACCGGCTGCCCGAGGAGGTCGCCGCGACCGGCGCGCGCCGCGGCCGGGTCGCCATGCTCGCCGGCTGCGTCCAGCGCGTGTACTTCCCCGAGGTCAACCACGCGACCTTGCGGGTGCTCGCCGCCGAGGGCTACGAGGTCGTCGTGCCATCCGAGCTCGGCTGCTGCGGCGCGCTGTCGGTCCACGCCGGCCGCGACGACGAGGCCCGCCGGCTCGCCCGCGCGGCGATCGAGGCGCTGGAGCAGACCGCGGCCGACGCCATCGTGGTCAACGCGGCCGGGTGCGGCTCGTCGATGAAGGAGTGGGGCCACCTCCTGGCCGACGAGCCGGCCTGGGCCGAGCGCGCCGCGGCGCTGGCCGCCCGGGTCCGCGACGTCAGCGAGCTGCTCGCCGCGCATCCGCCGGTCGCGCCGCGCCACCCGCTGCGCCTCCGGGTCGCGTACCACGACGCCTGCCACCTCGCGCACGCCCAGCGCATCCGGGCCCAGCCCCGGGCGCTGCTCGCCGCCGTCCCCGGCCTCGAGCTGGTCGAGCTCGACAGCGACACGTGCTGCGGCAGCGCCGGCGTGCACAACCTGCTCGAGCCCGAGAGCGCGCGCGAGATCGGCGAGCGCAAGGTCGAGAGCGTGCTCGCCGCCGAGCCCGAGCTCCTGGTCAGCGCCAATCCCGGGTGCACGCTGCCTCGATGCATCGATCCGCGGCGTCGAGGTCGCCGGCCGCTGAACCGCTGCGCAGTTGCGCGATGTGCGCGATGTGCTACCCGGCCTCGACTCGGTAGATCGCTTGACGCGGTGCTGCAATGACACGGAGTTGGCAATCCCCATTTCGTTTGGCGGTGCTTGTTCTTAGAGTCGTGCTGGACCGGGCGTCAGGCGGTTCGATCGGTCGCAACACCCGGTCCCCTCCAGGAGGACTCACGTGTACCAGCAGAACTACAACCCGTTCGGGAACGTGTTCCTGTCCACCGTGGTCGCGGCAGTACCGATCGTGGTCCTGCTCTACGCGATCGCGCTGCATCCTCACCGCGACAAGCAGGGCAAGCGCCACCTCGGGATCTCGGCGCCGTATGCCGCGCTGTGCGGGGTGATCGCCGCGTTCGTGGTGTCGTGCCTGGCGTTCGGCATGCCGCTCGGTACGGCGGTGTCGGCGTTCATCCTCGGCACGCTGTCCGGGTTCGTAGGGATCATCTGGATCGTCGTCTCGGCGATGCTGCTCTACACGATGACGGTCGTCAGCGGGAAGTTCGAGATCGTCAAGGAGTCGATCATCCACATCTCGTTCGATCGCCGGCTCCAGGTGCTCCTGATCGCGTTCTCGTTCGGCGCGATCATCGAGGGCACGTCGGGGTTCGGCACGCCGGTCGCGATCGCCGGCGCGATCATGGTCGGCCTCGGGTTCAAGCCATTCCAGTCCTCGGTGCTGAACCTGATCGCCAACACCGCGCCGGTCGCGTTCGGTGCGATCGGAACGCCGATCGTCACGCTGGCCACGGTGACGGGGCTCGACGAGCTCAGCCTGTCGGCGGCGGCCGGCCACCAGCTGCCGTGGGCGTCGATCCTGGTGCCGTTCTGGCTGGTCGCCCTGTTCGTCAAGATGGAGGGCGGCACGTGGAAGCAGGCGTTCGAGGTCTGGCCCGCGGCGCTGGTGTCCGGCGGCAGCTTCGCGATCATGCAGTTCCTGTCGTCGAGCAGCGTCGGCTTCCACCTGACCACCGACGTGGTGTCCGGCGTGTTCTCGGTGGTGTGCACCGCGCTGTTCCTGCGCTTCGTGTGGCACCCCAAGCAGCGCTTCCTGCTGCGCTCCGAGCGCGACGCCGGCGGCAGCGCGGCGGTCGGGACCGCGGAGTGGAAGTACAAGTACAAGGTCGGCGAGACCATCCACGCCTGGCTGCCGTGGGCGATCCTGATCACGTGCTGCCTGGTGTGGGGCCTGAAGAAGGCCTGGCTCAACGACCTGTTCGGCGGCGTCAAGCTCGACACCACGCTGTTCGGCTCGAAGCTGACCGGCACGGCGTCGCTGCCCAAGTGGGACGTGCCGGGGCTGCACAACCTGGTGCAGCGCATGCCGCCGGTCGCCGCCGTCGGCGCCAAGCCCGAGGGTGCCCAGTTCACGCTCAACTGGGTGTCGGCGTCGGGCACGGGCGTGTTCGTCGCGGCGATCCTCTCGGGCATCGTGCTGGGCCTGAGCGGCGCGCAGTGGAAGACCGCGATCCGGCAGACGCTGCGGCGCATGGGCACCCCGGTGCTCGTGATCGGCCAGGTCCTCGGCCTGGGCTTCCTGACTCGCTACGCCGGCACCGACGCGGTGCTCGGCCTGTTGTTCGTCGGCGCCGGCGCCACCTACCCGTTCTTCGCCGCCTACCTCGGCTGGCTCGGCGTGTTCCTGACCGGCTCGGACACCGCGTCGAACGCGCTGTTCGGCAGCCTGCAGAAGATCACCGCGCAGCAGCTCCACCTGAACCCGGTGCTGGTCTGCGCCACCAACTCGACCGGCGGCGTGATGGGCAAGATGATCGACGCGCAGTCGATCATGGTCGCCTGCGCCGCCACCTACGACGATCCCCACGAGCGCGCCCACGCGGTCGGACCGATCTTCCGCAAGGTGTGGTGGCACTCGGTCGCCGGCGCGGCGTTCATCGGCGTCATCGCGCTGATCCAGTCGCAGTTCACCGGCTGCGTCCCGGAGCCGCCGCCGCCGCCCAAGGCGAGCCTGCGCGCGCCGCCGCCCGAGCCCAGCCCGCCACCGAGCGACATTCTCCGGCTGGCCGCGCGGCCCTAGTTGCTCCGACCGCGGCCGGATTCGAGTAGCATCCGCGGATGCGTTCGATCCGGTTGTTCGTGATTGCCATGGCCGTCGCCACCGTCGTCGGGGCGTGCGGCGGGGGAGCGCCGCAGCCCGGCACGCTGTCATCGCGGTGGGCGGCGCCGCCGATCCTGTCCCACGTCCCGGCGGACACGCCGTACCTGTTCGCGGTGCTCGAGCCGATGAGCGAGGCGCTGCGCCGCCGCACGATGCAGGGCTTCGACCAGCGCTTCGTCGACGCGCTGCGCAAGCTCGACCAGACATCGGGCATGGGCCGCGACAATCCCGCGCCGTGGATCCGGGTCGTGATGGCGCTCGCCGACGAGGTCAAGGGCAAGGACCCGGACAAGTGGGGCGAGCAGCTCGGCTTCGATCCGCGCGGGCGCTTCGTGCTCTACGGGCTGTCGGCGTGGCCGGTGGTCCGCGTCGACGTCGCCCAGCCGGCCCGGCTGCGCACGGTGATCGAGCACGTCCTGGCCACCGCGGGGCTGTCGCCCCAGCAGCGCAGCCTCGAGGGCCATTCCTACTGGGTCGCCGGCGGCCCGGAGCTGAGCTTCGTCGCCGCGGTGCTCGACCGCGAGTTCGTCGCGGCGCTCGTGCCCAGCGGCGCGCTCGACCAGACCCTGCCGGAGGTGCTCGGCATCCGGGCGCCAACGGCCAGCCTGGCCTCGACGACGACCGTCCCCGACCTGCTCGCTCGCCACCGCTTCCTCGGCGTGGTGCTCGGATACCTCGACGCACACCGGATCGTCGAGATCATCGCCGGGGCGCGGCCCGGGCCGCTCGATGCGCCGCTGCGCGCCGGGATCGGGGCGGTGTCGCCGGCATGCCGCGCCGACCTCGACCGCCTCGCGGACATCGCGCCGCGCATCGCGATCGGCTATCGCCGGCTCGACGAGATCAGCTTCGACGGCTCGCTGGTGTTCGAGACCCCGCCGGGCGTGGTCAGCGGGCTGCGCAAGCTGCACGCGATGGTGCCCGAGGTCACCGCGCCGCTCGCCGGTCATCCGCTGTTCGCGCTCGGCGCCGCGATCGATCCGCGCGAGCTCGTCGAGTGGCTGCGCGGCCTGACCCGCCAGCTCCAGGACCATCCGTTCGGCTGTCCATGGTTCAAGGGCATCAACGAGGCCGGCCGCGAGCTGGCCCAGGCGCTGGCCCGCCCGCTGCCGCCGACCTGGCTCGGCGTGCGCGGGTTCTCGCTCACCATCGACGATGCATCGGTGCGGCCGCCCGGCGTCGCCGGTCACCTGGTGGTCGCCGGCGATCGCGTCGCCGATCTGGTGCAGTCGCTCGCCGGGACGCTGCCCGCGTTCGCCGGGATCCCGCTGAGCCGCGACGGCCGGCCGATCGCGCTGCCGCTGCAGCAGCTCCAGATCCCGGTGCGCTCGGCGCACCTCGCGCTCACCACCGATCGCCTCGTGATCGCCGCCGGCGACGACAGCGCGCGGCGCGCCACCGAGCACCTGGCGACGCCGGTGCCCAGGCGCTCGCCGCTGGCGCTGATGGCGTTCGACCTCCCGCGGTTCCAGCAGCTGCTGGTGTCGTTCGGCCAGCCGCCGCTCGACCAGGCAGCCTATCTCCGCGACGTCGGCATGAGCCTCGACGTCGTCGAGACCGGCATCAGCTTCGACGTCTGGGGCACCTGGGCGGCGCCGCCCGCGATGCAGGCCCGCTGACCCGCTGCTCGCTCATAGCGGCCGCTTCAGCAGGTTGCTCAGCGTGCCCATGATGCCCTGGCGGAACGTGGTCACGCAGACGATGAAGACCACGCCCTGGATCACGGTGACCCAGCCGCCGGCCTCGGTGAGGCGGTACTCGAGCGCGACCAGCAGGAACGCGCCGACGACCGGGCCGCTGTAGCGGCCGAGCCCGCCGACCAGCGTCATCAGCACGACCTCGCCCGAGGTTTGCCACTGCACGTCG
>VBLP01000373.1:22792-39362 GCA_005887925.1 Deltaproteobacteria bacterium | reverse complement strand
TCGCGTCCGAGACCTGCTGCGCGCGGATCACGCGGGTGTCGGGCAGCGCGGCGACTGCGGTCTCGATCTCGCCGGTCAGCTTGCGGGTACCGGCCGAGGTGTCCTCGGCGCCCAGGGTCGACAGCGGTGCGATCGCGACCACGCGCTCGGCGTGCGCGGCGGTGGCCCACGCGCAGGCGACGGCGATCGCGATGCGCGTCAGCATCCGCTCGCGTTGCCTCGGGCGTCGAAGTGGCACGCCTTGACGTGGCCCAGGCCGTAGCGGACCGCGGCGCCCAGGCCGACCGCGGCGACGCCGGCGGCGACCAGGAACCAGGTCCGGCTGTAGAACGGCCGGCGCTCGACCTGCTCGATCCTGCCGGAGCCGATCACCTGGGTCGACGGGATGAGCCGCACGACCACCGGGCTGACCTTCTGGAAGTGGACCTCGACGGTGTCCTGGTAGGGCTCGGGATAGCCGGGCGCGGTGACGCTGAGCTGGTGTTTGCCGAGCGGCAGCTTGCCGATCACGCCGTTGCGCGGCAGCGGGGTGGTGCCGATCGCCTGGCCGTCGAGCGCGACGCTGGCCCCGATCAGGTCGGTCTGGACCTGGATCGCGCCGTGGAGCTGGCCGGGCGCGAGCAGGCGGTAGGCCGCGACCCGCACGCCCTCGATCAGCTCGTCGGGCTGGCCGCGCAGCGGATCGCTCTGGATCCGCTGCAGCGCCCTGGCGGTCGCGACGTCGACGGCCTTGACGGTCAGGACGTAGTTGTCGCCGAGCTGGCCGACCGTGCCGGCGATGATCACGTCGACCCCGAGCTTCTTGCCGATCGCCGCCAGGCAGCGGTCCTCGCCGGTGCACTCGCGCGCGTCGCCGGTGATCGCGCGATCGATGTCGCGCCGGCTCGGCATCGGCTGCTTGTCGAGCCGGTCGAGCTCCATGCGGAACAGGGTCTCGAGCCGCGCGACCAGCTCGGGGTCGATGCCGAGCGCATCGAACCGCCACACCGCGAGCTTCTGATCGATCGCCTCGTCGACGTCGTCGGCGCGATGCGCGGGCGGCGTGTCACCGCGCGCCGTGATCGGCGCCACCACCAGGAGCGCACTCGACACGAGCGAGGTCACTGCCCTCCGCACGACCTGGGAGCGTAGCATCGCTGGCCCCGGCGCGCCGTGTTAGCGTGCCTACATGTTGCTGCGTCGCCTCGTGCTGGTCGCCATGCTCGCGACCGCGGCGTGCTCGTCGATCTCGACGGTCCGGGTCCAGCCGGAGACGGTGTACGTCGGCCCGCACCTGCGCCCGATCGCGGTGATCCACGCCCAGGTGACCAGCGCGTACCTGCTGTGGATCCCGATCCCGGGGCACGTCGATCTCGACTACGTCGTCAACCGCATGCTGCTGGCGACCGCCAAGGCGCTCGGCGCTGACAAGGTCGTCGACATCCAGGTCGACATCACGCCGGACAACGGGATCTGGACCCTGCGCAAGCTGATCGGCTACCGCTCGGCGTCGGCGAGCGGGGTCGCGGTGATGATCGAGCCGGACGGCAGCGGCGCCGGCAGCGGTGCCGGCAGCGCCGCCGGGAGCACCGCCGCGCCCCCCAGGGCGCAGCCATGAAGCTCGACCGCAAGCTAATCCTCGTCGTCGGCAAGGGGGGTGTCGGCCGCAGCACGGTCGCCGCCGCGATCGCGGGCAACCTGGCGGCGCAGGGCAAGAAGACCCTGCTGTACGAGACCTCGGCCAACGACCGGTTCGGGCCGTACTTCGACAAGCCCGCGGTCGGCGAGGCGATCACGGCGCTGGCGCCGAACCTGTGGGCGGTCAACTCCACGCCGGCGAGCGCGCTCGCCGAGTACGGCCTGATGATCCTGCGCTGGAAGTCGGTCTACGAGATGGTGTTCGAGAACCGGGTCAGCAAGGCGTTCCTCCGCGCGATCCCGGGGCTCGACGACTACGCGCTGCTCGGCAAGGCCTGGTACCACACGACCGAGGAGAAGCGCGGCGCGCCGGCGTGGGACACGGTGGTGTTCGACATGCCGGCGTCGGGCCACTCGGTGTCGATGCTGCGCGTGCCGTGGGTGATCGTCGACACCGTGCCCGAGGGCCCGCTGACCCGCGACGCCCGGACCGTCAAGGCCATGCTGTGCGACCCGGCGCGGACCGCGGCGGTGCTGGTCACGCTGGCCGAGGAGATGCCGGTCAACGAGGCGATCGAGCTCGAGGCCAAGCTCACTGCGCTCGGCATCGTGCCGCAGCAGCTGCTGGTCAATCAGGTGTTTCCGCAGCACTTTCCGCCGGGTGCGCCGGTGTCGCGCGCGCTCGATGCGCTCGTGGCGTCGATCACCGACGCCGGCGCGCTCTCGCCGCCGCTCGCCCAGCTCGCCGCGCACGCCCAGCTGTCGCGCGATCGCCGCGCGCTCAACGAGCGCTATCTCGCCGAGCTCCGCGCGCGGGCCAAGACCCGGGTCGCCGAGCTGCCGATGCTGTTCGCGCAGACGCTCGGCAAGGCCGAGGTCGCCTTGCTCGGCGATCGGATCACCAGTGCGTAGCTCGGGGTTTTCGCTACTCGCCGGCCGCGCGCATCGGGAACAGCGGCTCGCCGTGGATCTCGAGGCGGTACACGCTGTTCTCGGTCTCGACGTAGATCATCTTGCCACCCGGCTCGCCCAGCACCCGCTTGACCGGGGTGGTGATCATGCGGTGGCCGTGCGGATCGCGGAAGATCACCATGCCGCGGCCGATGTACGGGTAGGAGATGAGGTAGCCGGTGTAAAGCCGTCCGCTGGCGCCGGAGGGCCGCTCACTCCCAAGCTCACGAATCTTGCGTGCAGTGACGCTGACCATGGGGTCGCTCGCTATAGTTTACGAGATGGATGCCGCCGGGTCATCTCCTTTGCGGGCCGTGCTGGGTGATCGATGAGTGAGCCATCGGTCGAAATCCTGTACGAACAGGTACGTGCCCTCGTGCCCGCCCAGCCGGCGGGACCGCCGGCCGAGCTGGTCTCGGTAGCCCCCGGGATTCGCGTGCTTGCGCTGCGCACGCCAACCCTGCCCCCGGCCGCCCATACCAACGTGTATCTGGTCGGACCTGACGCTGGCCCGGTCGCGGTGATCGACCCCGGGAGCCCGTACCCGGAGGAGCAGGCGATCCTCGATCAGGTCCTGGCGCGCGTGCCTCCGAGCGCCATCTTACTGACTCATCACCATGGCGACCACGTCGGCGGCGCCGCGGCGCTGGCCCAGCGCTGGTCGGTGCCGATCGCCGCGCATCCGGCGACCGCGCGCCGGCTCGCGGGGCGGGTCCAGGTGACGCAGAGCGTGGCAGACGGCGAGACCGTGTCCGGTGCCACGGCAATCTTCACGCCGGGGCATGCCGAGGGCCACCTGTGCTTCGCGATCGGCGATGCGACGATCGCCGGCGACATGGTCGCGGGGATCGGCACGATCCTGATCGACCCGAGCGAGGGCGACATGGCGGTCTACCTCTCGTCGCTCGAGCGCTTGCTGGCGCGGCCGCCGATGACGCTCTTGCCGGCGCACGGTCCGGCGATCCGCGATGGCCACGCCAAGCTGCGCGAGTATCTCGCACACCGCCGGATGCGGGAGTCGATGGTCGCTGCCGCGCTCGGCGCCACGCCGCGCACGCTCCGCGAGATGGTCGTTGAGGCATATCGCGACACGCCGCGCGCCCTGTGGCCGCTGGCCGAGCGTTCACTGCTTGCGCATCTTGTGAAGCTCGGGCGGGAGCAGCGCGCGACCGACCGCGGCGACGGGCGCTGGTCGGCGTGACCCCGCGCCGCTATAGTGGCGAGAGGTGGGCTCGACGTTTGATGATCTTCCCGACGTGGCGATCGCGCGGGATCTGTTGCGCCGGTGGTGGGGGCTCGAGCTGGGCCTTGCCGAAGCCGGTGGGGGCGGTTACGTCCGCAAGTCGCACGCGGTGTGCGAGACCATCCACGGCGCCGCTCCCGCCGCGTGTGCGGGAGCGCTCGCCGAGATCGCGGCGGAGCTCGCGTCGAGCAAGTCGCGCGACCCGGTGATCCGGCAGTGCCACGCGGGGCTGATCCTCGTCGTGGCGCCGGTGTTCGGCGCGCACGGCCTGATCGGCGTGGTCTACGCTACCGGGGCGCGCGCTGCCGAGCGGCCGCTCGCCGAGGTCGGCGAGGGGCTCGCGGCGATCGTCGGTTCGCCCGCCGAGGCCAGCGCGATGGCCGGCGCGGTGCCGGTGCTCGGCGCCGACGATGTCGGGCGCGTCCGCGACCTCGTTGTGTCGGCGGCCGCGGCGGTCGAGCGCGTCCAGCCCGCGGTGGTGGCGCCGACCACGTTCAGCCATCCGTTCACCGAGATCGTCGGCGAGGCGGCCGCGGTGCGCGACGTCGTGAAGCTGCTCACCAAGGTGGTCAAGAGCGAGGCGACCGTGCTGGTCCACGGCGAGAGCGGCACCGGCAAGGAGCTGATCGCGCGCGCGATCCACTATCACGGCCCGCGCGCCAAGAAGCCGTTCGTGGTCCAGAACTGCTCGGCGTTCAACGACAACCTGCTCGAGAGCGCGCTGTTCGGTCACGTCCGCGGTGCGTTCACCGGCGCGGTCAAGGACCAGCCCGGGCTGTTCCAGGTCGCGGACGGTGGCACGTTCTTCCTCGACGAGATCGGCGACATGTCGGCCGCGCTGCAGGTCAAGCTCCTGCGCGTGCTGCAGGAGGGCACGTTCATGCCGGTCGGCGGCACCAAGCCGGTCAAGGTCGACGTCCGGATCATCGCGGCGTCGCACAAGGACCTCGCGACGATGGTCGCCGTCAAGCAGTTCCGCGAGGACCTGTTCTACCGGGTCAACGTCCTCAAGATCACCGTGCCGCCGCTGCGCGAGCGGGTCAGCGACATCCCGCGGCTCGCGCAGTTCTTCGTCGCCAAGCACTGGCGCTCCGCCAAGGGCGCCGACGCCACCGTGCCGCCGCGGCTGGCGCAGGGCGCGCTGGCCCGACTGGTCGCGTATCCCTGGCCGGGCAACATCCGCGAGCTCGAGAACGAGATCGAGCGCATGCTCGTGCTCGCGGGCGATGCGCCCGAGCTCACCGGCGCCATGGTGTCGGCGCGCGTCGCCGGCGGCGCCCACACCGCGCCGCGCGCGCTGCGCGACGTGATCGCCACGGCGGAGGCCGACGCGATCGTTGCGGCGCTCGGCCGTCACGGCGGCGACCGCGACTCCGCAGCGCAGGACCTCGGGATCAGCCGGTCGTACTTCGACGCGCGCAGCGCCGCGCTCGGCCTGGGAGCGTCGGCATGAGGTGCCCGACCTGCCGCGGTCCGGTCGTCAGGGATCCGGCGCGCCCCAGCAAGCTGTTTCCGTTCTGCAGCGAGCGCTGCCACCTGGTCGATCTCGGCCGCTGGCTGGGCGAGGAGTTCCGCATCCCCGGACCGCCGGCCGATGTGGTGGTGCAGGCGCCTGACGAGGACTGAGCGCGCCGTCACACGCCGCGGGGTGGCGCGGCCGCCGCGGTCACCGGGCCGTCGTGGCGCGGGTTGCCGCCGAACATGTGCCAGCCGTCGAGCGTCGCGTCGCCGACGCGCAGCGCGATCACGTAGCCGTCCGCGGTGCTGGCGTAGACCCAGCCCCTGGCGATCACCGGCTGGGCGATCACGCGATGGCCGATCGCGTACGACCACAGCGTGTAGCCGGTGTCGACGTCGAGCCCGAACAGCTTGCCGTCGCGCGTCGCGATCACGACCTCGGAGCCGGCGAGCGCGACCGAGCCGACCGAGCGGCGATCGCTGGCCCCGGGATAGCGGCGCTGCCACAGCGGCTCGCCGGTCGCGGCATCGCTCGCGCGGATCTCGCCGCCCATCGCGATGTAGCGCACGCCGCGGTCGATCACCGGGCGCGAGCCCTCGAACGCCCACACCTGCTTCCACAGGATGCCGGCGGCATCGTGGTCGTTGGGATCCGGCACGTCGCCGAGGTAGCGACCGGTCGACTGCTCGTGCTCGCGCAATAGCTTCCCGGTGTCGGCCGCGACGACGATCTGCTGCTCCTTGCGGCCGTGCTTGCGGGTCACGAACAGCTCGTTGCCCGCGATCCACGGCGCGGTCGTGGCCTCGAGCCCCCGGGCCCACGCGAGCTTGCCGGTCCGGCGCGCGAAGCGATAGACCACGCCGTGCAGGCTGGTCGCGTAGACCGCGTCGCCCGCGATCACCGGCGCGGCGAGCAGCTCGGCGCCGATCGCGCGCGTCCACACCGGCTCGCCGTCCTTGACGCGATACGCGGTGAGCTCCTGGCCCGACGCGCCGGGATGCGACGCGTAGACCAGCCCGTCGGCGGCGGTGACCTGCGCCAGCGTCGGATCGCCGAGCTTGCGCAGCCACAGCCGCCGGCCGGTCCGGGCGTCGAGCGCGAACAGGGTGCAGCTCTCGGTGTTGAACAGCACGCGATCGTCGTCGTAGATCGCGGCGGTCGGGCCGTTGTCCTCGAGGTTGGTCGTCGCCCACTCGATCCGGCCGGTCTCGGCGTCGAGTGCGTAGAAGCTGACCGACTCGAAGCCGCCCGAGACGTAGACCCGGCCGGCGCCGTAGGCGACCGCGGGCAGCTGCAGGTCCTGGGGGATCCGCGCGACCCAGCCGGTGCGGTCGTCGGCGAACGTGAAGCCGACCGAGCCACCGGACGGCGGCACCGGGACCGCGACGGGGACCACGGCGCGATCGGCGGTGAGGTCGATCATCTTCGGCATCGCCCCCGAGGTCGCGGCGGGTGCGGCCCCGAGCATCGCCGGCGCGGCGGCGCCCGCAGGTCGGGCCGGTCCGCGGTCGGGCAGCGGGATCGGTCCGGCGAGATCGATGCCCGGCGCGGGCCGCGGCGCCGGCGGCTCGCTCGCCGCGGGTGCGACCTCGGGCGCGGCACGCGAGCCACAACCCAGCGCGCAGATCACGATGGCAGCTGCAACGGGGCGCTTCATGGCTGGGCCTCCTCGGACAGAGCCGGCTCCTCGGCCGGGGCCGGCGCCTCGGGCGGGGCGAAGGTGAACGGATAGTTGATCTGGACCATCCCGCCATCGTCGGTCCTGGGGAACTCGATCGCCTTGATCACCTGGGCGACGCAGGCCTCGACCTCCGTGTCGCCGAGACCATCGGCGGTCGCGACCAGCACCCGACCGTCGCCGTTGATCGTGAAGTGCACCGTGACCGTGCCGGCGAGCCGGCGATTCGCGAGCAGGCGCTTCTCGTAGCAGTAGCGCAGCTGGTCGAGGTGGCGCCGGAGGTAGCGGCGGATGATGTTCTTGTCGAGGCTGCCCGCGGCCGCCGGTGCGCCGATCGTGACCGTCGGCACCGTCACCGCGTGCGGCCGGAACGCCCCACTCGCGCCGGACATGTCCCCGGCCACGTTGGACTGGACATCGCCGTAGCCGACGCCGGTCCCGCTGCCCCTGCCCCCCAGCCGACGCCGCCGACGCTGCCGCCCCCGACGCCGTAGCCGCTCATGCCGTAGCCATAGCTCCCGCCGGTCGCGATCCCGGCGACCGCATCGGGGACCTCGACCGGCACTGCCACCCGCACCGCCTGGCCGCCGCGCGTCACGCGCGAGCGGTCGACCGCGACGAACGCCGTCAGCTGGGTCAGCACGCGATGCGCGATCGACAGCTCGATGATCTGCCGCTCGATTTCCGGATCGTGCCTGCGGATCAGCTGGCGCGACAGCTCGGCGATGCGCTCGCGCGCCCACACCGTCGCGATCGCCGGATGGTCGGCGCGTTCGGGCAGCGCCACCGGGACCTCGAAGCGGACCGCGCGGCCCGCCTGCTTGCCGCGGATCGTCACCGTCGCGCGGCCGCCGCGCGCGTAGTGGCCCGACACCGCGAGCGGCTGGCCGACGAACAGGTCCGGCAGCGCGCGCGGCGTGACGTCGGCGACCGCCAGCCCGCCCCAGTCGATCGCGAGGTCGGTCACCACCGGCGCAGCGATCCGGCGCTCGAACGCCGCGACCGCCGCCTCGGTCGGCTCGTCCGGCCGCACGAACTGCGCCGTGCCGCGCCCGGCCGCCGCCACCTCCTCTAGCAGGTAGCGGTTGACCGCGCTGCCGACGCCGAACGCGAACAGCCGCGCCTCGCCGGCGTGCGCGCCGACCAGCCGGATGATCTCGTCCTCGTTGCCGACGTAGCCATCGGTCACGAACGCGACGATCCGCAGCCGCAGCGGATCGTGCGGCACCGCGAGCGCCGCTGCGATCCCGGTCGTCATCTCCGTCGCGCCGCCGGCATCGAGCGCGGCGAGCCAGTCCAGCGTCAGCGCGATGTTGCGCGGCCGGTTCGCGATCGGCGCCGGCCCCAGCGCGCTCGCGCGATCGTCGAACCGGACGATCTGGAACGTGTCGTCCGGCCGCAGACCCGCCAGCACCTTGCGGATCAGCTCCCTGGCCTTGTCGAGCGGCGCGCCGCGCATCGACGACGACGTGTCGAGCACGAACACGATCTCGCGCGGCGCGACCTGCGCCGCCTCGGCCGCCGCTGGCGGCTGCGCCACCAGCACGAAGCTGCCCGGCCGCGCCGCGTCGCCGCGCGTGGCGAGCACGCCGAACGCCGGCGCCGCCCCCGCGACCCGGTAGCGCAGGACGAAGTCCTTGTTCGGGATCGTGTCGCCCGGCTGGATCGCCACGCGGGCCCGCGCCCGCGAGTCCGCCGCGCGGACCACCGCGATCTGGTGCGAGATCGACGCGATGTCCTCGATCGGCACGCCGGCATCGACCTCGACCGCGAGGCTGATGTCGTGCGAGCTGCGCAGGCCGGGCGGCAGCACCGCAGGCTGCACCGCCGCCGCGTCCACCCTGGCGTCCTTGCCATCTTCTCCGCGGGCCTTGGCCGCCTCCGGCAGATACCGCGGCCCCGCCACCATCGGGAACACCACCTCGTAGCCGCCGCCCTCGTACGCCAGCCGCTGCACGTAGCGCAGCGTGACGTCGACCACCGCGTGCGGCTCCATGTTGGCGACCGACTGCGTGAACAGGTTCGGCCGCTCCTGCGCCAGCAGCGCCGCGAGCAGCCCCTGCCGGCGCGCCGCCTCGTACACCCGCGTCGCCTCCTTGAGCTCCTGGATCACGCCCTCGATCACCCGGTCGCCACTCGTGATCTGCATCGCGCTGACCGCCGCGCCCGTCGGCAGCGGGAACAGATACACCGCCTCGATCTTCGCATCGTACGGACCCGCCGCGCTGGGTGACGAGCCGACCCTCGCTGATCTTGTCGGCGGGATCGGGCTTCGGCTGCGTCGCGCGCGCCTCGCCCGACAGCGCGCAGACAACGACCAACCAGGGCCACGGCCGAATGGCGACCTTCATGCAGGCTCCTTTCCCGTCCGCCGCAATGGCAGAGGAGCGAATCACCAGCTCGGACACCACCTGTGCGCAACGGTTTCCACGAAACGTGCGCGCGATCAAAAGTGCCGTGCTGCGCGCCGGTCAGCGGGTGGTCACGCGGGGCGGAGGACGAGGACGGGGAGGCGGGTGGCGCGCAGCACGCGGTCGGCGACGGAGCCGACGAGGGCGCGGGTGATGCCGGAGCGGCCGTGCGAGGCGATGCAGATGACGTCGACGCCGAACCGGGCGGCGCACTGGGCGATGGTCTCGGCGGTGTCGTCGCCGCGGACGACGTGGGCGGAGAGCTTCTGGGGGGCGCCGATGGGGGCGAGGGCGGCGAGCTGGCGGAGCAGGTCGGGCTCGTCGATCTCGGCGTCGTCCTTGACGACGTGGAGGATGTGGACCTCACCGGCGGGCTGGGCGAGGGCGAAGGCGTAGGGCACGGCGCGGTTGGCGAACTGGGACAGGTCGGTGGCGACGAGGGCCTGGCCGATGATGGGGACGGTCTGGGTGACGACGACGGCGTGGGGTGGGACGCAGACGACAGATTCGGGGGCGTCCTCGACGATGACGGACGAGACGGAGCCGAGGCGGCCCAGGCCGGTCTTCTGGCTGGTGCCGACGACGATGGCGTCGACGTTCTCCTCGCGGGCGAGCTCGATGACGTGGTCGCCGATCCGGCCGAGGCCGCGGCGGGCGCGGGCGGTGACGCTGCGGGCGATGGGGGCGGCGGGGCCGCCGAACCGGCGGAGCAGGTCGCGCTGCAGGAGGCGCTCGATCTCGGGGTCGATCTCGACGAGGGAGCGCGCGGGCAGGCCGTAATAGGCGGCGGCGTCGTCGGGGTAGTAGATCGCGCCGAGCACGACGTCGATCGGGCCGCGCTTGCCGAGGGCGAGAGTCCACTGCACGCCGAGGTCGCAGGTCGCGGAGTCGTCGATGCCGAGCAGGACGCGGAGCGGCCGGTCGCCGCGTGCGAACGCGAGCCAGGGGGTGGGGTCGCGCACGACGATCACGGGGACGTGGGTCCGCTCGATGACGTGCGCGGCGGTGGTGCCGAGCCGCGACGGCCCGTGGCCGCGGGAATGCGCGGCGATGACGATCAGGTCGCTGGCCAGGGTCTCGGCGAGGTGGACGAGGGTCTCGTCGGCCGGACCGACGGCGAGCTCGGGGCGGACGGACGGGCCGGGGCCGGTGGCGCCGGCGGCCTGGGCGTCGAGCCGTGCCCGCAGCGCCGGGAGCTCGCGGTCGTCGGGCTCGGTGTCGGCGACGTGGACGAGCACGATCTCGCGGTCGCCGCGCTGGGCGGCGAGGGCGCGGGCGACGTCGAGCGCGCCGCGCGAGGCGTCGGACAGATCGGTACCGCAGAGGATCGACATGGCTACGACAGGTACGCGAAGCGGCGGATCAGCTCGAACAGGCGATCGCGCGAGTCGCTGTCGAGGTTGACGAACCGGATGCCCATCCCGGGGTGCAGGTTGTCGGGTGTGCCGGGGCGATACGGGTTGACCCAGATCACCTCGCCCTCGATCTCGAGGCGGTTCGCGCCGTCCTCGGCGAGCCGCAGGTTGAGGTGCGTGCCGGGTTGCTCGGGCGTGGTGGTGCGTACGAAGATCCCGGTCGCGCTGATGTCGGTGATGTATGCGAACAGGTAGTTGTCCTCGCTCGCGCAATCGACCTCGAGGTCGACGAGCACGCGCGGCGAGCTCCGGCGCTCGGCATCGCCGTCGCCGATCGGCCCAGGTGCGGCGACCGCGTCGCCCGTGACCTTCGGTCCCATCGCCGCCGTCATAGCCTCAAGTCGCGACCGGGGTCAACGCCCAGATCACTCGAGGCCGATCGTCGTGATCTTCACGCGATCGGCATTGTCTCGCATGTCGCCGGGCGCCTCGCTGACCGGCATGTTGCGCCAGTTGGGCGCCGCGCCGGTGAAGAAGCCGGTCCACACGTCGTAGACCCCGGTGGGGAATGCGCCGCCGCCGGCGCTGGTGGTGAAGCGATCGATCACGTAGTCGCCGAGCTGCCAGGTCGAGGTCGGGCAGCGGCCGGCGATCGGCTCGTGATCACCGTTGCCGGCGCGCCCGGCCTGGCCGTCGAAGTGGACCAGCGTCTTCCAGGTGCCGCCGACCGGCTGCAGGATCTTGTAGTAGAGCGTGATGTCGATCCGTCCGCCGCGCGGGACGGACTTCGGGATGTCCCAGCCCAGGAGCTGGATCCGGTTGTCCCAGACGACCTTGCCCTTGGGGCGGCACGGGATGTCCCTGGGCTCGTCGTGGACGATCGCGGTGCGCAGCGGGTTCTGATCGCTGGCACCGTCGAGCCGGTTGGACAGCAGCAGGCTGCGCTGGTTGCGATCGTCGATCACGAAGTAGGGCTTGCCGGCGATCTCGCGATGCAGCGTGCACAGCTCGGTCTGCGGCGCGATCGCGAACACGCGCCCCGGCCGGCCGAGCGCGGCGATGATCTGCGTGCGGTCCTGGGCGATCTGGGGCGGCCTGGTGGTGTAGGCGAACGGGGCCTGTCCGAGGTCGCCCATGACCACGAGCTCGTCGCCGGGCTTGGCCAGCGCGCGGTAGGTCTCGAACATCGTCTTCGACGACAGGTGGACGGCGAGCCGGGGCTGCCACAGCGCGGTCCAGAACACCGCGAGCAGGATCGTCGCGCCGATCGCCGAGATCGCTCCGGTGGTGGCGAACCAGCGGAGAAAGGGCGCCCACAGCGAGTCGCCGTCGCGCCACGCGGCCATCGCGATCGCGAAGCCGATCGCGATCATCGCGCCGAGGATCAGCACCCACAGCTTGGTCGGGATCCACAGGAGGTGGGCCTGCGCGGGGTAGGGGATCTGGTCGTTGCCGACCAGGAGCGAGGTCAGCCGCTCGGCGAACGACCAGAGGTCCTTGCCGAGAACGAGCACGCCGAGCACGGCGAACAGCGCGATCAGCCGCGCACCGGGCGGCATCGCGCCGCGGACGCCGCGGGCCCGGCCGGCGAACATGGCGTCGAGCCACGCGCCGACGGCGATCGCGAGCGCGGGGAACCCGGCGTAGACCGTGAAGCCGACCTTGCGCAGGAATACCTCGCTGGCGACCCATGCGGCGCCGGCCCACGCCAGGGTGATCGCGCCGAGCCGCCGGCGCCGGGCGTCGTCATCGCCGATCAGCGCCAGCATCGCGATCGGCGCGAGCAGGCCCCACGGGAACGTGCCGTAGGCGATCTGCTCGAAGGTCGAGTCATAGATGATGCGGAGGTCGTCCTCGGGCCGCCACACGCCGCCGAGCGCCGACGAGTAGCAGCCGCCGGGGACGATCGCCTTGCCGAGCAGCTCGCGCGCCGGCGGCGGCGTCAGGCCGGGAACCACGGGCTTGAGGTCGTAGACCTGGTGTGCGACGACGACCACGAGGCCGAGCGCGGCGACCATCGCGAGCAGCGCGACCAGCGAGGCGCTCCACGGGGCGGCAGGCGCGCGGCGCCGGGCGGTGATCAGCGGCACGCCGAACGCCCCGGCGACGGCGATCCCGCCGATCGGGACGATCAGCCCGAGCAGCGCGCCGCCGCCGTAGAACCCGAGCACCAGGCCGGCGGCGACCGCGGCCAGCGCGACCGCGGTGTCGAGCGCGGCGACGGCCACTGCCGCGCCGGTCCGCGGGCGGCGCAGGTCGCCCAGCGCGACGAGGCCGTACACGATCAGCGACGCGCCACATGCGGTGCCGATCTCGGACGTCAGCATGCGCGACTGCAGCGCGCACAGCGGCATCGCGACCAGCGCGATCGCGGTGACCACGCCGGCCCGTGCCCCGGCGAGCCGCATCGCGGTGCCCGCGGCGGCCAGCACGGTGAACAGGCCGAGCAGCGCGAGTGGTAGCCGGCGACCGCCGTCGGAGTCGCCGATCGCATCGCGGCCCCACTGGATCGCCCGCGCGGTCAGCGTCCGGGCCGCGGCGTCGGGCGGCGCGGCGCGCAGGCAGCTGTCCCTGGTTGGCGCGACGGCCGGCGGTGGCGCGGGCGGCGCGGGCTTTCCGGTCGCGGCCTGCGGCGCGATCGGCGGAGCGATCCGATCGGACAGCTGGCGCTCCTGCGGCTCCCACAGTCCGGGACCGTCGAGCCGCGGCAGGAGCAGCGCGGCCCCCAGCAGGAGGCACGCGACCAGGGCGACCGGCCAGCGGGCGAGCCAGGCCGCGATGAGACGTGCGATCGACACCGCCTGCGAACGTACGTCGACTTGCGCCACACGACCAGCCCAGCGACAGTGGAGATCGTTGGGGGACCTCACCCGCGCCCAGGAGCTCGGCCGGCTGCACCGCGAGGTGCCGGTGCGCCGCTACACGAGCCTCGTCGGGCACTGGATGACCGGGTGGTTCCGTACCCCACGGCCGGCCCCGGTCGAGCCGCTGCCCGAGCTCGCCCCGGGCCAGCTCGCCGTCACCTTCGCCGGCCACGCGACCGTGATCGTGCGCTACCCGGGCCTCACCGTCGCGTTCGATCCGATGCTCGGCCACTGGATCGGCGGCGTGCGCCGCGCGGTCGCGCCCGGCCTCGCGCCCACCGACCTCGCCGACGTCGGCCTGGTCCTGATCTCGCACCGCCACGCCGATCACCTGCACCTGCCAACGCTGCGCCGCCTGCCGCGGACGGCGACCCTGGTGGTGCCCGCCGGCGCCGCGGCCGAGGTCTCGCGCCTGGGCTACGCGCGCGTGATCGAGCTCCTGCCCGGCGCCGATCTCGAGCTGCGCGGCGTGCAGGTCACCGCGGCCGCCACCGCGCACGGCGCCGGCGACCGCGCGCACGGCCTGTCGTACGTGCTGCGCGGCGACGGCCCCAGCGTGTACCTGTGCGGCGACAGCGGCTACTTCTCGGGGTTCGCCGACCTCGGCGAGCGCTTCGCGCCCGACATCGCCGCGCTGCCGATCGGCGGGTTCCTGCCGACGTCATTTCGCGAGCGCCACATGTCGCCGCTCGACGCGCTCTACGCGTTCGAGGACCTGCGCGCGCGGATGCTGATCCCGATCCACCACGGCGCGTTCGCGCTGTCGTACGAGCGGCTCGACGAACCGGCGCGCTGGCTGGTCGAGCTCGCCCGGCAGCGCGGCGTCGGCGATCACGTCCTGGTCATGGCGGCCGGCCAGACCGAGCGCTTCGTCGCGCCGGCGGCCGGCTGGCCCGGGCTCGCCGGTCCGGCCGCGGACCCTGCGTGATACACCCGCCAGCGATGTCTCCGCCCGACGTCTCGATCGTGATCCCGGTCTACAACGAGGAGGGCATCCTCCGCGAGGCGGTGACCGAGCTGCTCGACGGCCTCGACGCCGTGCGCAAGGCGCTCCACGCGCCCGACCTCCGCGTCGAGGTGATCCTCGCCGAGAACGGCTCGCGCGACCGCACCTCCGAGCTCGCCGCGCACCTGTCCGACGAGCGGCCCGAGGTCCGGTCGTTCTCGCTCGGCGAGCCGAACTACGGCAAGGCGCTGCGCCGCGGCATCCTCGAGGCGCGCGGCGCGATCGTGATCTGCGACGAGATCGACCTGTGCGATCTCGACTTCCACCGCCGCGCGCTCGAGCACCTGCGCCACCACGACTGCGACATGGTCGTCGGCAGCAAGGCGATGAAGGGCGCGAGCGACCAGCGGCCGCTGCTGCGCCGCGCCGCGACCCGCGTGATCAACGGCATGCTGCGCGTCGCGCTCGACTTCCGCGGCACCGACACCCATGGCCTCAAGGCGTTCGACCGCCGCGCGCTGTTGCCCATCGTCGAGGCCTGCGTCATCGATCGCGACCTGTTCGCGAGCGAGCTGGTGATCCGCGCCAGCCGCGCCGGCCTGCGCGTGCTCGAGATCCCGATCCGGCTCCACGAGAAGCGGCGGCCCGCGATCAACCTCGTCCGGCGCGTCCCCCACGTCCTGCGCGGCATGGCCAAGCTGACCTACGTCATCCGGTTCGGCGGCAAGCCATGACCGAGCCGCGCCCAACCTGCGCGATCTCGATCGACCTCGACGGCATCGCCTGCTACTACCGGATCCATGGCCTGGGCGAGCCGCCGGTCGAGCTCGAGCACGTCATCCTCGAGCGCGCGCTGCCCCGCGCGGCGCGGCTGTTCGCGGCCCGCCGCGTGCCGGTGACCTGGTTTGTCGTCGGGCGCGACGCGGACGCCGCGCTCGCCGTCCCCGATCGCGCCGCGCGCGCCGCCAGCGCCGAGCGGCTCCGCGCCCTCGCCGAGCGCGGCGACGAGCTCGGCAACCACTCCTACTCGCACCCCTACGAGCTCGCGCGGCTGTCGCCCGCCGAGGTCGCCGGCGAGCTCGATGGCTGCGACCGCGTGCTGCGCGCGATCACCGGCCGGCCGGCGCGCGGCTTCCGCGCCCCGGGCTACGACCTGTCGCCCGCGATGCTCGATCACCTCGCGCGCCTGGGCTATCGCTACGACTCGTCGCTGTTCCCGGCCCCCGGCTACTACGCCGCCAAGGCCGCGGTGATGGCCGCGCTCGCCGCCGTCGGCCGGCCGAGCGGCGCCGTGATGACCAACCCGCGCGCGCTCGGCGCGCCCGCCGACCCCTATCGCCCGGCGATGACCGCCCCGTGGCGGCGCGGCCAGGCGCCGCTGGTCGAGCTGCCGATCGCGGTGACGCCGTGGCTCCGGCTGCCGGCGATCGGCACCTCGCTGATCATCGCCCCCGCCGCGCTGCGGCCCCGCCTGATCCGCGCGATGGCGCGCCGCCGGCTGTTCAACTTCGAGCTCCACGGCATCGACTTCGCCGACGCCGAGCAGGACGGCATCCCCGGCGAGCTCGTCGCGCGCCAGCCCGATCTGCGGATCCCGATCGCCGAGAAGCTCGCGCGCCTCGAGCAGCTGCTCGATCAACTCGCCGCCGGCTGGCGCTTCGCGACCCTCGCGGACGCCGCGGCCGAGGCGCAGCGCACCGAGTGAGCGTTGTCCCTCCATCGCATACTGGACCAAGAGACATCCTTGACACTGAAGCCAAGGAGATGGTGGACGCTCTGCGCCGATCCTCCCGTCGAGCGACGGGTGGCTTGGTTGTGCGTCGAGATTCACCGCGCAAGGTGGGAGATCGTGGGAGATCCCACGGAGCGGTGGACGACGGCCGGTCCGTGACCTCTCGCGCAGCCACCGCAGCCCAAACAGCACGACAGCTCACCGGCCTTGGGCGCCATCGCCGACCACCCTGACGCTCGCATGTGCTCCCAGAGAGAGATCTATTCTCTCTTCTGATCCGAAGAAGAGAAACTCGGACTGGAGCATGCGCGCGG
>VBLP01000373.1:5252-22754 GCA_005887925.1 Deltaproteobacteria bacterium | reverse complement strand
GCGGCCGCCCGCGACCGTAGTCGACCGGATCGAGGGGCCACGGTTCCACAGACCTCTCCGCTTTCACCTGAATGTGTCCGGCGATCGAACCGACTGGACCGTTCGCTGCGCGCAACCAAGGACTCCATTTCAATGTGAGCTTCGTTCGCTCTTACAGGGACACCTTGGACAAGCTGTCGAAGCTCTATCTGGATTGGGCGCTCTGGTTCCTCTTGTATCAGATCGATGACATTTGTTTACCAAAAATTACGGAGAAATCAATTGAATGAATCAGTTTCGATGAGTATTCAGGGCGCATGACGGTCAACAAGCCAGGCGCAGATCGCTCGGCCAAGCGGCGCTCCGAGCCCGAGCAGCTGGTGCTGTTCAAGAAGCGCGGTGGCAAGCGGCGCGGTGCCGGTCGGCCGCCGAAGGGCAAGCGCTCGGGTTCTCCGCACAAGGAGCGGCCGTTTCTCCACGAGCGCTATCCCGTCCACGTGGTGCTACGGGTCATCGGTGCGGTCGGCAATCTGCGCCGCCGCTGCGTCTATCAGGCGATCCGAGAAGCCACGCTCACGACCGCGCGACGCGAGAACTTCCGTATCGTGCATCTCAGCATTCAGCGCAACCACGTTCACCTCCTGGTCGAAGCCGATGACAAGAAGGCGCTGGCGTCGGGGATGCAAGGTTTTCAGATCTCAGCCGCGAAGCACCTCAACGCGGCGATCAGCAAGGGCAAGCCCGGGCCGCGCCGACGAGGCATCGTGTTCCCCGATCGCTACCATGCCGAGATCATCACTTCACCACGGCAGGCGCGACACGCGCTGAATTACGTACTTTCGAATTGGCGCAAGCACAAGGAAGATCGCAAGGCGCCAATGTCATCATGGAAGATCGATTGGTTCTCAAGCGCAGTGATGTTCCCGGGCTGGGCGGAGTACGGCGAGGAGGCGTTCCTGTGGCGCGGTCGCGAAACCTACGAGCCGCTCTTGGTGTATCAGCCGAAAACCTGGCTTCTCCGAGTGGGTTGGATGCGGGGCGGCCCTCCGATCTCGTATCGCGAGGTGCCATCGGCGAAGCAAGTGATTGACGAAGGAGATGACCGTACGAAGTGAGGTGATGGACGTGATGGACAGGTGAGTTAGTTGGTTACCCATGTCATCGTGTCAGTGCCGTCCGCATTGGCGATACGGTACCTACTGAGGGCGCTCCATCATCAGCGACAAGCCTATTGGAACAGGTCGCATACGCAGGAACGTTCGGGTGAACGCAGCCGCCGAAGCACACGCGTACTTCGTCCATGCGTCCGCTCGCTTCAAGCCGACAATTTCGCTGATACCACGAATTGCTAGCATGGGACATCGTTCCCGTGCGGCGCGGAAGACGCCACCAGACTCCATGTCGATCGCCAGGATGTTACGGGCGGTCGCAACCCAGGGAAATAGCAGCGCGGGATCCCTGACTAGTCGATCGCTCGATGCGATTGGTCCAGCGACGTATACAGGCATACGCGGCGTGGACGATTCCCCGTAGTGGTGCTTCAGCTTGGCCCGCAACCCACGTTGCCACACCGCCGGTCCGTATAATTGGCCTCTCCGGGTCCAGCTCACCGATGGCTGCGGCGGAAGATCGCTTGTCCAGTCACCCAGATCATCTTTCTTAAAGGCCAGGTCTGCAACGACCGCTGCAAGTGCCTTGTTGAGTCGCCCGGCCGGCGCCGCATACGTCGTATCCTGCCCGGTCTTGCTTGCGTCCAGAGTGAATTCGTGGAGCGATGTCGAGAGTACGACATCACCGAGCTTGACGTCATCCGAAGGAAGTGCGCCGGCGATTCCGACCACGAGCACCAGCTTGGGAGCGAGGTCATCAATGAGATCTCGTGCAGCATCTAGCGTTTCTCCCCCACCTTGTTCCGCCTGGCGCAACACAGCGACCATGTACTGCTCACCGTTTCCGGCGTCCGCCTGGCGCAGCGTGTACTCGCGCTTGCTGCCGGTGAATACGCCGGCCCTGTTCGGAAGGACGGAGAGCACCGCGTGAAACTCGTCATCGCGGATCGTCAAGATCCCGATGTCCACGCTCGAGCGGTGAGACGGTGCGGCTGTGGTCCTCTCCACCGTCGTGTTCGCGCGAGGATCCCCGGCCAAGATGAGCTGGGTTGCGTCGACTCCATGACGGACCTTGAGCTGCGGACGGTCACCGTCGTGCAACCCCTCCAAGCTGATTGCAGCGCGGCCCTGCTGATATGCGGTCGCAACCGATTCGCGTTCTCCGAGGCCCCCGTAGAAGCCGATCGCGAAGTTCCTCGCCGCGTCGTCGTGGATCGAGCCGCCGATCCCTACGACGCAGTCGACATGCGTCAGTAGTGCCTGCGCCTGCACCTCGGTGTAGCAGGCGTTGAGGACGACCAACTTCACCGAAGCTCCTGCTGCGCCGAATGTTTCGTCGAGCGCTCCAGTCGAGACAAACCGAGCTCGACCATCAGCACCCTGGAAAAATACGCCGTGGCCAAAACTCTGCCCGGGTAGGCGTTCTCCGACCGCACTCTGGGCACCGTGACCGCTGAAGTGGACCACCGCAGGCTTGAGCTTGCGCAGCTCGCGGAGCAGGTCGAGGGGTTCGGCAGCCCACCTGGTACGAACTCGAAGCAATCCCGGTAGCCGCTGCGCTCGAGCTCCACGTAGATCGCCCACGCCTCTCGATCGAGCGCAAGCCGATCGGTTCCGATCGGATTAGCACCACCCTGGAGGGTCACGCCGCTCCGGTTAACGCGTGCGCAGTGACTGCGGATGCGCGGCACGTAGTGTCGGCGTCGGATGATCGGACGCTCAAGGTGTGGGATCTCGAGACATTCGCCTGTCTCTTCACCCACCGCGGCGACGCCGCCTATACGGCGGTCGCTGCGGATACCGCTGTCGTTGTCGCGGGTGACGACGCCGGCACAATCTCGATCCTGGACTGGCCGCTGTCGAGTCGTCGTGCCGTACCACTCCTCGTCGGCGACGGCGACGACAACCTGCGCGGATCGCTTCCAGCTCACGCCACGTCGTCGCCGCGACCACTGGCGAAGAAACAAACCGTCCTGTTCCTGGCTGCGCGTGCGACCACTCTCGAGGTCCCAGACCTTCAGCGTCCCATCACTCGATGCCGAGACTACACTGTGCCCGTCCGCGGTTGCTGCGCACGCAAGCACTCCGCTGGCGTGGCCTTCCAAGGTGACAAGCACACGTCCACTCTCGACGTCCCAGACTTTCAACGTCCGGTCCCTTGACGCCGAGATCACGCGTCGCCCGTCTGCCGTCACCGTACATGCTCTTACCCAGTCGTCATGGCCTTCCAGCGTTACGAGCATGGGCCCATTCTCAGGGTTCCACACCTTCAATGTCCCATCGGTGGACGCGGAGACGGCCCGCCGCCCATTTGGCGCCATCGCACACGCGAGAACAGGTGCGGTGTGTGCGCTCAAGGTGGCGAGCGCCCGTCCGCTTTCGCGGTCCCACAGCTTCAGCATTCCATCAGCCGACACAGACACGACGCGCGAGGCATCCGCCGTCACTGCACACCCATTTACCGAGTCGTCGTGGCCCTCCAGAGTGCTGAGCATGTGCCCGCTCTCGAGGTCCCAAACCTTCAGTGTTCGATCATCGGATGCAGAGACCATGCGTCCGTCCGAAGTCACCGCGCATGCATTCACCCGGTCAGCGTGGCCCTCTTGTGGGCGCCGTACATGCCTGCCCTCGAGGTCCCACACCTTTAGCGTCTGATCACCGGATGCGGAGATCGTGCGCTGGCCGTCGAGTGTTACCGTGCACGCGTTCACCGCGTCGGTATGGCCTTCCAGGGTAACGAGTACACGCCCGCTCTCGATGTCCCACACCTTCAGCGTTCGGTCACTCGACGCTGACACCACTCGCCGTCCGTCCGCCGTCACCGCGCACGCTCGTACCAAGTCGGCGTGGCCTTCGAGTGTGGCGAGCGTACGTCCGCTCTCGAGGTCCCATACCCTGAGCGTCCGGTCACCGGACGCGGAGACTGCGCGCCGTCCATCTGCCGTCACCGCGCATGCGTTGACCGAACCAGCGTGGCCTTCGAGCGTGGCGACTACGCGTCCGCTGTCGAGCTCCCAGACCTTCAACGTCCCATCATTCGATGCTGACACCACACGCCGCCCATCTGCCGTCACTGCACACGCGTTCACCCAGCCGGTGTGGTCTTTGAGCGTAGCGAGCGCGCGTCCACTCTCGAGATCCCACACCCTCAGCGACCAGTCTCCCGACGCTGATACCACGCGCCCGTTCGCCGTCACTGCACACGCGCTTACCCAGCCGTCGTGGCCTTCCAGCGTTGCAAGCACACGCCCGCTCTCGAGGTCCCACACCTTCAGCGTCCGGTCACCCGACGCCGAGACTACGCGTCGCCCGTCCACCGTCACCGCGCAAGCGTTCACCGAGCCAGCGTGGCCCTCAAGCGTAGCGAGCGCGCGTCCGCTACTCGGTCTCGAGCCGAACGCGTTCAGCCGGCTCTGCCGCGCGCCACGCGCAGCGTAGAGCATGAGGCCGAGCGCCATCCAGATGGTGAGCTGCCCAGGTGGCACCCGCGGCGCGGCGAGGCGGTTGACCCGATCACACGCGGCGATCGGTGCTGCTGCGGTGGCTGATCGCGCCGACCGCGAGCTGATCGACGCGCTCGTTGAGCGAGATGCCGGAGTGCGCGGCGACCTTGACGAAGTGCAGGTCGCGGAAGCTGCGGGTCAGCGCGCGCAGCTGTTCGACGAGCTCGACGTTCTTCTTGGCCTTCCAGCTCTGGGTCAGGAGGCCGATCGAGTACGCCGAGTCCGAGTAGACGAAGACGGGGCGGGTGCGATCGGTCACCGCCTCGAGGCCGCGCAGGATCGCGGTGAGCTCGGCGATGTTGTTGGTGGCCTCGCCGAGGTACTCGCTGATCTCGCGATGGCCGGGACCATCGCCGACGATCACGACGCCGAGCCCGGCGCGGCCGGGGTTGCCGCTGCACGCGCCGTCGGTCCAGACGTGGATCGCGTCGGCCGGCGCGGCGGCGGGTGCTCCGCGGCGCGGTGCGCCGGTGGGGCGGGCCTCGGAGGGCCGTGGCTCGGCTGACTCGCCGGGCTCGAACTCGACCGGCTCGCTGCCGGGCGCGGGCTGGAGGTTGCGCGCGCCGGCGCGGTAGACCCTGGCACCGCCGGCGGGCTTGTAGACGATCTCGACGCGGCCGTCGGCATCCTTGACCAGCGCCGCGCTGGCATCGACCCTCGCCCAGACGTCGGCGTCGCGAAGGCGATGGCGCAACCAGGGCATGGCGGACCCTATCACAGGATGTTATAAGCCCCGACGGCGTCCAGGCCGGATGCTCAGGAGAATACCGATGGTTCGCATTCGCCAAGGCTGGCTCGTCGCTCTCGGTCTGGGAGTTGGTCTCGGTCTGTTCACCGCATGCAAGAAGGACGACAAGGCCGGGACGTCGGGAGATCAGGCGGGCGACAAGGCGGGTGCGGCGAGCGACGATCTGTCGCTGCTCCCGGTGGATTCCGAGGTGGTGCTCGGGATCAACATCGAGCAGCTCATGAACAACCCGATGGTCAAGAAGTTCATCGAGCCGATGCTCAAGTCGGGCGCCGCGCAGGCGCGCCTCGCGGAGGTCACCGCGAAGTGCGGCTTCGATCCGATGATGGCCGTGAAGTCCGTCGTGGTGGGCGTCAAGGGCGCGGGCGGCAACCAGCCGACGGCGGTGATCGTCGCGCACGGGCTCGACAAGGCGAAGGACCTCGAGTGCTTCGAGAAGACCAAGGACGAGGCGGTCAAGGACGGCGACGAGGTGACGCGCACCGGGGACATCCTGACGATCAAGGGCAAGCGCGGCCAGGTCGCGATCGCGTTCACCAGCGACACCACCGCGGTGATGCTGGTCAGCGACACCGCCGATGTGCCCGCGGTCAAGGCGGTGATCGCCGGCAACTCGGGGCTCAAGACCTCGCCGGCGTTCCTCGACATGTACAAGAAGCTGAAGACGACCGACTCGGTGTGGGCGATCGCCAACGGCAAGGTGCTCGACGGGCTGCCGGTGAAGGCGACCGCGGCGTTCGGCTCGCTCAACCTGACCGACGGCGTGACGGTCGACGGCCGGATGCGGTTCGACACGCCGGAGGCGGCGGCCCAGGCGGCCGAGCTGATCAAGGGCCAGGGCAAGCAGGCCGCGGCCTATGTCGACAAGATGGACGCCACCGTCGAGGGCACCGAGGTCCATTCGTCGGTGGTGGTGTCGAACCAGAAGCTGCAGTCGCTGATGCCGCTGTTGACGATGGTGTTCGGCGGGCTCGGCCAGTAACCAGGAGCCCGACCAGGAGCCCGAGATGATCGCAAGGCTGGGTAGCGCGCCGCGCCGGCGGGTGGCTCTCGGGCTGCTCGGGCTACTCGTCCCGGTCTCGTTCGCCGCGGGGGGCTGCGGCAAGAAGGCCGGGCCGAGCGGGCCTCCCGCCGAGCTCACCGGGCTCGCGGTGGTCCCCGCGACGGCGGAGGTCATCGTCGGCGCCGACATCGCCAAGCTCTCGGACGCGCCGGTGATCGACCGGGGGTTCTCGCAGCTGTTGACGCACGAGCCGGTGCTGTCGGAGCGCTGGCAGCACTTCAAGGACGACTGCAAGGTCGATCTCGGCAAGCAGGTCAAGCGCATGATGCTCGCGCTCGGTCCGCACGCCGGACCCGAGCCCGGCACCGGCCCGGTGCTGATGGTCGCGGTCGGCGCGCTGCCCGAGGCGGACCTCAAGGACTGCGTGACCAAGCTGGTGGGCAGCGGCGGAGGACAGCTGACCGGCAAGGCGGTGCTCGGCCGCACGCTCTACCTCGCGAAGGACGGAAACCGCACGATGTTCTTCGCCTACAGCCGGCCGGACACTGTCGTGCTCAGCGCCGACGAGGCGTTCATCACCGAGGCGCTCGGCAGCGGCAAGAAGGCCGCGGACAACCCGGAGCTGACCGCCTGGCGCAAGCTGGTGAACGAGAATTCTCCGCTGTGGGCCGTCGGTCGCACCGACGCGCGGATCCGGGATGGCCTGGTGCAGCTGACGCAGGGCAAGATCAGCGGCGGTCCGGTCGCGTACGCGGCGAGCGCGGATCTCGCAGACGGCGTGAAGCTCCAGCTCGACGCGGTGATGAGCCAACCCGAGCATGCCAAGAGCCTGGAATCCTATGTGAAAAGCGAGCTGGCATTGATGACCGCGGCGGCGCAGCTGAAGTCGCTCGGCTCGGTGGTCGGCAAGCTGTCGGTGTCCGTCGACGGCGCGGTCGTACAGTTCCGCGTGTCGCTCACCGTCGACGACCTGAATCAGCTGCTGTCCGCGCTTGACGCGGACAACACCCCTGCACAGAATCGCGCGCTCCCGCAAGGTGCCGGCTCCGGCACGAAGTAGCGAATCATCGAGGCGATCATGGCGAGCAAGAAGACCCCATCCGTGAAGAAGGTTACGGTGAAGGCCAGGCCGTCCGCGAAGGCCAAGCCGAAGGCCAAGCCGTCCGCGAAGGCCAAGCCCGCGAGCAAGGCCAAGTCGGCCGGCAAGGCGAAGGCCGCCCCGCCGGCGCCCAGGCCGGTGGTGAAGGTCGGGCCGCGGCATCCCAAGGCGCGCGTGATCGACGCGCACAGCTCCAAGGCGGCGCTGGCCAAGGCGCTCGCACCGCTGGTGGCCCGCGCCGACGAGGACACCGGGGCGCTCGAGGTCCGGCTCAAGAAGGCGTCCAACGCCCAGCTGCTGCGCCTGCAGCGCGCCACCCAGACGCTGAAGGACAAGTTCGGCGACCGCGAGAAGCTGATCGCGGCGATCGGCGCGGCCACGCGCAAGGCCAGCGACAAGGACTACCTGGCCAAGCTGGGCACCTACTCGCTGCCGCAGCTGCTCGATCTCGCCGCCAGCGCGCAGCGCGCCGCCCGCACCTGACCGAGACCGAGCGAAGCCCGGAAGCTCGGGCCTTCCGGCCAGGAAGGTCGAGGTTCCGGACCAGCGCAGCGAGGGATCGGTGGCATACGATGAGGCTACCCGCGCTGGCCGGCGATGAGGACGATGGTGTCGATCGGGCCGAACCGCGTCGGCAGCGCGGTCACCAGCATGCGATCGCTGGGCTGCAGGTGGCCGTGGATGAAGATCGGCAGGCCGAGCACGAGCTCGGTGCGCTGACCGGCGAGCCGGCGCTTGACCGAGCCGGCCAGCATGTTGACGATCTCACCGACCGCGTCGGCGATCTCGGAGTCGCGCAGCACCGCGGCCTCGGGCCGGCCCAGGATCGCGCGCGACAGCGCCCGACAGCCCTCGGGCGACGATAGCAGCGCCAGGTCGAAGCCCTGGCCGCATCCGACCAGCGGGATATGGGCGCCGATCATCTTCGCAGTGCACTCGATGCCGACCGGATCCTGGACGACGGCGCCCGGCAGCGACAGCGCATACGTGGCGATCTCTCGGGCGGCAACCTCGACGGCGGCGCGCCACTGTGCGAGCGGGACGTTCAACGAGGACATGGGCCTTCCAGGTCGGTGCGGGTGGGGGCGGCGGGCGATCGCTACCCCTGTCCGCTGCCTCGACCGGGAGAGCTCGTGCGAGCCGCGTCGCGCGTCATCGGATGTATCGGCCGGACGGCGGCGATCTCGAGGCCGACCGGGACCCTCACGACCGGCGCGGCCGGTAGTACACGGTGCCATCGCTGCGGACCGGCTCGAAGCGGTCGTCGAGGTTGGTCGTCGTCTCCGCGGTGCCGAGCATCAGAGGATCTGCCGCTTGGTGTCCAGATCGAAGTAGATCAGGACGTTGCGCAGCATGATCAGGTCCGCCGGCGGCAGCTTGCCCCACGGGCCTGCGAGGTTGAGCTCGCGGAACTCGACCATCCGGCGCAGGTCGCTGCGGATCTGCCAGTCGTGGCCGGCGCGGTCGAAGTACCTGGCGAGCAGCGCGCCCGGCAGGCCGCGGTTGATCTCGAGCTGGCTGTAGCGCCCCGCGCGCGAGCGCGCCAGCATGTCGGTCGAGATGTCGGTCGCGAGCAGCCGGAGGTCCCAGCCGGTCAGGTCGGGAAAGTGCTCGTGCAGCACCATGCCGATGCTGTACGGCTCCTGGCCGCTCGAGCACCCGCAGCTCCAGATCTGGAGTCTGCGCTCGGCGGCGCGCAGCCGGCGCAGCTCGGGGAAGATCGTGTTGCGCAGCGCCTCGTAGGGCTTGCCGTCGCGGAAGAACAAGGTCTCGGTGGTGGCCATCGCCTCGATGACCTTGCGCTGCAGCGGGCCGCGCGGCGCGGCGCGCAGCCGATCGATCACGTCCTGCGCCGAGACCAGGCCCTCGCGGCGCGCGAGCTGCGACAGCCGGTTGTCGACCAGGTACTGCTTGCCGTCATCGAGCACGATCGCCGCCCGCTCGCGCAGCAGCCGGCGCACGAAGTCGAACGCGGCGGCGTCGATCGTCATGGCGCCGCCTCCGGCGCGCGGACCGCCCCGAGCGCGACCCGCCGGCGGACCTCGCCGGAGAGCTCGTCGAGCGCGAGCACCTGGCTGGCCAGGCCGCCGCGCGCCACGTAGCCCGGCATGCCCCACACCACCGAGCTCGCCTCGTCCTGCACGATCACGTCGCCGCCGGCGTCGCGGATCGCGCCGCAGCCGAGCAGGCCATCGTGGCCCATGCCGGTCAGCACCACGCCGAGCGCGCCGGGGCCGTAGCTCTGGGCCACCGAGCGAAACAGCACGTCGACCGCCGGGCGGCAGAAGTTCTCCAGCTCGTCCTGGTTCATCGCCAGGTAGGGCCGGCCGACGCGGCGCTCCACCAGCAGGTGATGGTCGCCGCGCGCGACGTAGGCGCAGCCCGGCATCAGCGGCTCGCCGGCGGTCGCCTCGACGATCTTGATCTGGCACTGCAGCGCGAGCCGCTCGGCGAAGTGGCGGGTGAACGCGGCGAGCATGTGCTGGACGATGACGATCGGCACCGGGAAGTCCGCCGGCAGCTGCGTCAGGACGACCGACAGCGCGTTGGGGCCGCCGGTCGATGCGCCGATCGCGACGATCTCCGGCGCGCGGTGCGCCGCACGGACGAGCCGGATCGGTCCGTTCTCCAGCACGAGGTGGGCGGTCGCGGCCGCGCGCTGGGCGTCGGGCGACGCGGTGGTGCGCGCGCGCTTCGCCGGGACGGCCTCGGGCGGCCTCGCGGGGCGCGCCGGTGCGATCGCGGGCGACGCCGCGAGCACGGTCGGCACCGAGGCGGTCGTGACCGCGCGGATCGGCGGCACGATCGGCACGACCCGGGTGGTCCCGACGGGACCGGGGGCGCGGGCGGCGGGCGGCGCGGCGGGTCGGATGGCGCGGCGGCGCCCCGTGGTGAGCGCCAGGATCTTCGGGACCATCTCCTCGCGCACCCGGGTCATCGCGAGCGCCGCGCTCCCGGCGTGCGACGGCTTGGGGACGTAGTCGCTCGCGCCCGAGGTCAGCGCCTCGATCGTCGCGGCGGCGCCGCGCTCGGTCCGCGTGCTGAACATGATCACCGGCAGCCCGGGCGCCTCCTTGCGGATCCGCCTGAGGGTCTCGATGCCGTCCATCTCGGGCATCTCGATGTCGAGGATCACGACGTCGGGCCGGCACTGCGGGATCTTGGCCAGGGCGATCTTGCCGAGCGCCGCGGTCGCCACGACCTCCAGGCCGGGGACCTCGCCGAGCGTGGTGGTCAAGAGCTTGCGGATCACCACCGAGTCGTCGACCACCAGGATGCGGACCGGCGCCATGCTAGGCGTCCTCGCCGATCATGCGCATCGCGCCGGCGAGCGCCGGGTCGAGGTCAGGCGCGCGCGCGGCCATTGCCGTGCCCGGGGTTGGGCCGGGCGCCCGGCTTGAGCACCACGACCGGGATCGCGCCGCTGACACCGGGCCTGCGCTCCGGTACCTCGAACGAGAACCGCGACAGCAGCTCCTTGAGCTCGGAGGCCATCCGGGCGAGCTCGGTCGCCGCGGCCATGGTCTGGCCGGCGCCGGACGCGGTGTTCTGGGCGACCGTCGCGACCGTGGCGACGTTGCGCGCGATCTCGCCCGTGCCGTGCGCGGACTCGGTGACGTTGCGGCCCATCTCGCCGGTCGTCGCGCTCTGCTCCTCGACCGCGCTGGCGATCGTGCTCGAGATGTCGTTGATCTGCGCGATGATGAGCAAGACGTGACCGATCTCGGCGACGGCCTCCTGGGTGTCCGCCTGGATCGACTCGATGCTGTGGCCGATGTCCTCGGTCGCCCTGGCGGTCTCCTTGGCGAGCTCCTTGACCTCGTTGGCGACCACCGCGAAGCCCTTGCCGGCCTCGCCGGCGCGGGCGGCCTCGATCGTCGCGTTGAGCGCGAGCAGGTTGGTCTGCTGGGCGATCGAGGTGATCACCTTGATCACCCTGCCGATGTCGACGGCGGACTCGCCGAGCTTGGCGACGGTCGTGTTGGCCGACTCGGCCATCTTGACCGCCTGGCCGGCGATCTGCGCGGATTCGCCGGCGCTCTTGGCGATCTCCTTGATCGAGGCGGCCATCTCCTCGGTCGCCGTGGCCACCGACTGCGTGCTGCGCGACACCTGGTCGGCGGCGGCGGACACCACCTGGGTCTGCGTCGAGGTCTCGGCGGCGTTGGAGCCGAGCTGCTGGCTGACCGCGGTGAGCTCCTCGGACGCCGACGCGAGGGTGTCGGCGTTGCCGGCGATGAACCGCAGCGGTTCGACCAGGGTGTCGAGCAGCGCGTTGGTGCCGGACACCAGCTCGGCGTAGGCGCCCTCGAACTTGCCGGCGCTGCCGCGCGTCCCGAGCCGGCCATCGCGGACGGCGTGGATCAAGGCCTGGAGCTCGGCGACCACGGCGCCGAGCGCGGCCGAGGAGCGGCGGAACGACGCGGCGACCGCGCCGAGCTCGTCGCCGGCGGCGTAGCGGATCTCGGTGTCGAGCTCGCCGCGCGCCATCGCGCTGGCGGCGGCGTCGAGCTCGCGAAGCGGCGCGGTGATCCTTCGGGTGATCGCGAACGCGATGCCGAGGCCGACCAGCACCGACAGCGCGACCAGCACGGTGGCCCACAGCCGGACCGAGTCGATCACGCGATAGATCGCGGCCCCGGCCTGCACGCCGGCCTCGTCGTCGGCCGCGTCGAGCCTGGTCAGCGTCTCGCAGGCGGCCTCGAATAGCGGCCGCGAGCTGACGCGCGCCGCGCGTGCCTCGGACAGCCGCTCGGGATCCACGGCGATCCGGAGCAGCTCGTCCTGGGCGCGCTGGTACGTCGTCCATCGAGCGGCGAACTCGTCGATCAGCGGATGCACGGCGTGGTGGGCGGCGCTGGCGCGGAGGACCGCGAGCGCCGACATCAACCGATCGCTCTCGTCGCGGATCTGCCGCTGCAGCGCTGCGCGCTCCTCCGGAGAGTCTGCCAGCAGGAACGACAGCGTGTGCCGGCGGATCGTGAATGCACTCGTGGCGATGTCGCCGGCGCTCGAGATGCCGGGCAGCGACTCCTGGGTCAGCACGTCGACGCGATCGCGGATGCTCGACAGCCGGACGATGGTGAAGCCGCCGAGCGCGGCGCCCAGGGCGATCACGACGAGGAAGGCGCTGGCGAGCTTCGTTCCGATGTTGCGATTCTTGAACCAGGTCATTCGGGTCTCCGCGATCGGGTCAATTGGTGGTCTCCGGATCGACCGTCCGCACGGCATCGAGCACGAGCAGCAGGCGGTCCTCGAGCTTGTAAACGCCGCGGATCAGCTCGCGCGCGTCGCCGGTGAGCGTGTCGGGCGTGCGCTCGAAGGCGTCGCTATCGACCTCGATCACGTCGCCGATCTCGTCGACCAGCACGCTGACCGCGCCGTCCGGTGTGCGGACGACGACGTTGAGCGGCCGCTCGCCGGGCGCGCGGGGCGGCAGGCCGAGCCGGTGGCGCAGATCGATCGCGGTGACGATCTGGCCGCGCAGGTTCATGAGCCCGGCGATCACCGGCGAGGTCAACGGCACCACGGTGAGCGGCTGGTAGCGGATCACCTCCTGGATGCAGGTGACCTCGAAGCCGAGGAACAGGCCGTGGACGAAGAACGTGCAGTACTGGCCGTCACGCGCCATGGTCGATCTCCTCGGCGGCGGCCGCCCCGACCTCGGTCCACGCCACGCCGGGCTGGGCGCGCCGCAGCACGGCCTCGACATCGAGCAGCTCGGTGATGCGGCCGGCGATCGCGACCGCGCCGAGCACGCCGGGCCGGCAGGGTGGCCGGGGATCGATCAGCCGCTCGTCGACGATGTCGAGGATCTGCTCGACGATCAGGCCGACATGCGCGGTGCCGTTGCGGAACACCACGACCTGGACGACGTCCCCGCTGCTCGGCTGCCGCGGCGCTCGGCGGCGCTCGATCACCATGTCGGACAGCTCGACCACCGGCATGATCTCGCCGCGATACTGGACCAGGAGCTCGTGGCCGACGCGCTCGAGCATCGCGTGCGGGAACTCCTCGAGCCGGGCGACGCGCGACAGCGGGATCGCCATGCGGCCGTCGTCGGGGCTGCGGAACAGCAGCATGGTCTGCGCCGCATCGTCGGCCGCGGCGGCGTCGGCGACGGCCACCGCGTGGTCGAGCCGGCCGCGCTCGTGCGCCTCCGCGACCAGCGCCGGCGAACACCGGGAGGTTCTTGAGGTGCTTGCCGAGCGGCTTGACCACGATCTCCTCGGTGTCGTGAACCGCCTCGACCACCAGGCCGAACTGCCGGTGATCGGCGCGGAGCACGATGATGAGGACCTCGGGATCCTCGGCCGGTTCGCCCGCCGCCGCCCGGCCGGTGGCGTCGCCCAGCGCGTCGCCGAGGTACACCAGCGGCAGCAGCTGGCCGCGCAGCCGGTAGACCGGCATGCCGTACAGCATCTCGACGCCGGTCCGCGCCTCCTCGCCCTCGAGCCTGACCAGCTCGACCAGGCTGACCTGCGGGATCGCGTAGCGGTTCGCGCCGCAGCCGACCACGAGCGCCGGGATGATCGCGAGGGTCAGCGGGATCGTGATCCGGATCGCGGTGCCGGCACCCCGCGTGCCCTGCAGCTCGATCGCGCCGCCGATCCGCTCGATGTTGGTGCGCACGACGTCCATCCCGACGCCGCGGCCCGACACGTTGGTCACCTTCGCGGCGGTCGAGAACCCGGGCAGGAACACCAGGCGGAGCAGCTCGCGCTCGGTCATCCGGCTGGCCTGCTCGGCGGTGACGATGCCGCGCTCGATCGCCGTGTCGCGGATCCGGTCGGCGTCGAGCCCGCCGCCATCGTCGCTGACCTCGATGTTGACCTGGCCGCCTTCATGGAACGCGCGCAGCAGCAGGCGGCCGTGCGGCGGTTTGCCGGCGGCGAGCCGGCGATCGGGCGGCTCGATGCCGTGGTCGATCGCGTTGCGGACCAGGTGGGTCAGCGGGTCCCTGATCGCCTCGATCAGCGTCTTGTCGAGCTCGGTCGACTCGCCCTCCATCACCAGCTCGACGCGCTTGTCGCAGGACCGGGCGAGGTCGCGGACGACGCGCGGGAACTTCTGCCAGACGTTGCCGATCGGCTGCATCCGGGTCTTCATCACGCCCTCCTGCAGCTCGGACGTGATCAGGTTGAGCCGCTGGGCCGCGCCGGCGAAGCTCGTGTCGCTGCTGGCGCCGGTCAGCTGGACCAGCTGGTTGCGCGCGAGGACGAGCTCACCGACCAGGTTCATCAGCCTGTCGAGCAGCGCGACGTCGACGCGGATGCTGGTCTCGGCCGCGGCCGACTCGGCGGCGGGCGCTGCGCCGGCCTCGGTGGCCGGGGCCAGGGTCGGCGTTCCGCCGCGATACAGCGTGGTCAGCTGCTCGATCAGCCGCGTGTCGTCGCCAGCGGCCTCCCGGCCGGTGGCCTCGATCTGCCCGAGCAAGTCGCGGATCAGGTCGACCAGCGCGAGCAGCACGGTGGTCATCGTCGGGGTCGGAGCGATCTCCTCGTCGCGCAGCGCGCTGAGCACGCTCTCACCGGCGTGCGACACGGCCTCGAGCCGGCCGAACCCAAGAAACCCGCAGGTCCCCTTGATCGTATGCAGCGCGCGGAAGATCCGGGCGACGATCGCGCTATCCTCCGGGTTGTTCTCGAGCGCGACCAGGTCGACGTCGATCTGGTCGAGGTTCTCGCGGCTCTCCCCGAGGAACTCACGCACCACGTCGGCCAGGTCGTCGGTCATAGGCCGCCGCCGCAGGGCGTCGCACATCGCGGCGCCGGGCACCTGGGGAAGATCGGGCTCGCCATCCGCCAGACGGTTCGGCCGTCGCGCGCCGCGATTGAGGCGAGCTACGCGCACTCAAAGTATTGCGCAGCCGGCCGAATCATCCGGGAGACGATCACCTCAGGAGCGCGCCTCGCCATGCCACGCATCTTGACCATCGATGACTCCAGCACGATCCGGAGCATCATCACCAAGCAGATGTCGGACCTCGGCTTCGAGGTCGATCATGCCGAGGATGGCCAGCAGGGGCTCGCCAAGCTCGAGGAGATCACGGTCGATCTGATCCTGCTCGACGTCACGATGCCGGTGATGGACGGACCGACCATGCTCGCCGCGCTGCGCGAGCGCGGGAACCGCACGCCGGTGATCATGCTGACCAGCGAGTCCAAGCGCTCGATCGTGGCAGGCGCGATCAAGCTCGGGATCGAGGACTACATCCTCAAGCCGTTCAAGCCCGACGAGCTGTACGGCAAGGTGATGAAGGCGCTCAAGCTCGAGGCTTCGGCCGGTCCGGTCGCGGCCACCCCGGCGGTCGCCGCGTCGTGTCCAGCCTCGGCGATGGCCGCCGCATCCAGCCGCCAGTTCATCGACATCCTGGTCGTCGACGACATGGAGAACGTGCACAAGAAGCTGCGCAGCCTGTTGCCGGCGCAGGTGTCGATGAACAGCGGCGTCAGCGCCCGCGACGCGCTGGAGCTGTGCCAGGAGCGGGTCTACCGCGTCGTCGTGGTCGACCTCGTGATCCCCGACGTCAACAGCGTGGCGCTGATGAACCAGATGCGTGCGCTTCAGCCCCGCGCCGTCATGGTCGCGCTCGCGCTGCGCTCGGCGGGCGACCCCGGTGACGTCCGGGGCCAGGGCTTCAACGACGTGGTCTACAAGCCGTTCGAGGCCGCGGCGGTCGACGACTTCCTGTCGAAGCACTTCGAGATCGACGACGTGCTGTCGATCGACGGCAACGTGCTGGCGTGCGCGGCGTTCTCGGGCAAGGAGGACAAGCTCGACCGCTACTTCACGCGGCTGCGCACCGTGTGTCACGAGTCGCTCGAGAAGCTGGCCTCGGCGTGCTACGACGACACGATCATCGATCTGTCCGCGGTGCCGCTGCGCAACGACAGGATCGTGCGGCTCCTGATGGACAGCGAGAAGGAAGCCAGGAAGCTCGGGATCTCGCTCCGCCTGGTCGGTACGCCCGAGATCAAGCGCGTCCTCGGCGCCGTGCTGGAGACCGCGGCGCTGCCGTTCTTCGCGAGCCGGGCGGACGCTCGGAACAGGAACTAGACCATGGCGACCACCGACCTGCCCAGCAAGCTCGGCTCCGAGCTCGAACGCATCGTCCTGGAGCGGATCGCCAGCAACCGGCTGGTGCTGCCGGCGATGCCCAGCGTCCCGCAGCGCTGCCTCGACATCCTGCGCGAGCCCGACTTCAACGTCCGCAGGCTGGTCAAGGAGCTCGAGGCCGAGCCGGTGCTCGCGCTGCTCGTGATCCGCGCCGCCAACGCGGCGAGCTACGGCCGGTCGGCCACGCTGCAGGCGCTCGACCAGGCGGTGGTCCGGCTCGGCTCGCGCGCGCTCCGCACGCTGATCACCGAGTACGCGGTGAACGAGCTGTTCGAGTCGAGCAACCGCCGCCTCAAGGAGGCCAACCGCCGGGGCCAGACACCTGCTACCTCGCGGGGCTCCTGCACGACATCGGCAAGCCGGTGCTCGGTGCGATGCTGCTCGAGATCGACCGCAAGCTCGGCCGCGCGACGCCGGACTGGATCGATCTGCGGGCGTGGACCCAGATCATCGAGAACTCGCACCGCAAGGTCGGGGTCGCGGTCGCCACCGAGTGGAAGCTCCCGGACGCGATCACCGCCGCGATCCGCGACTGCAGCGATTACGACGGCGCGGATCGCGCCTCGGTGGGCAACGTGGTGCGGCTGTCCAATGCGCTCGCCAAGCGCGAGGGCTACACGACCGGACCGATCGACACCGCCGACATCGAGGCGCTGATCATGGTCGGCATGTCGATGCTGGGCGCCGACCCCTCGGCCGTCGACCGCCTGGTGACCGGCATCGGCTGCCGGATCCCCGGCGGTCCGGGCTGAGCCGCTTTACTTCGCGCGCTTGAGCGCGACGCGAAACGTCAGCGGGAAGCATGCCGGCGACGCCACGCCCGTGGGACCGGCGTAGGGCTTGTAGCGCCACGTCCCGAGGTTGCGCTCGAGCTCGTCGGAGATGTCCGGCAGCGCCTTGACGATCTTCACCGAGGTCACGCGGCCGCGCTCGTCGATGCA
>VBLP01000373.1:0-5093 GCA_005887925.1 Deltaproteobacteria bacterium | reverse complement strand
GGCGTTGGTCACCACGAGCGTGTGCTGGCCCGACGGGATCTTGCGCTCGATCGGCGTGACCTGCTCGAGCTGGATGCCATCGAGCTGTGCGACCAGGCCGGGCGGCAGCGAGCTCTGGCTCAGGTGCGCCATGCCGGCCTCGAGCGCGACCTGCACGGTCGGCCGGTCGCCGTCGCGGAGCATGACCTCGGTGGTCCACGGCCGGTAGCCCTCGCGGCGCACCCGGATCGAGTACACCCCGGGTCCGAGGCGGACCTCGAATGGCGAGTGCCGGCCGACCTCCTTGCCGCCGATCTCGACCATCGCGTCGGCGGGCTCGACGACGAACGCGATCCCGGTGATCGCCGGCGCGGGCGCGGCCGGCGGCTTCGGCGCGAGCACGAGCTGGTACGCCGCCACCCCGGCGGCGGCCGCGACCAGCACGAACAGGAGGGCCCAGCCGAGCATGCCGCGGCGCGGCCGCCGGTTCGGCGAGCTGATCCCCGCCGCCACCGGCAGGCTCGCCGAGACCGCCGCCGTTTCGGAACCGACCATAGCCTCGGGCAGCGGGGACGCAGCCTCCGCGCCCCAGGTCATGTCGGCGACCACCTTGTCGTCGACGACGCTCACCGCGCGGAGCTGGCTGGTGCGCCGGATCGGCGCCGGTTGCCCCAGCGGCCGGCTCGGCGTGACCCCCGGCGGACGCGGGCTCTGCCCCGACGGCGAGTTGCGCGACTCCGAGAATGGAAATGGCCGCGACGTGCCGCTCGCCGATGCGCCCGGTGAAACGGATCGCGAGCCCCCCGGATCCTCGGTGGTGGCGATCTTGGCCCGCCACTCGACGACGTCGCGCACCGAGAACCGGATGCCCTCCTGCTCGGCGACCAGCTCCAGACCCTGGCGGAACGCGGCCGCGTTCTGCAGCCGCTGCTCCGGATCGCGCGCCAGCGTCGCGAGCACGAGCTCGTCGAGCGTGGGCGGGACGGCCGGATTGCAGCGCGACGGCGGCGGGATCTCGGCCTCGTGGATCCGGATCAGCGTGTCGTAATCGGTCTTGGCCGAGAACAGCGGGTGCGCGGTGAGCAGCTCGTGCGCGACCACGCCGGCCGACCACACATCGGACACCGGGCCGAACGCGCGACCGCTGACCGCCTCGGGCGACATGTAGCCGAGCTTGCCCTGGACCCTGCCGCTGTCGGTGTGGAGCTGGCGCACGTGGGCCTTGGCGATCCCGAAGTCGATCACCTTGAGGTGGCCGCTCTGCGCGATGATCAGGTTCGACGGCGACACGTCGCGATGGACGATGCCCTGGGGCTGACCGTCCTCGTCGACGAAGGTGTGCGCGTACTCGAGGGCGTCACACAGCTCACACAGGATCGACAGCACGACGTTGAGCGGGAGCACATCCTTGTGGCGGTTGGCGTAGCGAAGCATCTTGCGCACGTCGAACCCATCGACGTGCTCCATCGCGATGTAATAGACCGAGCCGACGCGGCCAAAGTCGTAGATCTGCGCGATGTTAGGGTGAACGAGCAGCGAGGCCAGCTTGGCCTCGCGGACGAAGGACTGGATGAACTTCGCGTCGTCGGCGAGGTGAGGGAGCATGCGCTTGAGCGCCACACCGCGCTCGAAGCCTGCGATTCCCCGCTTCTTCGCTCGGTGCACCGTCGCCATCCCGCCGACGCCCAGTCGCTCGTACACGAGGTACGGGCCGAACTCCTCGGGCGACGTCGACTCGGCTTGCTTGGTAGTGCGATCTTGGCGCGAGGACATCCACAACGGATCATATCACTCAGGGTGAAATCATTCGGGGAACATTAGTTCGGGCTTTCCTTAGTTACAGCCCATACAGATCCGGAGTGACATTTGGAATGCAGCGAATTGCGGCATTGTCATTCTGGCAAAGACGGCGGTCCCTGACACCGCTCTGTTCCACAGCCGAGACAAACCTCGTCGCTGAGCTGCGTTCGCGACGTCGCTATCAGGAAATTTGCAGTTCCTGTGGCGGTGTCGGATGAATCACGTCGCGGCAGCTGCGGATCGCAGCTACGTGATTGCACGCTCGGGCGCGCCGGGGAACAGCATCGCCGCCGCAACGTAGCTCGCGAGCATCGTGATCGTCAGCGTCGGGTTGAACCCCGACGACGTCGGGAACAGCGACGCCCCGGTGCCGTAGAGGTTGCCGATGTCGTGGAACCGGCCGTCCGGCCGGCAGACGCTGGTCGCCGGATCGTTGCCGAACCGCAGCGTTCCCATGAGGTGGCCCGACCCCGGGGGATCGCCGTCGGGCACCTGCGCCGCGAACCGCGCACCCGACGCGCCCAGCGCATCGATCATCTTCGGAACGAAGAACCTCTCGGCCGACATCTCGTAGTCGTGCGCGCGGTAGGTCAGGCGCGCGACCGGGATCCCATCGACGTCGCGAACCGCCGGGTCGAGGTCGACGGTGTTGGTCGGCTGCGGCGCGTCCTCGCCGTACATCGACAGGCTGATCAGGCGATCGCGCGGCCGGCCCTGGCGCAGCAGCTTCTTGAACAGCGCGCCCTTGACACGGAGCGGCGCGAACTGACTCAGATACGTGGCCGACTGCTGGATGATGTACGGCACCGTCGTGACCACCACGATGCCGCCGACCGGCTGGTTGCGATTGCTCGGCACGCGGAAGTCGGTGAACGCGTGGGTCGAGCCCCGGCCGCGATGGCCGTGGAGCTGATCCTCGAACACGCCGAGCACGTTGACGCCGTGGTGGAGCATCAGGTGCCGGCCGACCAGCCGGCTCGAGTTGCCGATCGGGCCGCCGGGCCCGGACAGGTACAGCAGGCGGACATCCTCGACCGGGTTGGCGGCGAGGACGTAGCGGTCGGCCGTGAACGTCGCGCGGTTGCCGTCGGGGAGCAGCGCCTCGACCCCGGTGATCGCGGTGCCGGCGCCGTTGATCAAGAGGCGCACCGCGCGGGTCTCCGGCCGGAGCTGGCAGTTGCCGGTCAAGAGCGCCTTGCGCAGCGTGGTGACGCCCGGGGTGCTCTTGGCGTTGATCACGCATGGGCTGCTCTGGCAGTAGCCGCAGTCGTTGCACGCCGGGCGACCGTCGTAGGGCACCGAGTTGATCGCCGTCGGACACGCGAACAGCGTGTAGCCGAGTTGCGCCAGGCCGGCGGTCATGCGCGCGGCGACGTACATCGGCGCGCCGGGAGGCATCGGATAGGGGCCGCTGCGCGGGCCGGCGTGGGGATCGACGTCCTCGGCGCCCTGGATCCCCATCAGGCGCTCGGTGAACAGATAGAACGGCTCGAGCTGGTCGTACTGCACCGGCCAGTCGACGAAGTTCTTGCCGCCGGCGGTGGCGTCGGCGCCGAACAGCGTGCCGAGCCGGAAGTCGTCCGGGATGAACCGCGGCGTCTTGAGGTCCGCGTGCGTCGCGCCGCCGCCGACGGTCTTGGCGAAGTTGGCGTAGTCGCCGACCGCGAGCCGGTCACCGTCGGAGATCTGGTGGCGGAACGTCCGCGGCTCGGCGATCGGATCGGGCTCGATCTGGTAGCGATGCACGAGCTTGAGCTCGTCGTTGCCGAACAGCGGGAATGCCTGGCCGGCCGCGGTGCCGTCCGGCGACGGCCTGTCGATGTCCGGGAAGTAGTTCGGACCGGCCTCGAGCACGAGCACCTTCTGGCCGTGGCTCGCGAGCATCGCGGTGACCGCGCCGCCGCTCGCACCGCTGCCGATCACGAGCGCGTCGAAGCGGTCGAGCGAGGCATTGCCGAGGATCTGCGCGCTCAATAGAACTGCTTTCCGCCGAGGATGGTCACCGCGCCCCGGAACAGCGCGATGATCTCGTCGTCCATCGGGTCGGGGTCGGGGGTGGTGGTGGGGCCGATCACCGGCGCGTCGGGGCGATCGCGGATCTGGCTGGTCGCCGGATCGATGTAGGTGTAGCCCAGCGGCATGCTGTCGCCGTCGAAGTGGATCACGCGCCAGCCGCCGCCGTCGCGGTTGCCGCCGTACTCGGGCAGCGCGAACAGCGACTGCAGGACCAGCGTCTGGATCTGGGCGCGCGCGTCGTCGGGGACGTAGTCGAAGATCCCGCGCAGGAACTCGTCGTCGGCCTTGTCGATCGGCATCGGGAACGCCGCGATCGCGGCGGCGACGCCGTCGCGCAGCAGATCGCGCAGGCCGATCACCGGCCCGAGCACCGCGTCGTTGGGGCCGCCGCCGGGCACGCCGCGCGAGCCGTAGATCCGCAGCTGCCAGCCGGTGCGCTGCACGCGGCTCAGCGGGAGGTACTCGAGGAACTGGTCGGGCGGGAACTTCTTCGACGGGCTGCCATCGGCGGCAGGGTAGGGGTTGCGGTTGGAGACGCCGGGGCCGCTGTCGTCGGGCGGAAAGATCGCGTCGGCACACGCGCCGAGCACGCGGCGCTCGGTGTCGGTGAGGTAGCGCGGGCCGCTCGAGGTGCAGCCCGCGCTGAGCCACGCCGCCGCGGGCAGCGCGCCTGCGAGCTGGAGGAACACCCGGCGGCTGGGCCCGGCGAGGCGGTCGATCCGAGCCGGATGACCAGCGCGCGTCAGCGCGCCCACGACGTCACGGTTCTCCCCCATGGCGAGCCGCGAATGTAGACGCGGGCGCCCGCCGGATCAACGCTACTTCACCACGAACGTCATCGAGGTCGAGCCGATGTTGCCGGCGGCGTCGGCGACGCGCACGGCGAGCGTATGGGTGCCGCGCGGAAGGCCCCCGGTCAGCTCGATCCGCAGATCCTCGGTGGTGTCGTCGAACAGCCCGTCGGTGCTGGTCCCGAGCTGCCACGGGCCGTCGTCGACCGAGTACGCCATCTCGGCGATCGTGCTGAGCGCGTCGCTCGCGCGGGCCTGGGCCCGGGGATAGGTCACCGTGAGGCCGTCGATCGCCGGCCGGGTATTGTCGAT
The DNA here is from genome assembly GCA_005887925.1 of Deltaproteobacteria bacterium. Taxonomy (GTDB): domain Bacteria; phylum Myxococcota_A; class Polyangia; order Haliangiales; family Haliangiaceae; genus JABFXX01. The sequence goes on along the minus strand of VBLP01000373.1, from coordinate 195 downwards.
CGCGAACATCGTGCTGGTCTGGCTCGAGGTCAGCGCGCGGTCGGGCGAGTTGGCCGCGGCGTCGGACGCCGTGACCCGCACGCGGTACCAGCCGTCGGGATAGGTCTCGGTGTTCCACTCCCACGTGGTCGCGGTCAGCGGGGCCTTGCCGGTCTGGATCGGCCGCCAGTTGGCCTCGCCGTCGCGCCGCGCCTC
>VBLP01000372.1:2412-8222 GCA_005887925.1 Deltaproteobacteria bacterium | reverse complement strand
GGTCGTCGATCATGTACTCGACGCCGCCGATGTCGAGCTGGATGCGCCTGGCGATCGCGAGCACGCGGGCGCGCATCTCGGCGGGCGCATCGAAGCCCTCGACGCGCATTCCGTTCTTGGCCGCGTCGAGCGCGCACGCGTTGCGCGACAGCTCGGCGCCGCCGGTGGTCTGGCACGCGTCGGCCGGGCACAGGTTGAACGAGCCGGCCTTGGGGAACACGCGGATCGCGTACAGGATCTCGCCGTCGAGCACCTCGACGCGCACGATGCTCTGATCGCGCATCGGCACCGCCTCCTGGACCAGCGCCGTGTCGTCGACGCCGAAGTCGAGCTGGCCGGCGCGGACCGCCTGGGCCAGGGCGTCGGCGTCGTCGAAGCGCGCGATGCCCGCGCCGCTGCCGCCGATGTTGGCCTTGACCATGATCGGGTAGCGGAGGCCCTGGGCGGCCGCCGGCACCTGCGACGGATGGTTGACGATGCGCGTCGCCGGATACGGGATGCCGAGCTCCTCGAGCACCTCGATCTGCGTCGCCTTCGAGATCTCGATCGCGTACACCGTGCTGCCGTTGACCACCGGCACGCCGAGGCGCTCGAGGTGGCGCAGCCAGTTCAGCGTGTGAAACGTCGTCTGCCGCCGGCCGCGGGTGTAGGCCGACGGGCTCGCGCGGTTGAACGCGAGCGCCAGCGGCGACGACCGCTCCGAAGGATCGTAGCTGTAGCTCGCCGCGTCGATGCGCACGAACGGAAGCGAGCGCCGCTCGAGTGCCGTGAACAGCGGCCGGAACCAGTCAGGGTGCTCGTGGAAGATGCCGATCGGCTTCCTCGCTGACATGATGTCGGATATGTATCCACGATAACAGACGAAGGACAACCGCGATCCGAGCTGAATTTTCGGACCACGCAGTGCGCCTACCGATCGGTCAGAAGCACAGCTGCGACATGCAGGCGCGTCGCGAGCGTAACCGCGCGACACCCTGCGTCGCGAGCTGCCGGCGCGTTACCTCTATCGTGTGAGCAGCGGTGGGGGACCGCACGAATCGCGTGAGGCCCTCGTGCGTTGTGTCTACTCCATGACCGAGCCTGCGATCTCGACCCCGATCGTCGCCGTTGCTCGCCGGCCGCCGTCGCGGCGCTGGACCCGCTGGCTCGCGCGCTGCGCGATGATGCTCGGCGGGCTCGCGCTCGGCGGGGGCGTGGCGGAGGCGATGTTCTACTACCGCGACGGCGGTGCGTTCCCTCACCTCAACGTCTACGTCGCCGATCCCGAGCTCGGCGTGCGGCTCTCGCCCGGCGCCACCGAGACCGTCGCGTTCGGCGGCAACCCGGCCACGCACGTCCGGATCAGCCGCGACGGCTTCCGCGGCGTCGAGCTGCCCGCGCCCGGCGGCGACGACGTGCTCGTCGTCGGAGATTCGCAGGTGTTCGGGCTCGGCGTCGAGGAGGACGAGACGTTCTCGGCGCGCCTGGCCCGCGCGATCGGCCGGCCGGTGATCAACGCCGGCGTGCCGACCTATGGCCCCGCCGAGTACCGCGCGGTGATCGCCGAGCAGCTCGCCCGGCGCCATCCGCGGACTGTGGTCCTGACCGTCAACCTCGCCAACGACCTGTTCGAGGCCGGACACCCCAACAAGGAGCGCCACGCGGTATGGGACGGCTGGGCCGTGCGCCGCGAGACCGCGCCCGGCGACATCATCGACTTCCCGGGCCGCGAGCTGCTGTATCGCCGCTCGCACCTGTTCTTCGCGCTGCGCAAGTGGCGCCACGGCGGCGGCAGCAGCGAGGCCATGGAGGGCGGCGTCGCGTCGGAGGGCACGTGGCGCGACATCGTCCGCTCCGGCGAGCAGGTCCAGCACGACCGGGTCGCGCTCGACCAGGCGCGGCGCGCGCGGCTCGACGCGGTGACCCAGACCCACCAGGCGATCGAGGCGGCCGAGACGGAGATCGATCGCGACATTCGCCGGCTGCTGCGCGGCGAGGATGTCGACGACCTCACGCTCGCGATCGCCCGCGCCAACCCCGGTGACATCGTCGGCAACCCGTTCGCCGAGAGCACGCGATCGGCGCGCGCGACCGCCGATCACATCACCGAGGCCGCCGCGGTCCGGGCGCGGCTGCGCGACCAGCTCGCGCGCTGGGCGCGGGCGCACCAGGCCGAAGCCAAGGGCGTGCTCGCGCAGCTCGCCGTCAGCGATCAGGCGGTGGCGCGACTGACCGAGCTCGATGTCCAGAAGCTCCAGGCGGCGCTCGATCCGCCGCTCGCCAGCTACCTGCGCGATGTCCAGCAGCTGGTCGAGCACGGCGGTGCGCGCCTGGTCGTGCTGATCCTGCCGCTCGACGTCCAGGTGTCGCCGGCGGAGTGGCGCAAATATGGAGCATCCCCGATCGACATGGGCCCGAGCCTCGCGCTCGCGTCCGAGCTCGCCGCGCTGTGCCGCTCGCTCGGCGTCTCCGTGCTCGACGCCACGCCCGTGCTCGCCGCCGCCGAGCCCGGCGCGTTCCTCGACAAGGACATCCACATGACGCCGAAGGGCCACGCCGCCGTCGCCGCCGCGCTCGCCGCCACGCTCGGCGAGACGCCGCCCGCGCGGGCCGCCGTCAGCCTGCGCTCGCCGATCCCGCTGCCCGACGTGTTCAAGCGCGCCTCCGAGGTCATCGTCACCGGCTCGAGCAGCGCCGGCTGCGAGACCAAGCAGGTCCGCGAGTGGCTGCGAGTCCGGTGCGCGCCGACCGAGCTGTCCTCGCCGCTCGGCGCCGAGATCACGCGCGACGACGGCCACGAGGCGATGGTCCTCGTCATGCCGTCGGAGCTCTCGCTGCTCATCCCGGTCGTGGAGGGCCGCGAGGTCACCGCGACGGTGCGCTGGACCGACGTGACGCGCGTCCTTCACGTCGCATGGCAGGTGGGCGCCGCGCACGCCACGCTCGCGTTCGACAAGCCGGTGGCGCGCACCCGGCCGCCGGGGCCCGACGAGCTCGGCTATCGCTTCCGCTCGCCGGTCGAGCGCGCGATCTGCGACTGCTGGCGGCAGGTGTTCGAGGGCCGCGGCCGGCGCGACGAGCCCGTCACCTGTCGCGGCGCGTATGGCGCCCCCGACCCGGCGTGCGTCAGCCGGTACTACCACTCGCCGGCGACCTGCCCCCAGCTCCTGGCGTGCATTCGCCGGGATCCTGCGAGCCCGCCATGAGGGCCGCCGTCCTGCGCCTGGTGACGCCGATCGTGTGGCGCGTGCCCGGCCACGGCGCGCGCAAGCTGTACGGCTTCGCGCGGGCCGAGCAAGGCAGCCGCATCGACCTCCTGCACGCGGCGCATCGCACCGACGCGCCGGCGCGCCGCGTTCTCTACCTGCGCCATGCGCTCGACGAGACCCGCCACGCCCAGATGTTCTGGCGCCGGTCGACCGACCTCCGCCTCGCCGCCGGGCGCGACCCGTTCCCGCCGCCGGTCGCCGACACCGAGCGGCTGTTCGAGCGCCTCGGCGAGCTGCGCTTCCTCGCCTTCGTCCATCGCGGCGAGCGGCGCGGCCGCCAGCAGTTCGAGCGCTACGCCGCCCACTTCAGCGCGCGCGGCGACGTGCGGACCCGCGCGCTGTTCGAGGCCATCCTCGTCGACGAGCAGCGCCACGAGAGCTATACCCGCGCCCTCCTCGTCGAGCTCGCCGGCAGCGAGCGCGCCGCCCGCCGCGAGCTGCAACGGGCCGCCTTGTGGGAGGCCTGGCGGACCTGGCGCCGCGCCGGCCGGACCCTCGCCACCGCCGTCTACACGCTCGCGATGATCGCGATCTACCTCGTCGCGGGCGCCGTGGTGCTCACCTCCGCGATCTTCGGGCGCCGCGACCGCCGCGCCGCCAGCTGGCATCTCCCGACGTCCGCGGCGGCTGCCGCACCCGCGATCGCTGCTTCACCTGCAACCTCACCCGCCGCGACCCTCGCCGCCGCGCCCGTGGCCGCCGGTACGCTGTCCGACGCCGTGCCGGCCGCATCACGCCAAGCCGCGATGGCCACCGCCGCCGCGCCGCCCGGCACGCGCGAGGTGCCGTGATGGCCGCCGTCCTGGGCATCTCCGGCGAGTACCACGACGCCGCCGCCGCCCTCGTCGTCGACGGTGCCATCGTCGCCGCCGTCCAGGAGGAGCGCCTGTCGCGGATCAAGAACGACGCTCGCCTCCCCATCGACGCCGCGCGCGCCTGCCTCGCTCACGCGGGCCTGTTCGCCGCCGACCTCGATCGCGTCGTGTTCTACGAAGATCCGATCGAGAAGCTCGAGCGCGTGCTGGTCTCCACCCTGCGCACCTTCCCGCGCTCGCTGCGCCAGTTCCCGCGCGCCGTCGGCGCCCAGCTCGGCAGCAAGGTCTGGGTCATCGACCGCATCGCCGAGCAGCTCGGCGTCCCGCGCGCCAAGGTGACGTCGACCGAGCACCACCGCGCCCACGCCGCCAGCGCGTTCTTCGTCAGCCGCTACCCGCGCGCGGCCGTCCTCACCGTCGACGGTGTCGGCGAGGCCACCTCCACCGCGCTGTGGCACGGCGACGGCCGCAGCCTGCGCGAGCTCGGCCGCATCGAGTACCCCCACTCGCTCGGCCTGCTCTACGCCGGTCTCACCGCGTACCTCGGCTTCGAGGTCAACGAGGGCGAATACAAGGTCATGGGCCTCGCCGCCTACGGCCAGCCTCGCCTGCGCGACGAGTTCGCCCGCCTCCTCCGCCTCCACGATGACGGCACGTTCGAGCTCGGCCTGCCGTACTTCGCCTACCTCGCCGACGCCGAGCTCGGCTTCGGCCCCGCCATGGACGCGCTGCTCGGCCCGCGCCGCTCGCCGCACCGACCCTGGGACCTCAGCTCCGCCGCCGACCAGCGCTACGCCGACATCGCCGCCACGCTGCAGGCCGTCACCGAGGACGCCCTCCTCGGCCTCGCGCGCGAGGCCCGCCGCCGCACCGGCGAGACCGCGCTCTGCCTCGCCGGGGGCGTCGCGCTCAACGCCGTCGCCAACGCGCGCCTCGCCCGCGAGTCCGGCTTCGACCACGTCTTCGTCCACCCCGCAGCCGGCGACGCCGGCGGTGCGCTCGGTTCCGCCATCCTCGGCGCCCTCGAGCTCGGCGACCCTCGCCCGGCCGCCCTCACCACCGCTGCCCTCGGCCTGCCGATCGACATCGCGGCCACCGCCCAGCTCGCCCGCGACCTCGGCCTCACCGTCCGCACCTCCGCCGATCTCCCCACCGAGGTCGCCACCCTCGTCGCCGGTGGCAAGATCGTCGCATTCTGCCAGGGCCGCTTCGAGTGGGGCCCGCGCGCCCTCGGCAACCGTTCCATCCTCGCCAACCCCGCCGACCCCGACAGCCGCGAGCGACTCAACCGCGCCATCAAGCGCCGCGAGCCGTTTCGCCCGTTCGCCCCGGCCGTCCTGCGCGACCGCGCCGCCGCGTACTTCCTCGGCGCCGACGGCGATCTCACCCCGTTCATGACCACCGTCTGTCCCGTCGCCCCCGCCCACCGCGACCGCCTCGCCGCCGTCCGTCACGTCGACGACACCGCGCGCGTCCAGACCGTCACCTCCACGAGCGCCCCCGAGCTTGCCGCCGTCCTCGCCGCCCTCGACCACACCATCGGCATGCCCATCGCCCTCAACACCTCGTTCAACGGCGCGGGCGAGCCGATCATCGGCAACGGCATCGACGCCGTCGGCTTCCTGCTCAGCCACCCGATCGACGCCCTCGTCGTCGGCGATCTCGTCATCACCCGGAACGCCGCATGAGCTTCCTCGTCAACCGCCTGCGCACCGTCGGCCGCATCCTGCGCCACTTCGCCAGCCGC
>VBLP01000372.1:533-2357 GCA_005887925.1 Deltaproteobacteria bacterium | reverse complement strand
GTCCTCCACAGACTGGCGTCCGTGCGCCCCGACCGTGGCCCACCTCACGCTCGCTCACTCTCGCCGTGGCGATCACTCCCACGCATATCGGTACTGCGCGTTGCATGGACTGAATCAGTCATCACGATGCCTGCGCGGCTTTGATCGCCAGAGAAACCGGGCCATGATTCAGCTCCATGCGGGGTGCAAAGTTGCTGCTGGTCGGGCTGGCTGCGTGCGGGAGCGTCAAGGGCACACAGACGATCGACGCGGCACCGGCCGATACTGCGGTCCCCGACACCACCGCCGGCCCGTGCAACCTTGCCGCCGGATTCGCGAATCCAGCGCCAGTCCCCGGCGCCGCCAACGTCAGCGGCGCGACCGTCAGCTATGACGAGCTGGTGATCTATTTCTCCCTGTCACAGGGTCAGAGCATCACGACGTCCCGCGCGGCGCGCAAGACGAAGTCCGGCGCGTTCCCGGTCGGCGAGCCCGCGCCGGGTGTTCCCGATCTGGTCCTCGCCCCTTCCGCGAACGAGGCAGAGACCGTCCTCTATCTGCAGAGCGGACAGGGCGAGTTGCTCCGCATGACGCGCGCGAACCCGACTGCCGACTGGGCCAATTTCACGGATATCAGCATTGCCGGCGTGGATCCGTTCATCAGCCGCACGGCACTGTATTTCTCCGCCGGCGGCGACATCAAGGCCGCGCCGCTCCAGAGCGGAACGCTCGGCTCGCCCGTTCGTATCGATTCGCTCGCAACGGCAATGAGCGAGCGAAATCCGGTCGCGTCCGCCGATGATCTCGAGATCGCGTTCAACCGGGACACGAGCCTCGTCGTCGCCAGCCGGACGTCCACCACGGCGGACTTCAACCTCGGCGCGACCGTCGACGTCGGTACGCTCGCCAGCGTCCACCCGGCCGGGATCTCGGAAGACCGTTGCCGCCTGTACGTGACCGCGCAGGTCGGCAACAGCGCGCCTCTCTACATGCTCTCGCGGCCCTGAAGAACCGTCGATCGCGGAGCCGGTCGGCAATCCTGTCCGGGGATCGTCCGGATCTCGGACGCTTGTCCGAATCTCGGCCGATCTCCGGACAGCATCGACCGCGAAATCGCAGCATTAGCTGTGGCGCGGGGCTTGCTCTCCGCCCGCCGCGATGCCGCCATGCATTCCCCTGATCTCGATCGTTCTGGCGTACCGCCCGAGGTATGCTGGGGCATGTCGTCCGAGGCCTCTCGCGCTCGCTCCGCGCTGCCCGCGATCGACGACCGTCTCGTCGAGCCCGAGACGCGCTACGAGATGCACGACGGGGAGCTAGTCTACGTGTCCCCCGCCGATCGTCCCCACGCAAGCCGGCACCTCCAGCTCTGCGCGCTGATCGAGGCGCACACCGGCCCCGAGGTCGAGGCCGCCTGCGACCAGCTGACGCGGACCTCCGAGACCGACGACGCCGCCCCCGACGTCAGCGTCTACCCCGACGACCCTCACCCCGAGACCGGGGGCCGCCAGCTCGAGGAGCTCGCGTTCGAGGTGGTCAGCACCGAGTCCCTGAGCAAGGCCGCCGCCAAGGCCGCCAAGCTGGTGGGGCGCGGCGTTCGCCGCGTATTCGCGATCGACATCGAGCGCTCGCGCGCCCTGGAGTGGTCGGCCGCGCTCGGCGCGTGGCGCGAGCTCGACGCCGCCGGTCATATCGACGATCCGGCGCTCGCCGTGCCGCTGCCGATCGACGCCTTGATCCACAACGCCAAGGCCGACGACGCCGTCGCCCGCGCGCTGGCCGCCAAGCACAATCCCGTATTCGAGTCGATCCGGTCACAGGACCGGACAAAAAGCCGGGCAGAGG